>JBFLWI010000115.1:0-1693 GCA_040757675.1 Thermoproteota archaeon | reverse complement strand
AATCCATGGTGTTTTATGCATACGAAAATTTTTGAAAAACTAATCAAGAAACAAAAATCACATTATGCGCATATTTTTGATACCATATAAAATCAAAAAATGGTCACGCAAATTAGTCTCCTTAATCAAGTAAGGCTGCGCCGAAAACCCCGCCTGAATCTCCAAGCTTGTTTTTCAGAATTGGGGTATCAACCAGATCACTAAAGACATTCCGATATACCGCATCACGCCCTTCAGTGTAAAGAAAATCTATGTTTGATACGCCGCCGCCAAGAACTATTGCATCTGGATCCAGAATGTCGATGACGTTCGCAAGTCCTACTCCGAAATTGTCCAGAAATTCGCGCTTCCATTGCTGCGCAGTAGCGGATCTGAGATCCTGCACTATGTCAAAAAGCGACTCCGACCTACCTGTTAATTCGTTCCACCTTTTCTCAAGTGCTGGCCCACTTATGTAGGTCTCAACGCAGCCACGCCTTCCACAGTAACACTTGTTGCCGTTTTGATGCAGCGTATGGTGACCCCATTCTCCGGCAATGTATGTTCGGCCCCTGTGAGGTTTCCCATTGATGACGATGCCGCCACCGACTCCAGTCCCCATTATTACTCCAAATACAACATCATATCCTGTGGCCGCACCCATCGTAGCCTCAGCCATAGCAAAACAGTTTGCGTCGTTATCCATTGCGATTTTTTGATTGAGTGATTTTTGTAGATCTTCTTTTAGCGGCATTCCTATGAGGCATTGTGTGTTACTATTCTTGATAAGGCCGTTCTTTTTCGAAATCGCACCTGGTGTACAAATGCCGATTTTGTAATCGGAGAGATCTTTTGAAAGATCCTCTACCAAGGACACAATCGACTTTACAATAGAGCGATACCCGTTTTGTTGATTTGTGGCAATTCGTTTTCTTTTTAAAGCTTGAAAATTCTCATCAAGACAAATCCCTTCTATCTTTGTGCCACCTAGATCAACACCTATCCTGTACACAGAAATCTAATGAAAAGATACGTTTTGAAGTTTTTTAGTGATTACTTTTTGGGCCCGCCCGGTGCGCCAGAGATTGCAATCACATCATCAATTCTAAGAATCATGCATGCTGCCTCTGTTGCAGATTTTGCTATTTGTTCTTTTACTGCCACAGGTTCCACTATGTTTAGCGTTAGCATGTCATCAATCTTGCCCTCCTTTGCGTTGATTCCGGCCCATTTTCTGCCGTTGCTTTGCCTTGCTCTGAGGTTTGCCATGGTATCAATTGGATCCATTCCGGCGTTTTCTGCGATTGTGAGTGGGATTACCTCTAATGCTTCAGCATACTTTCTTATTGCAAGCTGTTCTCGTCCCTCAAAGTTGTCAGACCAGTCCTTTAGCTGTGATGCCAAGTATGCCTCTGGGGCTCCCCCCCCTGCTACGATTGCAGGTTTTTCTATGACATCTTTAACAACCATTAGTGCATCATGAAGTGATCTGTCTACTTCGTCAACTACCCTTTGTGAGCCACCGCGCACCAGAATCGAGACGGATTTTGGATTCTTGCATCCTTCAATGAAGACCCATTTGTCTGACTCGACTTTCTTTTGGTGTACGAGTTCTGCGTGTCCCAAGTCATGCTCTGTGATATCATCAAGGTTTGTTGTGATGCGGCCGCCTGTTGCTTTTGCAAGTTTGGTCATGTCGCTTTCCTTTACGCGC
>JBFLWI010000114.1:0-1771 GCA_040757675.1 Thermoproteota archaeon | reverse complement strand
ACAAGATCTCGCGTGTTCCGGTGCTTAAGAACCAGAAGCTTGTCGGTATCATCACCTACCGGGATTTTGTGCCGGCAAGGATACCAAACAGACTCGGTGTCTTTACGGACACAAACGAGCTAAGAGACGTATGGTACAGTCCATACCCAAACCAGTTCAACGCAAACAAGCTCAGCTACGTACTCACCTTCAGAGCAGAGGATATCATGACAAAAAACCCAGTGACCATGGAGCCGGCTGACGACGTCTCGCTTGCGGCACTGTTGATGTACAGGTATGATATAAGCGGCATTCCGGTAATGAAGAATTCCAAGATTGCCGGAATAATCACAAAATCAGACATTGTCTTTGAGCTTGCAAAAGAAGCATAGTATAACCGAATGAATGGTAGTTTGTCGATGATCCAAGACCGGCTTGATGCAGCAAAGCTCCTTGCAGAAAAGCTAGGTTTTGCAAAAGGCAAGGACTGTGTGGTTTTGGCAATACCAAGAGGCGGTGTAATAGTGGGCGACCAAATAGCAAGAATCCTGGGATTCCCACTGGACGTGATCATAGCCAAGAAAATCACGCCTCCGGACTATCCAGAGTATGCGGTAGGGGCCGTCACCTTCGATGGGGTGATGTATTACGGCCCTGACTGGGAGCGTTGGTGCGCAGATCCGAGCTTTGAGCAGGAAATTCAGCAAAAAAAGGCCGAAGTCGCAAGACAGCTTGAGGCGTACAGGGGGAGCACGCAGTACCAACTCGAAGGCAAATCTGTGATCCTGGTCGATGACGGAGTCGCCACCGGTGCCACAGTTTACGCTATTTTGGAGTGGCTGTCAAAAAAGAAGGCAGGGGAGGTAATTCTTGCAGTGCCTGTGATACCATACACGACATACGAGATCTTAAAGAGATTTGGAATCAAGATTGTCGCAGTAGAGATCCCAACGGAGTTCTCATCGGTAGGCCAGTTCTATCGAAAATTCGAACAGGTGCCAGAGCAGACCGTCATTGACATACTGCAAAGGCACAAAAAATAATCTATCTTACAACCAGAACAGGGCAATGCGCAAGCTCAGATACTTTCCTGCTCACACTACCCAATGACTTGATCCTGCTTATGCCATGCAGCCCTTGGCTGCCGATGACTATCAGAGAGGCGGATCTGGCTTTGGCAGATCTTAGTATCTCATCGGCTATGTTGCCGTTGACAATTATTTTGTAATATGCAGTTACGTTCTTTGAGGCGCAGTATTTGATGTATGATTTTAGCAGCTTTTCTGCGTTTGTTTTAGCCATGTTGAGCAATCTTTTTTGTAGCTGGCCCTTCGAAGCAGTCTTTACTAGGCCTAACAGTGAGCCAGGAGGCATAATTACATCCGTAGTTACTACAGTACACAGGTAAATCGTTGCGTTTGCAAGCTGTGCTATCTTTGTGGCCTCTACCAGTGCTCTCCTCGAGTACGCAGAGCCATCAATTGGAACAAAAATTCGCTTGTACATACTACTTTACCAGCAATACCGGGATGCGTGAGCTGTGCACTACAGCATTTGAGACACTGCCCAAAAAGAACTCCTTTACCCTCCCTTTTCCTCTTGCGCCAATCACTATTAGGTCGCATTTTTTGGCCTTTGCGATGGCAGGGATTTGCTCCACTGGATTACCGTAAACTATGGCATACTTGAACAAGATCCCCATTTTTGCGGCACGGTATTTTGCCTCCTCCATGAACTTGCCGGCCTCCTTTTTTTGGTAGATCTTGTATGGCACAACGGCCGGCATGAACTC
>JBFLWI010000113.1:0-1865 GCA_040757675.1 Thermoproteota archaeon | reverse complement strand
TGTTTCTATTAAAGAATCTTCTTCAATATAGAGTGGCTCCTCAAACCGTATAAAGAAAAAATTCGTTTTGTAGGATGGTGTGTGTATCGGAAGTACTGGTGCCAGCTCGATTTGTTGTGTTTTGGCTTTGGCTTGAATCAACTTTTTAATGGTTTCATTTCCCGAATTACGCGTATACAAAAGTCTGCCGTTTCCCAGATCACGAATCGTGATGGTATTATTTGGCAGATCTAAGACGATTTCTTCTTTTAGTTGATATTTGCCGAAGCTTGAGAGAGATTTCCCATCACTTTTTGAGAATACGTGCGACACTTTACTCCTCATCTTGGATTTTCCTAAGGAAAGTTTTTCCTACCAATACTCCGTTTTTCCAAGCTTGTTTTTTCGGTAGTTTCAGTGTTTTTGGTTGCAATCAAAACCAATGGTTGCTTTGGTTGATTCCTTGTTTGTTGATTAACAGTGGGTTTTTTAGATGCCTTGAGAATTTTTGCCAGTTCATCTTCGTAAAAGAAGTTCTTTCCGGAAAATGGCTTTAGCTCGTCAATCCATATAGCCTTCTTGTCGTATTTTGCCAGAAACGGCCTTTGTACCCATTTGGGGTTCCTTCCCTGCAAAAAGCGCATCACAATTGCTTTTTTCTTTCCTATATAGACTGTCCCAAGTACTTGTATTTTACCTGGGTTTGCAGACATGCTTGGTCCTCGGACGGTTCTTGCCAAGCCACTAACTTTTTGGTATGCATCTCTGAAGATCTCTTGGGCGCGCACCAACGGTACACCAAAGTAGTGCTGTGCCCCAGTATCCCTTGTCACAAACATGTAGTAAGGTATGCATCCAAGAGCTACTTGTCTTTGCCACATATCAGACCATACTTTAGGGTCATCATTTATGTGGGCAAGGACGGGAGATTGTGTCCGAATCTGCGCTCCAGTTTTGCGTACTCTGTGAATCGCTGTTTTTACTGCAATTGTTGAAAGCTCTATTGGATGATTGAAGTGTGCCATAAAGGCCAAATGGATTCCTTTTTTTGTTACCTTTTCAAAAAGACCCAACACTTCGTCTGCGTCGCTATCAGTTAGGAACCTATAAGGCCAGTACGAAAGTGATTTTGTGCCTATTCTAATTGTCTTGAGGTTTGGCAAGTCTGCCTCAAGCAGTGCATCAATGTATTGAGCAAGGATTCGCGCCTTCATTATCATGGGATCGCCACCAGTAAAGAGCACGTCTGATACTTCTGGGTGTTCTCTTAGGTATGCTACAAGCAGATCTATCTCTTTGCTTGCGAATTTGAGTTCTTCAATTCCCACAAATTGTGGCCATCTAAAGCAAAATGTACAGTATGCATGACATGTCTGTCCCTGACTTGGAAAGAAAAGAATTGTTTCCTTGTATTTGTGTTGCATGCCGTAAAGTTTTGTGCCGTCTTTAAGCTGCGGTATGTTGTGTTGCATTTGGCCTGCGGGATGTGGGTTTAATTCTAGTCGGATTTTGTTTGCAATGGATTGTATAGTCTTTTTGTCAGCACCGTTTTTGAGTACAGTTGCCATTTTCCTATAGTGGTGTGGTTTTAGCATCCCTTTCTGAGGAAATGTTAGAATGAAGATTGGGTCATCTAAGGCTTTATTCCAGTCTATAAGTTGATCCGTGACGTAATTGTTGGTCTTAAATGGCAGGACGTTTCCAACAACTTCGATTTCAAACTGTTTTTCCTCAGATATGTTCTGAATTTGTGGAATTTCTCTAAAATTACCAAGAGTGTAGGATTTGTATTGTGGTGATTCAAATTCAGTCCACACTGGTTCTAGTCCTGAAAACATTGTAAATTGTATGCCTTCATCATTGTTAAATGTCATGAAATCTCTGAC
>JBFLWI010000112.1:0-1896 GCA_040757675.1 Thermoproteota archaeon | reverse complement strand
ATCCTATCAAAGCATTGACAAAAGCAGACTATGAAAAATTACTAAAAAGAATCCAAGATAGAATCTCAGAAAAAAAAGATACTGGTGAGAGATTCGAGCTTCCTGCACCAGACGTGATGTGGGAAGGCCAAAGAACCATACTTCGTAATTTTATGGACTTTGCAAAAATTCTCAGACGGGATCCGGAAAAGGTACTGCAGTATCTGTCAAAAGAGTTTGCTACTCCTGCCGAGCGAAGTGGAGACAAGGCCATATTCGTTGGGAGACGCGAACCTGCAGACTTTGTCAATTTGTTGCAGATATATGTCAAAGACTATCTAGAGTGTCCTACCTGCAAGAGCCCAGACACAAAAATAGAGAGACAGAACAGGATCTCGTTTTTGGTTTGTGAGGCGTGCGGTGCGAAATCTTCGCTGAAAGGAAAATATGCGTAAATGCGATTCTTCATTCGTACTTCGAATTATCAAAACTCTAGGATGCTAAACATCTGCGATGAGGAGTTGCTTGGAAAAACAGTCAAGCAGGACAAACTGCAGATAAACATCTCTGCAAGTTATTACGGACACAGACTCGTAGATGAAACAGAAGCTGAGAATCTAATGAAGAGCAGCTCAATTCTGAATATGGTCGGCAAAGACACAATAGAAATGTCAATTAAACTGAAGATAGGATCACGGGCTGGGGTCAAGACAATCGACGATGTCCCGTTTCTGATTGTTTTCAAGATGTAGTTATCAAAATGCGGGGTTTACTGTTTTCTAAAACAGTCTAACTTGACATGTGGTAGATGTTTTCTGGTTTTATTTTTAATATGATTCTTTTTTCATCAGGTGTTCGAAAGGGGTACTTGTCAACTCCAAGATATTTTTTTGCTAGTTTGTCTATGTGTTCGTCGGCGCCAACAGCGGTTTGTTCGACTACCATGCCTCTTATGCTTACTACGTTGTACGGATTACTACTGTCCATCACAGATACCGCTACTCTTGGATCCCTTGCAAAATTTCTCTGTTTTATTCTTCCTTCTGCAGTGTTTATGAGAAGGAACTGACCGTCGTAATCAACCCATACTGGAGTTATCTGAGGGGATCCATTGCTCATCAATGAGGCTACAAACGCTATGTTTTTTCCTTTGAATAAATTGATTGCAGAGTCTGTTAGCTCTCGAAGTATTTGCATGACTCAATTACGTCTTCAAATTACTTAATCATTATCATATTTACGACATTCTTTTTACCAAACAAATCTAAAACAAACCATTGAAGATCTTAGTGCGCAAAGCAAGCAAAGGCGACACATCTTCGATTCTTGAGCTTCTATACGAGATGGGGCGGCCTAAACCAAAAAATAATTCAGAAAAGGTGCGTTTTAATGGGAAAATCACACGCTATCTTTTGGAACCGGACAAAAAAATACTAGTGGCCGTGTCGAACTCCCAAATTGTAGGCCTAGTAAGCATAGTGTTCTTGCAGAGGCTAAACCAAACAAAACTGGAAATGTACATCCCCGAACTAGTGGTGGCAAAAAAATATCACAGACAAGGAATTGGAAAATCACTGATTAATGCATGTATTAAGATGGCAAAAAAGAACAAGTGTTATAGAATAAGACTAGAATCTGGTTATCAAAGAAAGGCTGCCCACCTCTTCTACAAAAGACTTGGATTCGAACAACGCGCTTTGACCTATACACTGAAGATCTGAACACAGAAAATGCTCCCGCCGGGATTTGAACCCGGGATCCTTGCCTTGAGAGGGCAATATGCTTAACCGGACTACACCACAGGAGCTTAAAAAATGCGAGACGCTCTAGCAATTTAAAGGAATAGTTATGTTTCATTATTGGTTGATTGGTTAAAAATTAATCAGTGGAACGCTTAAGAAAATTGAAAAATGAATT
>JBFLWI010000111.1:0-1986 GCA_040757675.1 Thermoproteota archaeon | reverse complement strand
ATGTCTGCAAGATACTGGGAATTAGAATCATCAGCAGACAACTGGGCCTTGGAGGATGGCACAGGTGCAAGATTACTGGAAGATGCCACTACAACAACTGTCTCAAACACCTTTACACACAGATATGACATTATTGCCTTTGTTTCAAAGATTTTCACCTATCTTTACGATATCACAGCTACAATCCTCAGAACACTCACATACATCTATGACATCAATGACACGGGCAGTGATGTATTACAGGAAGAAAAAGGCACACTTACATCCACAATCTTAAACACACTAAACAACGAAATCTGTTTTGTCACAAAGACCGATGGCCCACGACATTATTCTATCTACATTTTCTTGGATAACATGCAGTCAGGAGATGCCATAACTGTAAAATTCCAAATCAAAGACCCAGTGTCCGACACTTGGAAGAGCTACAAAAACGCAAAGACAATCAAGTACGGTGACATCAAGTCAGACGTTGCAGCATTCCACATTTTCCTTCCAGCCAGGGCTTTCAGAGTGTGCCTAAAGCAGACCACGGGCACGTTAAGGTCCTATAATTGGGCTGTCTACAAGTCAAAGTAAATGGGATTCTGGTCACGTGGCAGGGTTCACAGGCATGATGTAGCACACCTAGGAAAGACCATCTTTGTAATCAAGACATTCTCATACCAGTATGACATTATTGCATTTGTCCTCAACACTTTCACCTATCAGTACGGAATCCTAAACATAGTCCTCAAGACCTTCACATATACATACGATATCTTTCTGACTGTCCTGCGCACTTTCATCTACAAATACGACATCTTCCAGTTCGTGCAGCAGACGTTTACCTATGTGTATGATCTGCTGCAGTTTGTAATCAAGACCCTGACATACCGGTATGATATCCTTGCAGCAGTAATCAAGACTTTCATCTACAAATACGACATCATAGCATTTGTAATTGCCACATTCACGCATCTGTACAGGATTCGTGACATTATAGAAAATATTGCGACTCTGGCAGGAAAAAGCCTCAGAACTGTGATGCTTCCAAACGGAATAACACAGACGGTAAGGCTCGTCTCAAAATCACAGATCACAGTCAAGCTTGCAAAAAAGCCACAGATGTTAATAGCACTTGCATCAAAGAGCCAGAGAACCGTTAAGCTTGCATCTGGTACCACACAGATAGTCAGACTCGCAGACAAGACTCTGAAAACCGTACGGTTACCAAAAAAACCGCTAACCAAAGTGGCGTTATCTCAAAAGGCAACAACAACTGTCAGGCTGGACTCAAGCTCCACACCAAACATTGTCAAGCTTGCACCAAAGCAGGTCGTAACAGTCAAGTTGGTATTTCGGGGCAAATAGTTCATTTTTCTATTTGAATATCACCGAATCATGTGCGATTCTGGAAGTCAAACAAGGGTTTTGTAGTTCCATTTAAGATAGTGGAGGCCGACGGCACCACGCCAAAGGATCTTACCGGTATAACTGTAAAGTGGTATTTCAAGGACAGAGATGGAAATGCACCTACCGGCTCACCAATCACAGGAGTAAACCAGACTCCACTTGCAAACGGAATTGTACATTTTACCATTCCTGCAGGGATTTTTGATAACATCAACAGCTTCAAATCACAGCTCAATCTCTCAGACGGAGCAAACTACGAGGAAGATGCAGAAATCATGCAGGTGGACATCGATTCACGCACAAAGGACTAGATATGATCTCATTCCAGATAGAACTCGACACATCGGACTATGACTTTCGCATTGCTAAATTTCAAAGGCGTATTCCAAACTTGCCTGAGCGGTTTGTTGACGAAGGCTCTAAAATCATGTTTGACAAGTGGAAATCAATAATCAACGTCAAGACAGGACGCATGAGAGACACCTCAACCAGAGAGGTACATGGTAGGGTCGCAATAATCGGCACCCACACCGGCTATGGAGCATTTGTCAACAGCGGCTTTGGGCCCCATGAAATTGTAGCAAGGATAGC
>JBFLWI010000110.1:0-1989 GCA_040757675.1 Thermoproteota archaeon | reverse complement strand
TCATACAGCTTTGTCTTGTTTTTCAGAAACTTTACCTTGAGGACCTTCTTTGGTCGTTGTCCATCAATTGTTACTGCGTTCCCGGTTGCCGCAACAAAAAAGTGGTGGTCTTCTGCAAGGTTCTTCAGCTCGTCCTCCCTGTCTTTCCCAAAGCCCAGGTAGTCACATGCGCTCTTGATGTCCTTGTCGTAGGTGCAGTTTCCAATGAATCTGATCTTCAGCTGTCTTACCACATTCTTTGAAAAGTCTGCCATTGCCTGTGTTGCGCATATCAGGCCGATTCCACGCTTGCGGCCCCGTTTTGCCATCTCTATCATTGCCTTTAGTGATTCTTCGCTTCCGGTTCCCTTCTCAGGTGCATAGACATGAGCCTCATCCACTATTACTAGTAGGGGCCTTTTGAGCAGCTTTGCATATCGTAATAATGCAGGAAAGAACACGGCAACAAAATGCGGTGCCTGGGTAGGGGTTTCTGAAAGGTCTATTATCGTGTCTGCTGATTTTTCAATCAGCTTTTTTGCTAGCTTGTCCACATAGACATCGTTCAGGTTCAGATCAAGGTTTGGCTTTATGATGTCATTGGCTTTGCCAATCAGCAAGAATGGAAAGTTATCCTTTAGCGGAAAATACTCGCCTTCAATATCGATTATGATTCTCTGCGCAAGCTTGTCAGTTCTTTCGACAAATGTTGTCACGTCATGGCTCTTGCCGGAGCCCGAATCACCTTCAATAAGTGCCCTGTTGAGAATAAGCTTCTTGACTGTTGTCTCGATTGGCTTGCCTGTTTCTATGTCTTCTGCAAAAACTATTGTCTGGTCGCTCAAGGTTTTTGCTCCCGTGATTCTTGTCTTGCCCTAAACTTGGCCTTGTACTTGGTAGACCTTGGTTTTGTCCTCAGCCTGTAACCGCAACATGGACACCAAAGCCCATCAACTTTGAGAAAGATTTCACAGATCTGGCAGCGTCGCTGGCCTGCGGCATATCTGCCCATCTTGACAGGTTTTTGGGCCTTGTATCTGGGGCAGATTCCCTTGCAGCCGCCACCATGGGCCTGATAGCCCTGCGGTTTGGGAGTGCAGATTTCTCCAATGTCTGCTGACATTACGGTGGCACTCCTGCTGCAAGCAGCGCCGAACACACTTCCAGGAAACTCCGATAGTTTACCACATCCTTGAACAGGGTAGGGCATTCATAGTACCAGAGATCTACCACCCTGGCACCTGATTGCTCAAGATCCTGTCTTTGCCTCTTGTCAGTGATTTGCTTGTGGAATCCTGCGTGCTCCTGGCCTTGGACCCGGACTATGACGGCTTTTTTGATGTCAAGTTTTTCAAATGTTCTTGCCGGAAGGATGGCAATGTCAATAGTCTCTTTTTCCTGCCTTTCTGAAAGTCCTTCCTTGAGCACGTTGGCAGAATAGAATTCCATCGCCTTTCGCTGGACTGCAATCCACCTGTTTGGGAACAGGATTTCCAGTATTTCCCTTGCGGCCTTTTCGCCTTTGCCTATGATCGCCTTGTGGCCATCGATGATTTCGATGCTCATTTGAACCTCTCCAGCTCTGGAAATTTCTCAAGCTTGCAACCACCGTCTTGTTTGACTATGTTGATTGCATCTGCGTAAACTAGCATTGATGGAATGTCGTTGTTCATCCTGGCGCACTTGTATTTGCGCCACAGATTTTTTAGAAAATTCCACCAGTCCTTTGTAGAATCAAAGTTTTTTGGAATTACTGGCTCATCAAACTTGTATCTGATATTCTGGTTGTGGATGCAGTTTTTCCCACAGTACGTCATTTGGATTCCTGTGTCTTTGTGGATGTGTTTCATCAAACTACAACTACCTCCGGCAATAATGGTGCAATTCGCTTTCTTGCTATGTCTGCATATTCCTGTTTGAGTTCGATTCCAATCCAGTTTAGTTTTAGTTGCTCTGCGACAAGGCCTACAGTTCCGGCGCCAAAGAAAGGATCTAAGACCCATCCATTCG
>JBFLWI010000109.1:0-2066 GCA_040757675.1 Thermoproteota archaeon | reverse complement strand
GACACTTCCTGAGCGATTCTTCGTATCAAATCGAAGTTGGAGCCTCTTTGTAGTGTGGCGTCAAGATCTACTATGTGCAACATGTCGGCGCCGTCTTTTTCCCATCTTTTGGCAATTTCTTGTGGCTTGTCGCTGTAGACTGTTTTGTTTTGGGGTTTTCCCTGTACCAGTCTTACCACTTGGCCTTCCATAAGATCGATTGCGGGAATTACTTTCACTTTTTGCACACTCGTAGAAAATTTTTGAGCATGAGGGAGCCCACTTTGCCTGATTTTTCTGGGTGAAATTGTGTTCCAAAGAGATTTCCCTTGTTGACCACTGCTGGAACAGAAATGTCATAATCAGAGTCTGCAACAATGATGTCCGGATTTTTTGGTTTTACCCTATAAGAGTGAACGAAATAAACCCACGATGAATCCGGTACTCCATCCAATAATGGATTTGGTTTTTTGATCTTAAGGCTGTTCCATCCCATGTGTGGGATTTTGAATTTGGTTGGCAGAAGGACAACTTCGCCTTCCATTACTGCCAACCCCCTTTCTTTTCCTTCCTCGCTTTTTTCAAAAAACATCTCCATTCCAAGGCAGATTCCAAGTACGGGCATCGTATCCTTGACATAATCAGTAAATGATTTGCTGGAATAATCCCGTATGCTTCTAATTGCTGGATCAAAATTCCCGACTCCAGGAAGCAAAAGCCCTGAGTAGTTGTTTGCAGCATCAAAGTTTGTTATTACGTCTACTTGTGCGCCCTGTTTTTCAAGTGCGACTTTGAGGCTGAATATGTTTCCTGCTCCGTAATCGAAAATTGCTACCTTCATCTACATGGAACCTTTCGTACTTGGAATTCCTTTCTGTTTTGTATCTTTGCTTGCTGCAATTCTCAATGCGACCGCAAGTGATTTAATTGCGGCCTCGATTTTGTGGTGGTCGTTTTCTCCGTATCTGACGTTTATGTGTATACAGCTGTTGATGTTTTGCGCAAGCGATGAAAAAAAGTGTTCAATGTCTTCTTTTGACACTCCTTCGATTTGTGTTCTTTTAATTGAGAGGTTAATCTTGTTGTACGGCCGCCTTACAAGGTCTACTGATGCTTCCGCAAGTGATTCGTCCATTGGCACCGATGCGTAGCTGAATCTGGTAATGCCGGCCCTGTTAGATAGTGCTGTATCTATTGCGGCACCTATGGCGATCCCAGTATCCTCTATTAGATGATGTACAATTCTGTCATTTGATTTTGCCTTTACTGTGAGATCAAGCATTGCATGTTTGCCAAATGAGCTGACGAGGTGATCAAAAAAATCGATCCCGGTGCTGACTGAGGTCTTGCCCGTCCCATCCAGATTTACAGAAACTGTGATTGAGGTTTCTTTTGTCTGTCTTTTGATTGTGCCTGTCCTTGCCACAGAGTTCAAGTCTAGTTTGCTAAATTTAATGCCTTTGGAAGAAGCTTGATTGATTCAAGAATCATCGGCGCCTTGTTTTGTGCAAAGAATTTCCTTTTGGCATCAGGTAGTGTGCCTGTGCCATAGATTCCGCAAAATATAACTTTGCAGCCCAAACGGTTTGCTTTTTTTGCCATCATCAGGTCTTCCATGGAGTCACCTACATACAGACAGCACTTTGCTCCAAGCCTCTTAAATGACATAACGAGTGGTTGTGGGTTTGGCTTTGCCAGTTTTCTTGGCTCGTCTTCTAAAAAGAAAGAGCTTTTGAGATTGAATTGCTCTAATAATTCGTCAAGCGAATACCTGATGGATTCTTTTCCGCGCCCTGTTACTATGCCAAGTCGATCTTTGTATTTTTTCTTTAGTATGTCAAGTAGTTTTTTTGTGAGAAGTACTTTGTCATTTTCTATCAATCCTTTCTTTGAGAATTGTGATTTTTTTCCAAAGATTTTTTCGTACAGTTTTGAACCATAAAAGATTTGATCAAAGATATTGTATAGTGGGTTGGTAGAATGAATACCTGGGTAGTCAAGTTCATTTTTCAGTTTAGACACATCTATGTTTAGTTTGTCAAGATATTTTTCAACGGAGTAGATTCCTGTCTCGTCTGCATTTTCTA
>JBFLWI010000108.1:0-2069 GCA_040757675.1 Thermoproteota archaeon | reverse complement strand
TTATACCTGAAATTGATCATTTCCTAAACACACCGCTCAGCCTGAAACTGCCTGCGTTACCTACAGAGACGAAATCACCCACATTACCTATTAGGAATAGTGCACAGAACACAGTCCATACAGCAGCACCACAAGTGATCACCAAGATTCCAGAGGCTACAAACAGACTACAAACAGACTATACAAACGGCAAGCTCACTTCTGCACAAAGAAAGATACTGACTGCAATTGTGCAAAGACCAGGGCACCGTGGAACAAGAAACCAGATTGCGGTAGTCGCAGGCTACGAGCCTTCGGGAGGACATTTCAAGAACATGTTAGGAGGCCTCCGCTCGGCAGGCTTTATCGAATACGAGAATGAAGATCTGATTGCCACCCAGCTTGGCGTGGAAACACTTGGAGATTATGAGCCTCTTCCAACCGACTCTGAATCAATCCAGCGTTTCTGGCTCTCAAAACTTCCGTCGACTCAGGCCAGAATCCTACAGGTAGCCTGCAAAATCTATCCAAACCAAATCTCAAGGGAGGATCTTGCAATTGAAGCAGGCTTCACTGGAAGCGGCGGCCACTTTAAAAATACGCTTGGCAGCCTGCACACTACCGGGCTCATCGACTACCTAGGCAACGATGTCAAGGCATCAAAAGAATTGTTTCCGATGGAGGTTATGACTTGAAAGCCGAATCAGTCAGCATTTTCAGGCGCTGCACCACATGCAACAAGCTTTTGCTAAAGGATGAACAGCATGAATGCCAGCAGGTCAGGACAACAAAGAAATGGGAACTACTCGAAGCGATATTCCAGATCCTCGATGCGGCAAACGAGGAGATGAACCAAGTTGACATCACACGAATCATCAACAAACAACTAGGGCATCAAAAATACTGTCAGTTTGAAATTGCGTACAAGATGCAACAAAAGCCGGAGATCTTTTTTGAAGGCTCTAAAAAATACCACTGGAAACTGAAGATATGGGAGTCAAAGGCATGAAAAAACATCAGGTAAAATGCAATGACTGCGGCTTGATTCACTTTTTGGAAGATGCTGAATGGTGCATCCATAAACACACTTTGGGAATCGGAACCAAGGAGTGTCCTCAGTGTCACAACTGCATTTGCCACGGGGAAACAGCAGACCAAATCCAAGCAAGATTCGACAACAACATCGCTATTGGTAAATTCGTCAAAGCCGACAAGACAATTCCTGGAACGGACTGGGCTTATCAATGCAGAACAATCCAAGAGGTCGAGACATGAGACAGTTAAAGAAACTTGAATGGATGAGGGGATATCTGGACATCGAATCCATATCTGAATTTGGTTTTGACCTATGCTGTGTGGATTTTTACTGTAATGTTTGGTGTACTTCAATTCGTGCCGACATTCCAGAATACTCGCAAACCATGACACAATTAACTGATAACCGAGGTCTGATACTGTGCCCTGATTGTATCATGACTAGACTGACGGAGTTTTGCATAGCCCCATGAGCCAACAAGACTGGATCCCAATCAGGACCAAATTCAAATCAAAGTGTATTACATGTGACGGTGAAATTCTGGAAGGCGACTCTGTACTGTGGGCCAAAGGCTCAGGTGTAAAGCATGAGGTATGTCCGACAAAGAATGAATCCTGTGATTTTCTGGTAATTGATGAAAACTCTGACAAGCCAAAGACCTGGAAGGACCCGAACAAATACGACTATGCCACATTGCAGACAATAACAAAATGCCAGGCCTGTGGAAAACAGCTTGATGGAAACAGGTCTTACATTGACGGCGACAGAAAGGTGTGCTTGGAGTGCTTTGCGACATGAGCCGTGCATTTCGTGGACTTTGCCATTACTGCCTGAGATCTAATGTAGAGACGATGCTAAGCAAGAAAGACAACCCAATCTGCCATGACTGCAAGGAGATAGGACTGGACAAATGAGCGCCGCAAACGTCTGCCCAAAATGCCACAAAGGCAAGCTAAACAACCTTGAGACCAGAAAGTGGGAAAAAGACACAAGAAAATACCTCAAATTTGATGCCAAAATATGCATCAGTTGCAAGATAATCATCTCCCAGGAT
>JBFLWI010000107.1:0-2185 GCA_040757675.1 Thermoproteota archaeon | reverse complement strand
ATTTTACGATGTCAAATGTATTTCTGGCAATGCCAAACACCGAATGACCTTTGTAGTCACGTAGGTACTTCCAGTAGTTTCTTACCTCCGAGGCAATTCTTGCCTTTTTTTGCTCATCGAAAATCTCAGTTACTGGTTTTCCGTTGAATTTTGCGCATGAAAATATAGGCACCATGGAATCATCATGCTCACCTAGCACAAGTGCGTCAGTGATCTGCGACTGATCTGCTCCAAGCTCCTCAGATAAGAGATACCTAAATCTAGCAGAGTCCAGACTTGATGCGACGCCTATTACGCTTGTTGGTGGCAGGCCGGCCTCTTTTTGCAAAAGATATGTCATTACGTCGACTGGGTTTGTGACCATTAGCACTTTAGAGTCCGGGGCGTGCTTTGCAATCTCTTTTGCCATTCCTCGTATCATGAGAGCCTGGCCATACATTATTTCGCTTCTACTTTGTATATGCGCTCCGCTGCTTGCGGTAATTACAATGACTTTAGAGTCTTTGATTTCTGAGTAATCGCCTGTTCCTTTAACCGATATCGCAGATGACGGCGGAATTGCGTTTGTGATGTCTAGTGCTTCACCTACTGCTTTTTTTTCTGTGCGATTTATCAAAATGATATCATCGAGACCAAAAGAGGCGCATAGAAATGCAAGAGCGGATCCTACTTTGCCACTACCAATAATTGATATCAATCCGCATCACACCTTTATTCAGTTAAGGTCACACGTACTGCACGAATCGTTCCAAGAAATTCCTTTCCATTTGCGACATCATAATAGTTGAAGGTATCCTCATTTTTACTGATTATGGTTATTGTGTCTGTATCAGATGGCGCCAGCAGTTTTGTTTTTAGCTCAACACCATCCACATAAAGCTGGTGTGGCTTTGTGTCCTTGTTTATCACAGTAATTATGTATGAATAGTCTCCTGCCCTCATGATGAGCTCCGGATTTGTGCCGCTGTTTCCTTCCGTGCCCACCACAACTGTGCGGCCTTCAAGTGTTTGGAACTCAAGTGTCTGCCTTACTACTTCTGGCCAGAATATGTTAAACTGTCTTACATAGCCCTGGCTTGCATAACCGAATATGGCAGCCAGTGTGACACCGCCTGCGATTAGCCCGATCATAATGAATCTTTTTTCACTGTTCACGCGGTTAGTTTTCATTTATGGTATATGTACAGGCGGCATAATTTCCATGTTTGATATTATAGATCAGAGCAGCTCTAAGACCATTATTGCCACACCAAAGTACATTGCAATAGTAGTGATGTCGCTGATGATGGTGGCAAGAGGTCCTGAAGCTATCGCAGGATCCTTTTTGAATTTAGCAAGTATGATTGAGAAATAGGCAGCAAAAAACGCCTGAAATGCCATACTGAAAAATACTGCAATTCCGACTACGATTCCCAGCTTTATCTGTTGCCAACCAAGGAGTTCTGCAAAAAACAGCATTGTGCCAAAAATAATTCCCAAGATAATGCCGATTTTTATTTCACGTAAAAGGTATCTACGCAGTGGAAAGTCAGGCTCAAGTGCCAACAATCTCACCACGAGGGTCTGTGATTGTGTTCCTATGGCATCAGTTAGATATACGATGACTGGGATGAACGAAGCCAAGACTATGTAGGAATTTAGAACATCTTCGAAATTTGTGACGATTGAAGCTGCAATGAGGCCGCCGATAAGACCAAGAAATAATGACGGAAACCTGACTTTGACAAGCTTTGAGATTGAAGTGTTGATTGATTCTACTTCCTTTGAGTGCTGGACTCCCCCCGACATGAACAAGTCTTTTCTAAACTCGTGATGGAATATGGAGAGAATTGTTTCATGGGTGATGATTCCAAGGAGCCGTTTTTCTTTGTCCACTACGGGAATCGCCTTCAAGCCGTGTTTGAGTGCAAGATACACCACCCTTTCTTGATGTGAGTGATACTTGACATAGATTACGTCTGGATTCATCAACTCTCCAAGTTTTGTAGACGGTGCAGCTTCGAGTACCTGTTTTAATGAGACAGTTCCATGCAGGACACCGTTATCAGTTACTACGTAAATGTAACCGATGGTTTCAAACGCTTTTGCCTTCGTGCTGAGAACCTCTTTTACTTTACCTGCAGTATCGTTTTCAGAAAATGCCAGATACTTTTTTGTTATTTTTGTATCCACTAGATATTCGTGA
>JBFLWI010000106.1:0-2252 GCA_040757675.1 Thermoproteota archaeon | reverse complement strand
GAGCAGGTGCGAGATTCTCTTACAAAATGCATGGATCCCGAAGTTCCATTAAACATTGTTGAAATGGGACTCATTTACGGAATAGATATCTCAGAATCAAACGATGTAAACATCAAAATGACAATGACAACACAAGGCTGTCCATTACATCAAACACTTGTTGCAGACGTAACAAGATATGTCAAAAAGGTGCCAGGCGTAAACAATGTCAAAGTCGACATAGTGTGGGATCCTCCATGGACAATAGACAAAATGTCCGAAGCCGCAAAGGCAAAACTAAAGGGATTTACTTCAAAGGGTACACCAGCACCAATAGATTATGAGACAGCAATGCCCCAAGGTGTCGGCTCTCTAATACAACAAGAAGATGGCGGTTTAGTACTTGCTAACGAGCATAATCAAGGATTCATGGTGAATCAGGCAATTGTTGACTTTTGGCGTTCTTGCAACGGCAAAAGAAAGATCACCGAACTGGTAGACATATTTGCCCAAAAGACAGGCTTGCAACGTTCCCAAGTGGAAAAAGAAGTCATTCAGCTGATTGGTCAGCTTCGTGATGGCGGTCTCATCGTAATACCAACGCCAGAAGCACCTAACGTCCAATTCAAAAAATAAGGCATGTTTGTCCATGTGTGACAAACAGAACTCTTAAAGTTATTTTGAGAAAACCATTTCATGAAACACCAACACAGATGGTCGTACTCCAAGAATTTTAAGGAATGTAATCTGTGCGATGAAATCGAGTTTACAAAATAATCTAGATCTCATTGATCTCTAAAATGGTTGCATGAACCGAGTCCATTCTGACCACCGCACGCTTTTCTCCAAACCCAAGTGCAACATACCAGTCACCAGCATCGTTGTCATACTGTGTTTCTAGCGTTTTGACATCTGACGGAGCAACATTGTATTTTTTTACAATACCAGACACTGCAAGCGATATTGCCTGCTTTTCAGTTTCTAATCTTTTTTTCATCAAGCCTATTCCTGGCATGATTTTTCCACGAATTCTGTTCTAATATAGTTACTCAATAAACAAGGGCTCGGAGGGCTTCGATCCCTCGACCTGGCGGTCCGAAGCCGCCCGCACTATCCAGACTGTGCTACGAGTCCGATATCACTTTAATGGGGGTAAATATCTGTCTAGCTACTTGAAGGTTTCAAAAAAAGTCTCAGGAGTAGAATATGCAATACGAGATATCGTGCTTGTTGCACGCCAAGTAGAAAAGCAGGGAAAAAAGATCACGTATCTTAACATAGGAGACCCAGTCCAGTACGGCTTTCAGCCTCCACAAAATGTAAAGGATGCAATGATTGCCGCAATCAAAAAGGGCCAAAACTATTACGCCCAATCCGAAGGACTGCCGGAGCTAAGAGAAGCAATAGCAAAAAAAGAAAAGTCAAAAGGACTCTCTGTATCGGCAGACGACATTCTGGTAACAAACGGCGTATCGGAAGCACTAGACATGGTCATGTCATCCATAGTTGAAGAAGGCGACGAGGTGTTGTTGCCTGGCCCATACTACCCCCCATACGCATCCTATGTCAGACTGCATGGCGGCAAGCCAGTCGAGTTTGCAGTTGATTTGAAAAACTCCACGCCCGACATTGATGACATAAAGTCAAAAATTACAAAAAAAACAGTAGCCATATGTCTTATTTCGCCAAACAACCCAACTGGAGTTGTATTTTCAGAAAAATCACTAAAAGAGCTAGTAAACATTGCAAACCAACATGATCTATACATCATATGTGACGAGATATACGACCAGATAGTATTCGATGAAAAATTCACCGGAATAGGCAAAGTCTCTTCTGATTCTCCAGTAATTCTGCTCAACGGGTTTTCCAAAGTACATCTCATGTCGGGCTGGCGAATTGGCTACATCGCATTTAACAATTCGCAGAAATTGGCACCGCTAAGAGAAAATCTGCCAAAGCTTGCACGTGTGCGAATATCCACAAACCTGCCAGTCCAACATGCAGCATTAGAATCATTACGCGGCCCACAGGATTACATTTCAGAATTTGTATCTGAGCTCAAAAAAAGGCGCGACTTCGTCATAAAAAGACTAAACTCTATTTCAGGCCTTTCCTGCTCCAATCCAAAAGGTGCATTTTATGCATTTCCCAAAATAGAAAAAAATCCATACAAAACGGACCAGGAATTTGTCATAGAACTTCTCAAAAAAACCGGCGTTCTTACTGTGCATGGCTCTGGATTTGGAACACAATACGGAAGCGGTCACTTT
>JBFLWI010000105.1:0-2335 GCA_040757675.1 Thermoproteota archaeon | reverse complement strand
AATGTATTATATTTGTTTGGCACAAACTAAGGTAGATGAAAAGCGCAAAAATCATCTGCGCACCAGATGGTCCTTTCGGTGATTCGCATTGATTAGCGGCGCAGAAATCTACAGAATGGCAAAGACCGGCTGCGTTGCTGGGCTGGTCGGTGGCTTTGCGCTTTTCAGCTCGTTTTTCTGGATAGACAGCGAGATCGAAGTACCGTTTGGTACGTTCTACAAGGCGGTCGGAACGGTCGTAGGCCTGCACGACCTTTCGGCCATCGCATTTGGATTTTTTGCCCACATGCTCACAGCTTCGTTGATTGGCGCAATCTTTTGCATCTGCTCAAAGATGCACCGGCTCTTGGCGATCTCAAGTGTGCCAAAGGGGATAATCGGTGGCGCTGTGACTGGCGTCCAAGTATACGCCATCTTCTTTATGCCGATTACACTATACGTGATGTTTCCTATGATCAGCTCGCAAGCGTCAGGTCAGTTTCTGACCACCGAAGATGACATGAAGGTTGCGCAGATCTTGGTGCAAACGTATGACAAAATTCTGTGGGGCTCACTCGTACTTCACATTCTGTACGGCTCCGTGATGGGACTGTTCAGCTCAATTATGTTGTATGAGGAGTATCACATGAAGGAAAAACCAAAAAAGGAAAAAAAGGAATCCTGGAAAAAATTTGAGAGCGAGCACTGGCCATCCACATGACCATGACCTCTCATCTCTCTTTTTTAAAGAGGGCGCAGATTGGCTGCGTTGCAGGCCTAGTTGGCGGCTTTGCCATCTTTGTGAGCATATTTGTAATTGATCTGGGGCTTGGAGCGCACGGAGCCTTCTACAAAGTAGTCGGGTTTGCCACAGGACTGGATGGAATTGAGGCCACGTTGTTTGGAATGGTCTCGCACATGCTTACTGCCTCACTCATTGGAACTGTCTTTGGCCTAGGATCAGGACTGCACAAAATCCTTGACATTCACTCAATCAAAAAGGGCGCACTCGGAGGCATATCTACAGGATTGGCAGTGTTCTTTGTCTTTTTTGTGCCAATCAGTACCTTTCTGATTGTGCCTCTAATCCAAGAAAACAGGCAGATCGCAGAAGCCGACGCGCTCCTCTCAAATATGAACCTCATAATGATTGGGGCAATCGAGATGCACGTAGTGTATGGTATGGTGATGGGGGCGTTTTTTGCCATCGCAGTCCAAGTAGAATCAAAGAAGATGATTCAGCAAGCGAGGGCGGCCTGACTTGCTCAAGGCAGTTACAATATCCATAGTCATCGGCACGTTTCTTATCGGAATGTATTACGTCGTGGAGGCAACATACGTGCAGCCAAAACAACAAAGTAATCTTGGGGAAGCACTAGACAAACTAAGCGTAGGCCTCACATACGACAAGCTTGTCTCGCTTGAAGAAGAAGAGCGCTATTCCTTGGTGCGATTTGCGCCCTCTGAGACTGTCAGGCTGATAATGCAAGAAGCACAAAACCATCCAAGCTTTGTCGCAGAAAGCAAAGACGAGATCAAAGAGCACTCAGGTTCTGCTGAGCTCAGACTAGTCAAGCTGACGCCAATTGCAGGACTCAAGGGATTTGAGGCCCAGGGCACCGCAGGAGTCTTTGTGTCAGGCGGCTCTACATTTTTGCGGCTAGAAAACTTTGACGTCACGCCAGGTCTAGACCAGCACCTCTATCTGACAAAGGACGGCTCGGTGACATCCGGAATAGAACTTGGAAGACTCAAGGCCACCGAAGGCTCGCACAACTACGACATAACCGGAATAGACACGGAAACTTTTAACATACTCATAATATACAGCCCAACCTTTGACACCTATTACGCGCACGCAAGATTCCTCAAGGCCGAGTAGCAACTTAAAAAGAATCAAACATTTGAAAATGTGAAGTCGCTTTCTGCAGGAGAAAAAATAATCTCGGAATTCCCAATCGGCTCTAAATTCGGAAGCTGCATCCTATACATTACTAACTTTGGCGTCTCAGTTGAAAACAGGCGCCTTGGCATGATTTTAAACTTGGCCTTCGATGATGTGGCAAGCTTTCTTCCTATGACAAAACATTCTGCAAGACTGTCGTGGCAAGAAAATAACTCTACATTTGAATTCATTGTAAATTCAGCCAATACGGATGTCTTGTGTGCAAAATACAATGAGGTGTATCATGCATACGTTGTTGCACAACAAAGCCTTGGCATCATGCAGCAAAGGCCGCAAAACATCACGGTAACAAACCCGCTTGAGAAAATACTGAGCGTGCATGATACCGCTTGAGCCAAACGAAAAAGTCAGAAAGGCCTTTGAGGTAAATTCCAGCCCACACGGAAAAGG
>JBFLWI010000104.1:0-2506 GCA_040757675.1 Thermoproteota archaeon | reverse complement strand
CTAACCATTGGAGGTTGGACCTGTTTTGGAGGGGAGACAAAAGGGTCTGACCTGAGACCATTCAATTCCGGGTCGAGCAATTGAACCAGATCTCTGCTAACAATAATTGTGCTTTGACTTAAGCACGAAAAAACCACCCGCTGCATTTGAACAGAAAATGAATTTTTCCCCGACTGCCAGAAATAGGCAGTTTCGATCGTATCCTGTTATTCATGGGAGGATACAATCAACCTGCGTGATTATTCCATCACACAAGCACCAACCATGCAATCTCTCCCTCATTCCATAAAATGGAGAATTGACACTAGGAGATTTGCTTGATTGGATCATCAGGGGGATTTTCCCTGGAATTTCACATTTCTGTGAGCGGATCTCTTTAGGATCCTTGTTTGTTTTGCTGCCGACTTGAATCGTCAACAGTCTTTTTTGCGTCGGGACTTAGGTGGCCATATGCCTTAGAGCATTTGTCAGCCTCTTCTTTGAGGAGTCGTCTTACCACCTTTGGGTAGCGATGCATTGCAAGAATGTTGATGATTTGCACCAGCGTCCTAATAGAGAGGCTCATCTTTGGAGGTGCACTCTCCGCGAGCTGACAGGATTTTCTCTGTAGTATTTTTCTGAAGGCGTGATCCCAGTCTTAGCTGTTATCAACTGTATATCCCTCCAGTCTGACTACCTCGTACCGCCCCGTTCTGTTTACGAACCGGAGGCCTCTTGAATAGACTACTTCCGAGTCTGCGTCTACCTGGGAGTAGATCTGGCCTCCTGTCCTTTCTGCGTATTCTTTGACGTCTTGTGCAATCTGGCCTATTGGTCTGTCATCGTCGTACCCAAACTGCTTTGCAGAATCCCATTTGATAGAGTCAAACTCATCAAATGTCAGCTCCTCTGGGTATTCTTTTTGCGCCTTGGATTTGTCTTTGGACATGTCTTGGTTTCCTCCTATGTGAGATCAGAGCTGTCAGCCAGGGTTACTGGCTGGAACAACTTTGAATCTGGCGGGCAGTACTCTTTGCAGGATTCTGCAAGGGAATCGGGCCTCTCGATGATTGGTTTTTTCAGCTCAAGGAACTGAATCGAACCAAACTGGTCGTTTGTTGCGCAGGCAAGTGCATATGCTTGGCAAACTGCAACCTTGAGGCACCTCTTGCAGGACTTTTGGTGTTCGCTATGTTCTATTGCTTCTCTGATCATCTTTTCACCTCGTTTGTGGGGCCGCAAAGATTGCATCTAGCTTCCTCATCTGGTCAAGGGTGGTGCCAAAGCTGCCTTTTCCGTGGCTTAGGGCCTGTGTCAGGTCATTGAATGCCTGCCACTGCGAGACCTTTTGCGTTATGGTCACCTTGTTGTTGTCTGCGTTGACATCGATGTAGGGTAGCTGTCCATAGACTCGCTTTGGCAGATAGTTTACGACCTGTGCTGCCTGCTTTTCTAGGAGTTCTGCCTTTTTCATCGCACGGTACCTTTGGACCACACAGTCGGCTGATTTTATGACTGCCTTGATCGTAGGCAGGACCATCTTTGTGCTCAAAGACTTGGTGTGCTTTCTTGATACCGACGCAAGCGTCTGCGTCTGGTTCAGCCCCAGGTTGGCTGTGATCTGCTGGCCGTTTACAACTTTGAGCATCTTCTCGGAGTGAAGATGCAACATAAAGTTGCTGCAGACCCTTCGAAAGGTGAAGATGGCCACACTAAAGGCCCTTGACCCATCGATTGCGTTTCCAACGCTGTAGCCTAGGTGCACATAGTCGCCCTCACCTGTAATGTCTACGTCTTCACGGAAGACATACAGCGCAGACATGCTTGCAAGGTTTCTGCTTGCCAGGACATGCTCGTGGACTTCGTACTTTGAGAACCATTGGCGGTCATCAAAGGTAAACGGCTTTGCGTCAAGCTTTTGCGCAATCTGGTCTGCCTTTTCTATTACCAGCTCGTTTGGAAGTACCTGGTACTTGCTTGAGAGGATTGCAATGGGATTGCCTTTTCTCTCTATGAACTGGTACTTGTTCCATGCTTTGCCGTTTGCTTCTATGTTGTACGTCTTGATTCCGTATTTTCTGAATGTCTCCTTGGTCTTCAGGGACAGCCTGCTCCTCTTTGTTTGTACATTTTGTTGGTCGGAAAAAATTCCGTTTGTTTCTTGTGTTTGGTTTGTTTGTGTCATGTTTGATTCAACCTCCGTCTCTGAAAAGATATCAGAAGTGCGGTCTCAGAACTGCTCAGGTATTTTCCAAAGTCGTCACCTAGTCCAGTCCTGCAGAATATGCAAAACTGAAAACTAAAAATTCTAGATGTGAGAAATTCTCAAATAATTCCATTGTTTGTTGATGGAATTCGGTCCAAGCTCTGTGAGCTAGTCGATGTGAAAAGAGTGTTTTGTCTTTTCAGAGGACTGTTGACGCTTCTTGAATGGTGTCAGGATTTTGTAACCGAAGATGCAAAGTTTCGCATCTTGGAGCTGTATGAAGTACTCTGGGGGAGATACTGTTTTTCCTATGCGAATAGG
>JBFLWI010000103.1:0-2541 GCA_040757675.1 Thermoproteota archaeon | reverse complement strand
GACGGTGCAGTCGTGGTGTCTGACTCTGTGGAAGGAATCATGACTCAGACTGAGACCGTAACAAGGCAGGCACTGGAAGAGAGGGTGCGACCAGTGCTGTACATCAACAAAATAGACAGGCTCATCAAGGAGCTGAGGCTGACTCCAGAAAAGATGCAGGAGTGGCTTGCAAACATCATTACTACTTTTAATGGATTAATCGACACTTATGCGGAACCCGAATACCGCGACAAGTGGAAGGTCTCGATTCAGGACGGAAGTGTCTCCTTTGGCTCTGCAAAGGACAGGTGGGGCTTTAACATAGATGTGATGAAGGAAAAAGGGATCTCGTTTAAGGACATTTATGCAGCATACCAAGACGGCGGCAACGTAGACGAGCTTGCAAAAAAGGCTCCACTTGCAGAGGCAGTGCTTGGAATGGTAGTAAAACACCATCCACCACCACACGTTGCCCAAAAGTACAGAATTCCAAAAATCTGGAAGGGTGACTTGAACTCTGATATTGGAAAGGCGATTCTAAACTGTGATGATAATGGGCCTGCCGTGATGATGATAGTCAACATGGCAATGGATCCGGCGGCAGGGCCCGTCGCAATTGGAAGGCTGTTTTCTGGCACGCTAAAGGACGGCCAACTAGTCTACCTAATTGATACCAAGCGAGAAGGCAAGATCCAGTCTGTGAACTTTTTCATGGGCAACCAAAGAGAAATGGTGGGCGAGCTTGGTGCAGGAAACATACCTGCCTTACTGGGATTAAACGAGGCAAGGGCAGGACAGACCCTGTCTTCAGTAAAAGATGTGGCACTCTTTGAGGGAATCCAGTATGTATCGGAGCCGGTGGTCCAGATTGCAGTTGAGCCAAAACATCCAAAGGATCTGCCAAAACTAGTTGAGGCCTTGCGCAGGCTCACAATCGAGGATCCAAACCTGGTGGTAAAGATTAACGAGGAAAGTGGTGAGACGGTAATTGCAGGAATGGGCGTCTTGCACCTTGAGATTGCGACATCGCTTATTGCCGATGCCGGAGTCCAAATCGTTACTTCGCCACCACTTATCAATTACAGAGAAACAATACAGGGAAGCTCCGATGTAGTCATGTCGAAATCTCCAAACAGACACAACAAGATCTTCATGAAAGTCGAGCCACTAGAGCCGGAGATAGCCGACATGATCCGTTCAGGACAGCTGTCGGAAATGAAGGACAAAAAAGAGATGGCTGCAATTTTGCGCTCAAAAGGATGGGATTCTGATATTGCAAAGAACGTGATGAGGTTTGACCCACGCGGAAACGTACTGATTAACGGCACAAAGGGTGTGCAGTTCATCCAAGAATCTACCGATTCCATTTTGTCAGGATTTGAAGAGGTAATGAAGGAAGGGCCTTTGGCAAAAGAACAGGTCAGAAACTGCAAGTTTACATTTACTCACTTTGTTCCACACGAGGATCCGGCGCACAGAGGTCTGTCGCAGTTGAGTCCTGCTGCAAGACGTGCTTGCATGGGCGCAATGCTCAAGGCGCAGCCAATCTTGCTTGAGCCGATGCTTGGAATCGAGGTCAGAGTCCCGCAAGAAATGATTGGAAACGTAGCTACTGTACTTTCAGGCAAAAGGGGCAAGGTCTTAGACATGCAGCAAAAAGGCATCACAAGTATTGTGACTGGCGAGATCCCGGCGTCTGAGACATTTGATCTGTCTGAGGCAATGAGAGGACAGACTGCAGGAAAGGCAATGTGGAACACGCATTTTAAGGCGTGGACTCCAATGCCCAAGTCGATTCAGGCAACGCTTATTGCCGAAATTAGAAAAAGAAAAGGACTTGCACCTGAGCCGCCAACGGCCGATGAATTCATCGACAAAGAGTGAACATCTCTTGATTATCAAGAGCCTTTTCTTGTTTCATTGACCTCTTTAAGATCTTCACAAGCGTAACTTCCCGCAGTTCCTGCGGTAGATTTACTTTTTGATTATTTTTTATGATATCTAATCCCTTTTTTAGAATATTAATTGCGGCATTTTCATCCCGGTCTATGATGAGGCCACATACATTACACCGATGTATTCTGACTGCAAGAGACTTTGGTACCGGCTTTGAACATCTTGAACACTCAACAGTCGTATTTCGTGCCGAAACCTCAACTAGCGTACTACATTTGTATCGTAACAAATCTACAAATGTTCTCCATCCAGAATCAAAAATAGCACGTGCAAGTCGATGGTTTTTTACCATGTTTAGATTGTCAAGTCTTTCAACAAACACTGTATTGTAGGTTTTTGCATAATGCGTTGATGTTTTGTGCAGAAAATCTTTTCTTCTATTGGCAACTCTCTCATGAATTTTTTGGTAAAATTTTATTGCTTTTTTATGATTAACAGAGCCTTTTTGCCGCCTTGAAATTTTTCTCTGTATTCTTCTAAGTGGCTTCAACATCTTTTTCAAGTTCTGTCCATTCGGAATTACTTGGCCATTAGAATCATGCGCAAAGTTTGTAATGCCAAGATCAATGCCTATGTAGTTTCCCAAATCCATTTTTGGCATGAGCG
>JBFLWI010000102.1:0-2545 GCA_040757675.1 Thermoproteota archaeon | reverse complement strand
TTGGATGTATTTTTTCAGCTCATCCAGATCTATTTTGTGCAACAACGAACAATTCGTAATTAACGTAATTGGAAGTTTCAGAGAATAAAGATGCCTTACGAGCTCCATAAAGTCAGGCCTGCTTGTGGGCTCGCCGCCTTCAATTATGGACCAAATACAGTATTTTGCAGTCTTGTCAAATACTGTTTTCCATTGCTCTGTAGTCAAGTCGTGTTTTTTTACTATTCTTAGCTGGCCTTCCTTGTCTGGATTACCGAATGGGCACATAGGGCAGTAATAATTGCAGTAATGTGTCAGGCTGAATACTGCAATAAGCGGTCTTCTTTTACCAATCATCCTGTTTGCAGACCACTTACCTACTCGATTTATCGTACGTATTAGATCTACTGGCATGAGTTTATGCTTACTGGAATTCTTAAAAATGATTCTGCTTTATCTTTGCTTCAAGTTTTGAAACAAATTCGTCAAGCTGCAGATTTTTTGAGTTATTTTTTCTTAGTAAATAATAAACCTCCTCTGTCGCTGCATGATAATCCACACAAATTGTCTGTGCAATGTACAAGGATAGGTACGCCAATAGGAGCTTTCTTAGCAATACTTGATGAGAGAAATGATTTAGATCCGAACTGAGCTCCTCAAACACATTTGCAAAATATGCAGACAAATATGCATCCTTTGATTCACGTTCACGTAACGCAAACGAGCCACCAAGACGACGCTCGATCATATGGATCTGCTCAACTGTCTCTACAAACTCTTCATTAAGTAATGCATCCTCGCTTAGCAATTCTGAAACCAAATCTGCACAATCCTGTTCTGATACGCCAAGCCTTTCTTTGAGTGAAAACATCACATGACATGCAGCACAACCTTCATGCAGCTCCGTCTTATATGCACGAATCTTTGCCAGTTCTTCTTTTATGAGATTTCTGATTTTTGGCTTTTCATCCATCTTGATAGCACCGTTTTTAATATCCTACTGAGTGTGACAAGTTGTTGTCTTTAAGGACTATTGTAATTGTGCTGTTTGCAGTATTTTTCTCATATAATGTGGCCTTTGCGCAGCATCATGGTGGGGAGGCTGCACCGCCAATAAGCTTTGGCAACAAACAGGTTACGGTCGCAACGTGGCTTGAGCCTGCAGATTTTGATCCCACCAAGCACTCTATTGCAACACTCAAGGCCCGTTTTTACGACAGCCAAACCAACACCAACATAGAAAAGGTGACTTATCGCATACAGATCTTTTCAGGCGAATTACTCTTGGCATCACAGATGTTCTATGACAGCGACGGTGAGCTCCACGTCAAGATACAACCAAACTCCGACTGTGCAGAAAAGGAGCTGTGGCGCTGCACTAAATATGATGGAGACAAAGATCCGGTTGTACCAAGCGCCTTGACATCTTCTGCTACCAGTATTCCAGTGATACGCGGCCCCGTGTTTGACAAAAGCGGTTCCTACACAGTCAAAGTCTCAATTATTGGGGCAACAAACCCAAAAACCCAGACTGCTCAAGACATAGACTTTGAGACCAACATAAACATTGCACACGAGCAAAAATTCTCGCTTGCTACATCCTCTGGTCAAACACCAATCATAGTTAGAGCTTTTTCCGACAAGCTGACAGATCTCAAGTTCTCTGAATCGACAAAGACACTCTCATTTGAGATGCCGTTCCGGTGGGAACATGCAGAACACACACAACTTGTTAGAAACGACATAGAGATCCCCAAAAACTTTGCACCGCTTCAGGGTGTGAGCAGCTTCAAAGGAACAGTCAACGGGATTCCTATTTTCCCAAAAGACATACACTTTGATCCGTACTCGAACAAAGATACCAACGTCATTCATTTTCTTATCACAAACGAAGAGCTCAAAGTGCTCAAAGCCAAGATCGGAAACAAACAAACAATGCTTGTGGAGATAACACCTGACACAAGTACTGCAATAAAATCAACAGATCTTAGATTCACAAACGGCTACAAGGCCACAATTTCATATGATTCAAGATATGGGTCAAACAAAGACGTCCCATTCACAATTGCATTCTTTGAACCATCGGGCGCACTCGCAAAAGAGATCAGATACGCATACAGCGTCAAAGACTCCACTGGAGATGAATTTATCATAAACACCGGAAACAACGCAGGCCTTCTTGGCATTTTGGTCCCAAGCGGCGTAGATTCAAGATTGATCACCATCCCATCCAAGGGAAGCTACACGCTACAGCTGGTTCTAGTCGGCAGAGGCCTTATCGACTTTGATTCATTTGTCCCGGCAAGCATGCAGTTTGAGCTAAGTGAGAAAACACAACAAGACACCACACAACAAAAATCACCACAAGCAGCAATCCCCAACTGGATCAGAAACAATGCCAAATGGTGGGCAGATGGCACAATAGGTGATACGGACTTTGTCCAAGGAATCCAGTTTTTGATAAAGGAGGGCATCCTAAAGATACCACCAACGGAAACAGACAAGGTTGCAGGATCTTCACAAATTCCCTCATGGGTAAAAAACAACGCCAAGTGGTGGTCTGAAG
>JBFLWI010000101.1:0-2586 GCA_040757675.1 Thermoproteota archaeon | reverse complement strand
CTCGACTACAGCAAAACCTGTCTTGCCGCCAGTCGTGTATGCTTCCTCGTTGTCTGTTCTTGTGTTTATCTTGTAGTTGGTAATCGAGCAATCTGAATACTCTATGGTTCGCACGGATTGTCCTGCCTGTATCAACTCTACTGTGACATCAAACTCTTTGTATGGATAGTCAAATCCTGAGGATTTTCCATTGTACTGGAATGTCTGATCTACTGCCTCGTGCAAGTATGGCGTGTCACCTACTATGCGAGCCAGCGTAAATTCTGGCGCGACCTGCCTTGTGGTAAATGCAGAGCTAGATGTTGCGCTAAAGAGGTTGTTTACGGTGTCATACAGCTGGAACTCGTACGTGACAGTTGCGTCCCTGAACTTGAAGGTCGCTTGCGGGTTTACGCCTTCTGCAAAGACGTAGACGTTGTTACCAAGGGGTGCTGACTGTGCAGTTGTTTGCTGTGTGTGTGATAGACCAACCACCATTGCAATTGAAGCAATTGCGATAGCCACCACAACAGACGCGAATGTTACTTTTTGTGGAATCATTATCTAGAGTCGGAAAAAGAGTTACTAAAGAATCTTCTTTATTGTTGCCGTAGGATCCGAACCTCACTGTTTCCTATATAGCGCACCGAAACTCACAGAGAAAACGTAATCTATACAGACCAGTCGTAAATAACATCCAAATCCTTCAAAATCAATGAAGAAGATATTATCTGTAACACTTAGTCTGATCCTTCTTGCATCGGTGTTTGTGCCACTTGCTGCAAACGCACAGGCACCTCAAGTACCAACTGGAACATTCCAGATAAACGGCGCAGGGGCAACATTTCCGTTTCCACTAATCGACACTTGGCGAGTCGAGTACAACAAGATATATCCAAATGTGAACCTCAACTACCAGTCAATTGGCAGCGGAGGCGGAGTCAAGCAGCACACAGAAAAGACAGTCGACTTTGGCGCATCTGACGCACCCCTCACACCAAAGGAGCGCGAGCTTGCACCAGGAACACTGCACATACCGGAGGCAATAGGCTCAGTCGTCATTGCGTACAATCTGCCCGAAGTTCCAAACAGCGGACTGAAGCTGACAGGCGAGAATGTAGCGGACATCTACCTTGGCAAGATCAAAAAATGGAACGATCCAAAGATCCAAGAAAACAACGCCGACCTAAAACTGCCCGACAGGCCAATTCTTGTCACAAGGAGATCCGACGGCTCAGGAACCACCTATGTCTTTACCGACTATCTTTCCAAAGTGAGCAAGGAATGGAATGACAAAGTTGGCGTAGGAAAAAGTGTCCCCTGGCCGGTAGGTGTAGGCGCCGCAGGAAATGAGGGTGTCGCGTGGGCCACAAGGAATACCAAATACGCAATAGGATACGTCGAGCTTGCGTACGCATTCCAAAACAAGATGACCTACGCGTACCTGCAAAACGGAGACAAGACCAATTTTGTCGAGCCTACCTTTGAGACCGTGTTTGAGGCAGCAAAGACATATCCTATGAACAAGATCCCGCGCCCTGAGGCGGACTGGAGCCAAGTGAGCATGGTCATCGCGCCAGGCAAAAACTCGTACCCTATTGTGAGCCTGACCTACCTTCTGGTGTACGAAAACATCGATCAAGTAGTCAAGGACAAAGAAAAAGCAAAGGCACTCGTACACCTGCTCCACTGGATGGTAACAGACGGCCAAAAATTCTCAAAGCCACTCCTTTACATACCGCTTCCACCATCAATTCAGAATTTGGACAAGGAGGGAATCGCAAGAATCAAGTTCAACGGCGAACAGCTGTGGAAATACGAGCCTGAAAAGACCGACGCAAAATCAGACAAATCCACCAAGGAAACAAAATCCAAAGATATCAAATCCACCAAGGAAACAAAATCCAAAGATGTCAAATCAGAAAAAAAGAGTGTAAAAAAGGAAGTAAAGAAGACGAAAAAACCTCTCAAAAAGCCAATTCCAAAGCCAACCAGCAGCAAGTAATTGTTGCTTTTCTAAATTTTTCTTATCTACAAGCTCAAGTCTCAGATGATTATCTGTTTAATATCTTCAAAAAACCAACTACAGCGATATTGGGCTCGCGCCATGTCTAACTTGTAACTGAAAACCTCGAAAATCTAAAGCAGTTGGCGTGGTCGTCATGATTAACAACATTGCAACACCTCTTGCACATCCTAAGCAGGATGCCCCTACATTCGATGCAGCGCGCATAGTCAATGAGGCTTCCACCACACTTTCTGCAGCTTTCATCTGGCATGAATCTGATGCGATCCTAAAGCTAAAGATATTGTCCAAAATAGTTTTCTGACCAATATGTAGCCAACATGTCCTATGTTCCATCTACTAATGCCTGCTTTGTCAGCTTGTGCTTTCCGGTCACGATGTAGTTTATGGCATCGCTCATAAAGATGGCATGATCTGCTATTCTTTCAAGGTAGCGCAGCACGAGTGCTTCGGCAAGGGCGCACTTGGTATTGTTAGAGTTAATCAGCATTGGAAGTCGCTCCTTGTACAGCCTGTCGACAAACTCCTCATTTTGCTGAATGGTGATCGCCTTTCTGATGTCAAGTTCCGCAAAATAAGTC
>JBFLWI010000100.1:0-2590 GCA_040757675.1 Thermoproteota archaeon | reverse complement strand
GCTTTGGAGATAAGCGCAGAGTGCGACATACTGCTAAGCATGGTATACAGGAGGCTGCAGTTTCTGGAGGAAGCCAACGTGCTGTCTGTAACTGGCATGATAGGCAAGGACGGCAAGAAGAGGTTTGCCTACCAAAGCAGGATAAGTGGCATTTCTGCCTCATTTGATAAGAACGCTATCGTTGCCACTGTAAAGCCAAGTATGATTACATCGCAGGAGAACAGTTGAGAACGTAAAGAGCAGGCACAGATGCAGACGCATCAAACTCTTGACGTTCTCTGGTATTCATAATCAGAAAAAATAATTAAATTCTGCATACAATTTGCATTTTTGCAAATTATGATCCATCATAAATCGCAAATGTGAACAATATCTAGCTGTGTCTGTAATCGAGTCCAGTTTTGATCAATACAGAAAAGAGCTTTCCGAAATACTTGGCAAAGTCGATGTTGATCTTGCAATAAGGATCATGTATTTGGAAAGAAAACTGCCAGACGTAGAACCGCGCGTAGAGTTGGATTTGAAGATCAAAAATGGTTCAGACATGCAGCGATTGGCGTATGATCTGAGCTCAAAGTTTGGCCTTCAAGTCTCTGTTCACGGCGAGCACATCTTGCTTGTGGGACGCGCTACAATAGACGATGTCCATAGATTGTCACAAAATCAGGCAATCGAGTATGTGACGGGCACAGTAAGCGCAGCTTCGTATTGAGTCCTATCCTTCTGAAGCTGATTTTCCACCATCTATGTTGATGATGGTACCTGTGATCCAGTTTGCGTCATCTGAGGCCAAAAATACCGCTGCGTTTGAAACATCGCTTGGCTGGCCGATTCTGTTTAATGGTTGTCTTTCTTCTAAGACCTTCCTTGCCTGCGGATCCTCTAGGTACGGCTTGATCATTCCAGCATTGATTATGCCTAGATTGAGGCAGTTGCACCTGATGTTGCGTCGGGCATACTCGACTGCAATCGATTTTGTAAACATGGCAAGTGCCGCTTTGGTTGCAGAGTATACAGCGAGGTGAACCCGAGGTATTGCGCGTTCGCTGGATATAGAGCCGATATTTATTATGCAGCCGCTCTTGGTGTCGAGCATTTTTGTAATCACTGCCTTTGTCATCTTAAAGGTACCAAGTATGTTGGTGTTGACGAGATCTAAAATGTCAGAGTCCTTCATTTGGTGAAAGTGGATGGCGTCGTTGATTCTTGCCGCGTTGTTTACCAAAATGTCGATTCTGCCGTATTTGTCTACTATTTGTTCAATTACACTGAGTATTTGAGCGTCATCGTTTATGTCACACGTCATGGTGACTGTGGCATCCTTATTTTTTATGGCGGATTGTGCCTTTTCAAGCGACTTTATGTTTCTTCCAAGCATTATTACGGTAGCGCCCTCTTCGACGAATTTCTTTGACATGTCTGCGCCTATGTCGCTTGAGGCGCCAGTTATGATCGCGATCTTGTTTTTTAACTTCATATTTTGACTACCAGCATGCATCATAAATCAATTTTGTGATTGTGGGTTCTGTTAACTTGATTAAACGATATTCGGTCAAGAGGATATAGATTTATCCTTAGGCACTTTTTGCTCTCGATGCGGTTGTTACTTGGTTAGTTTTTTAATGATGCTTTTTAGCTGTTCAGGGTTGTACGGCTTGTATATTACCTCTGTTGGGTTTAGCCGTCTTAGCATTTCTTCTGTGTCGCTTCTGAGGTCTGCTGTTACCACTATTACCTTGGCTGCAGCATCAATATTACGTATTCTCTCCAAGGCGTAAAAGCCGTCGTACTCTGGCATCATCAGATCCAAAAACACAAGGTTCGGCCTGTGAAGCTCAAAGAGCTCAACTGCGGCCTTGCCGTTATATCCCACCCCCCACACGTCAACATTTAGGAGGTTTAGATAGTCGACAAAGACATCGACTGTGTCCTTGTCATCGTCAATTACTATTGCGCTCACCAAAACTATAGTGACTTCAATGTGGAGCTTAATAATTTGCAGCTTCGCTGCATAGTAGTTGCTTCATAATATTTACTTGTGCAGTAGCATAGGGGGACAGGTGTATCATACCATGAATACACTATACAAGCTATGGAATCTGATGGTGTCATTTTACAATCAGAATAGGTAGTGGCGATTTGTGCAGAACGTAGTTTGAAACACTGCCAAGAAACATCTCCTTTATCGGACTTCTGCCGCGTGAGCCCATCACCACGAGGTCAATTTTGTTCTTTTTGTTTTTTAGAATCTGGATTATTTTGACACCTGCGTTTCCATACTCTACAAGTGTGGTTACTGGTACATTGTTTTCCCTTGCAACGGACTCGGCCTTCCGTAGCACGTCATCTGCATATTTGCGCTCTTCTGCCTGACACTTGAGTGGGTCGATCATGTGTGCTTCCATGATTGGGATTATACTTACACAGTATACTGCGGTTATCTTTGCGTCCAGTTTTTTTGCTAAAAGAATGGCTGCATCAAGAGCTCTAAACGAATTATCAGATCCATCAAGTGGCACAAGAATATTTCGTATTGCAATCAATGCCATAATTTGCAGCTAATCATACATAAACAAAAGTCAAATTATCA
>JBFLWI010000099.1:0-2784 GCA_040757675.1 Thermoproteota archaeon | reverse complement strand
CTGGTCATAGACGGCCAGTGGTCAGGAATAATCAGGCACTTTTCCAGCGTAATCCATACCACTGGAATACCATTCAACGAGTACAGCCTCAAAATGACCGACAACGCAAGCCAGCAGGTCAAGGACATGAAGGTGCGAATCCATCCTACACATGAAGCCCTACCAAAACAGCTCAGGCCAATCAGGAGAAACAACGAGGGAAAACCGGACAAGAAGAGATTCAGGTACGATCTTGGCGACTGCTTCCACATGGACCTGTGGCATCTGTTTGGCACAAGTCAGGACTATTCGATATTCCCACTGAATTAGTGCTTTTTTCCATTCCGGAATCATTCCACAACATGAAGAATCCACTGCAGGGCATACTGAGCAGAAAGCCAGTCCAACAGATGGAGAACCCAATACCGACACCAAACCAGAAAAAATCCATCCCAATCAATTACGCAGTAAAATACTTCCAGTACGGCGAGTCTTTAGCAGACCCGATTTTCAGGCCATTAGGATCTTACTCTCAATTCGTCTCACCAAAGGTCTCATTCAAAAGAATGATTAACGTCTACGAGGACGACCCAGAGATCCAGTTTGGTTTGGATTTTTCAGTGGCGGTATCTGTGGGTGCAGGACACTATTTTACTGCAAAAACTGATGCATTGGCAAACTATGTCGAGCAGTTTGCAAAGGACATCAATTTGGATTTCATCTGTCAGACTGCAGGCCGTGAGACCCTAGGCTATGGCAACTCTATCTGGCAGTACATTGATCTGTACAGAGACCCAAAGGCGTATGACGTAATCAAGCAGCTGCCATTATCTTCTCTACAAAGAATCTGGTGGAATGGTTTTGGCACAAACGCCACAATAGACCACTATGAGTTTCAAGGCTACACCATAGAGAAATTACTTCCGCAGGAATTGATTCACTTTAGATGGCGTGTCTCTGATGCATCACCGTTCGGCCTTGGAGTGATACAGCCACTGGTGACACAGGTCCAGTACACCTACAACAAGGCAGGAGAGGACGAGACCAGAGAAAGGATGAGCATCATCGACATCAAACGCTCAGTCCAAGACATGTTGCACAAGTCTCTCAGACGATACCAAAGAAGGGTAATCTACAATCTCAAGAACGCACAACCATCGCAGGCCCAAGCCGCACAATCAACACTGGACACGCTGGACGATGAGCAGGACTTTGTGATACCAGGTGAGATGCAGCCCTTTGAAATTGGTGCAATGGCCAGAGCCATGGATACGGAATCCTTTGAGAAAATCTACTCCAACGAAATCATCAAGGCCCTTGGTACTCCAACATCAAGACTATACGAAAAAGGGGCACTGACTGAAGCATCTGCACAATCAGCAAAGCAGGTTGCCCTCATGAATTTGATGGGCTTCCAAAGGCAGATGAAACGCATGATAGAACGACTTATCATCAAACCATGGTATCAGGCAAATCCGCTCAGGGATGCAAATGGTGTAATCATACCATGGACCGGTACAGGAATAGAGCTGAACTGGGGCATCAACGAAAAGCCTGAAATGAATGCACAGGACTTTGCAAGTCTGGTATCACAACTGATGCCAGGGCCAAAAAAGGAAGAGATGATCTACAAGTATCTGGCACATGCAGGAATCGAAGTCAACTCGGAGGAGAACAATGCCAGTCTTAATCGATGACAAAGAGTTTGAGGACCACGATGCCGCAGTTGCTTACGTAAGAAAGGCAAAGCCAGACATTGAAGACCCGGATGCATTTGTTGCAGCTATTGAAAGAAAGCAGCAGGAATCTACAGGCCCAATCAGGCTTCTGGAAACACTGGAAGGAATCAGGGAAGATTCATTCTCCTGGTATCCGCATCCATTAACCAAACTCATTGAAGTATCAAAAAAGACAAACGGCAAGTTTATTCTTGTAGAAGGAATCCATCCGATGATTACAGATCCTTTCAATCGGGGCCACGGTGCGACAGAGTACACGCCAGAGCAGCTTGTCAGGTCCACATACACCGCAATCGGCAAAAAAATGAACCTTGTGCACGAGATGAGGTTGAACCCAAACTACAAGCACATCATTGCAGACGGCGAGTTCAATGATGCAACAAAAACTGCGGAATTTGTAATCTACGAGGAAGATCCAGAAATTCTCAGGCTGATTCGGGAAGGCTACATAACGCACGTTTCCATGGAAGGCGAAGGCAGAAGAGCCCCAATAAAATGCGACAGCTGCGATTCTCCATCCGGCTGCATCTGCAGAATAGTTCCAGAGGGAATCATTTTTGGCAACGAGTTCGGGGAGGCCATGGCGTATGTTGTGACCAAACAAGGCGCAACATACCACGGAAAAAAAGTTCCAGAAGGACCTCCTGGGGATTGGAATACTTCTGTTAAAATAGCAGAGATGAACCACGGCATGGGAAATCCAATAACTATCAAGGAGCTGGCAGAAAAAATCACCAATCCCAAACTAAAGGAATCGCTTCTTTCCGAGACTGCAATCAAAACAGTTCTCAAGGAAAACATGGACGCATTCAATCAGGCTCTATCACAGGGTGACGCAATACAGGCTCTTCAAATCCTTGCAAGCGAGGTCTACAAAACACAGACACAGACTACAGAGATGGATGAAGAACACATGGAAAAGAAAGTCTCTGAAAAGATAGCAGAGGCAATCAAACCAATCTCTGAAAAGATAGAAGAGACTACAAAGAACGTCAAGGAACTATCCACAATCAAGGAATCAATGGGCAACCTCTCAACACAGGTTCAGGAAATGAACAAGGTCATC
>JBFLWI010000098.1:0-2861 GCA_040757675.1 Thermoproteota archaeon | reverse complement strand
CCTCATTAGCTAAACTAGTAGACAAACTAAAGCAGCAAAAACTCGAAGCTGCAAAAATTAGGCGAAAAAATGAAAGGATGCTAAAAGAGGCTAAATCACTAAATCGAAGATCTTCTTCTGGCTTACACACAATCGAAAAAAAAATTGAAGATACAAGAGAAAAGATGGGGGAAATCAATGTCGAGTTTAATCAAATTCTCGCAAGAAAAGAAAGCATTGAGAGGCTCATCAAAGCGGCCGAGGATCGTCTGAAGGTAGAGATCGAGGCAAAAGAACAGGCGCAAATAGATCTCGAAAATGCCGACTCTGATGAATCAAGGCAATCTGCGACCGATAGGCTTGCACAAATTACAGAAAAGATTCAGGAATTAAAGTCGGAAATAAAACAGCGGCAGTTGGCGGCGCAAAAAATTATTGGCGAAATAGAGGAATACAAAAAATCAAAGAGTAAAACTTCTGAAAAAATACACAAACAGGTTCATGTCAAGCCAACATTGCTTACACTCATCAAGAAAAGCAGGCAAAGTACTGAAAAACTCCAACGGAAAGTGGAGATTGCAACAAAAAGAGAGAAATCAATAACAAAAAGTCTTGAAAAAGCAGCAAAAAAACTTCAGGAATTAAAAGAAAAACAACTCGCAAAAAAACGCAAGGAAGCAGCATTAAAGGCCGCAAAAAGAAGAGCGGCAAAGAAGAGAGCGCTTGCATTAGCAAGAAAAAAGGCGGCAAAGAAAAAAGCAAAGGCGCTAGCAAAAAAGAAAAAAACAGCGTCCAAAAGAAAAGCAAAAAAGGTAAAGAAAAAGTCAAGACATTAAGTACAATTCTTGCTCTAAACAGATTATAGGACGGTATCTGGTACCAGATATATGAAAAAACGGGGACTCTACGTAGCTGGTGGCGGAATCGCAATGATAATAATTTCTTTTGTTGTGGCGACCTCTATAATCAGTGAATCTGGCACAATTGGAGGAGAGTTTTCGCTACCTGATCTCTTACAAGGCATGTTTGATGAGGTCTCAGACGAAGTACAAATCAGTCCTGGCGAGTCATTTTCTTTTTCGTTTGACGCATCAACAGACACACAAGCATTACTGTGGGGAATACAAATTCTAGACTATGAGAACGGTGACGTAGCACAAATCACAATATCGAACATTTATGGGGATGAATTTGGCAAGTTTAGGTTAAACCAACCCGCAATGTTTGAAACAATGAAGATCGAAAAAAGTGACATCTACAATTTCAATGTAGAAAACACAGGTGCTAGGAAAATCGCAGTGGTAATGATGTTTACAAAAAATCCAGAAGAGTCAGAAAGACTAGTTGATCCAAACTCACCTCTCTCAAAAACACTGGTGCCACTTGCCATTTCGGGAATCATGTTATTCGTTGGAATCGCAGTGGCAATAGTTGGTGTTATAATTCTGATAGTTGATTATAGGAAAAAACAATCAGAGCTTATCTAGTATTCCTTTACGATGAGCTCGCCGAATTTTCCTTTACCCAACGAGACCTCGCCTTTGAAGGTGTTTGTGTAACCATTTTTGATGATGATTTTTGAGCCGTTTTTGACTTTTTTTATGTCATCTCCCCAGAGCGCAATTTTTATCTCACCTACTTCGTCGACAAGAAAAGCATTGCAGACCTCAGTGGTTCCACCCGTCTTGAGATTAACGGTTCGTGGTTCTTCCATCCTCTCTACGGTTCCTTCTATGTCTATTTTGTTTCGCATGTTTTTTGCTTGTTCTGTTGTTACCACGAAAAATCCTCTAAAGAAAAGCAGTATTAAGTTTTCTAAGGGACACAAGATCTAAAAAAAATCCTCAATTTTTGCCCTGTCTCTAAAAATATACACGCTCAGTCTATATTCAGTTATATATCAAGGCTGAAAAGTTGCTCTTGCAGAGGTATCGAAGCCCGGCCAACCGAGAGGGACTCAAGATCAACAATAAGATATCCCTTCCCTCAGGGGTTCGTGGGTTCAAATCCCACCCTCTGCACCTTAATTTTACAAAAATTAGACTTCGATTAGATCAACACTGGTCGTGTTGTGCTTGCAGAGCGTTTTATGGAGTTCTGCCAAGGATTCTTCCCTGAAGACAAGATTACATCTAAAACACTTCCACACCTTGGCACTCATAGTATAGTATGTACGACTTAAAATTTAAAGATGTTGGACATTTCATCCATTTTTTTAGAAATAACGATCAAAATAGCTGAAATTTTCAATTTTAGGGCATTTTGTGACAATTTTGTAGCCGCAAATACAAAACCAATTTAGTAAAGAAAGAAAAATGACGTCTGTGGGTGACATCTTTTCTGTTTTTTACCAGCTGTGGTATTTTGGCATCTTCCTTTTGATGTTCATCCTAAACACAGCACCAATCTTGATGCCGCCTACGTGGATTGTCCTAGTCTCGTTTCATGCCTTGGATCCCACACTTGACCCGTTGGTCTTGGCAATGGTTGGTGCAAGTGGAGCCACCCTCGGCCGATTCGTATTGCTACAGGCTAGCGGGTACTTTAGAAGATTCTTGAGTAGCGAGCGAAAATCAAACCTAGAAAAAATTGGAACCTACCTACAATCAAAAAAAATGGGTTATTTTGCGGCGTCGTTTGTTTTTGCGGCAACTCCACTGCCAGACAACATGTTGTTCATTACATACGGTCTTATGAAAGCAAAAAGCATCCAGATTTACTGTGGGTATTGGGCTGGAAGAATTGCTGCATATTACGTGATGCTGTCTGTAAGCCAGGCAGTTCTGACTCCATTTCTACAGATATTTGAGGAAAGATACCTAGGCGTGCTGTTTATTGATGTAATGAGTATAGTGGCACTTGTATTTTTTGCCTCGATAAAC
>JBFLWI010000097.1:0-2870 GCA_040757675.1 Thermoproteota archaeon | reverse complement strand
CTTCAAGATTGATTTTTTTGATCATTTCGAGGTCTTTTTTCATGTCGTTTCCACCAAGCGTCAGGTACCCTGAGCTTATAATCCCGTTTGCACCACTCAAGAGTAGTTCTTGACCGTCATCTTGCAGATGAACTTCGCGTCCACCAGATATTTTGATAATCGATTTTGGTAACGCAAACCTCGTTACTGCAAAAACGCGTAAAATCTCTTCGAATGGGAGTGGTGTCTGCAATTGTAGTGGTGTTCCTGGTATTGGCACAAGAATGTTTATTGTAACTTCTTCTGGCTCAAGCCAAGCTAAATCAAAAATCAACTCTAGTCTCTGTTTTCGTGTTTCGCCAAGGCCAATTATTCCACCAGTACAGAGCTCAAGGCCTGCTCTTCGTGCAATAAGTAAAGTGTCTATTCTGTCTTGGTATGTGTGAGTTGTGCAGATCTCTGCGAACTTTGATCTTGCAGTCTCTAGATTGTGATTGTATCTGCGAACGCCAAGGTCCTTGAGTTTTTTTGCTTGATCATCTGTAAGAAATCCAAGACTGCATTCTATGCTTATCCCGACTTGTTCGTTGATCTGATTTATTATGTCACAAACCTGCTCAAAGTCGCCTTTTGATGGCTGTCTCCATGCAGCAACAAGACAATATGACTCAGCACCTTCGTTTTTTGCTTTTTTTGCCATCGAAACTATTTTTTCAGCAGGTAGTAGCTGATAACCGTCATTACCAGTGTTAAAAAATGCAGATTGACCACAAAAAGCGCAGTCTTCGCTGCAGTAATTCTTTTTTATATTTGCCAGCTGTTCTACGTCTACTTTGTTTCCTTGAAATGTGCGTGTTATTTTGTTTGCCGCCTCAGACAGAGCCCTCAAATCAGTCGAGTTCATTAGCGCATCAAGTTCAAAATTGTCGAGTCTTTTACCAGAAAGGACTTTGTCTTGGCACATTAAAATAAAATCGCGTTCAAAGTTCAATAATTCATAGCAAGATAATACGGTTAATTAACATTTCAAATGTTAACCACTTGGTGGGTGGTTGGTTTACAATTACTTTATGCTTTTGGAAATATTTCTGATGGTCTTTATAGTGCCATCAATGAGGAAGTTCAACTCAGACTCGGAAATGGCAAGTGGGGGCACAAGCATAACGATATTTCCCAATGTCCTAAGATAGATCCTGTGCTTTTTGGCTTCTTCAAATACTATCTTGTTTGTTGATTTTCTAAAGACAAGGGGATTTTTTTTGGCATCCTTGACTAATTCTATTCCTGCGAGCATTCCCTTGGAACGAATGTCGCCTACAATATCTATGCCATTAAACTCCTCGAGTCTTTTTGCTAATGTCCTTGAGGTTTTTTGAATTCGGTCAATGAGTCTTGTTTTTTCGTAGAGGTCAAGATTTCTGTTTGCGACTGCGCATGCAAGTGGAGTTCCAGTGAATGTGTGACCATGGAAAAAATGCTTCATTTTCAAATAATCACCTAAAAATGATTCATAGATCTTCTTTGAAACAGATGTGGTTGCCAAAGTTATATAGCCGCCAGTCAACATCTTTCCGTTGGCCACTATGTCGGGCTTGCTTCTTTGTGCAACATATTCTACTAGTGAGCCTAGCCTGCCAAAACCAGTAGCAATTTCATCTAACACCAATAGCACTCCATGTCTTCTGCAGATCTTGTTTACTGCTGCTTGAAAACCATCTTGATATATGTTGACGCCGCCGGCAACCTGCGCACCGCTTTCCATCACAAACGCAGCAATTCTGTCGTTTGTTGCAAGGACTCTCTCGATTTTTTCTAAAACTGAATTTAGATATTCTTCTTTTGTTTTGTTTGGAGGGATTCTGTAGCTGTTCGTAAACGGAATTTGCACCGTTTTGGACAGCTGACTCTTAAACTGTGAAAAAAAACCAGGCACGTAACCGACTGACATGGCCCCATATGTGTCGCCGTGGTAACCATTCTGAAGCGTTGCAAATACAGTCTTGTTTTTCTCCCCCATGTTGTGCCAATACTGTGTAGCAATCTTAAGTGATATCTCCATGGCAGTTGAGCCATCATCAGAGAAAAACACTCGATGCATGCCGGGCAGTATGTTAACGAGTCTTCTTGCTAGCGTTTCTGCTTGATCATTTGTCAAATTAAAAAGAGATGAATGCGAAATTTTCTTTGATTGTTCATGTATGGCAGAAATTATCTCTTTTTTAGAATGCCCCCACACATTACACCACATGCTTGCCACGCCGTCAAGAAGTCTGTTCCCACGTGAGTCGATAAGCCACATTCCATCCCCTCTTACTATTTTTGGAAAACTTGGCCAGTCTTTCATCTGCGTGTATGGGTGCCAGACAAAACTTTGATTTCTCATTGTTTGGTTCTAGAAAAATTCATTTTAATAATCAAGCGGTAAGCTTAATCAGTCAACAATTCACAGTCATTACCATGAAATCGCTCTTTGTGACTGCCACGGACACAGAAATTGGAAAAACCGTGATAACTGCCTCTCTTGCCTTTGCGCTAAAAAACAGCGGCATCGATGTGGGCGTAATGAAACCATTTGCGTGTGGGATGCAACAAAAGGAAGGCTTCAAGTCAGAAGACGCTCAACTGCTCGCCAAATACGCTGGCGTTGCAGATAGCGAAGATTTGGTGAATCCGTATTTTTTTCCAGTTGCAGCTTCGCCATACACAGCGGCAAACAAACTTGGCGCATCAATTGATGTAGAAGTCGTGTTGCAAAAGTTTGAAAAATTACAGCAATTACATGACGTCGTTCTAGTTGAGGGAATAGGGGGCATCATGACTCCAATTCAAAAAAACTACTGTATTGCTGATCTCATAAAAGACATGAATCTTGAGACCATGGTGATCACGAG
>JBFLWI010000096.1:0-3280 GCA_040757675.1 Thermoproteota archaeon | reverse complement strand
GCAAAAAAAGGGATCTTGTTCAAGTATGCCATAGTTTACGGCAATCCAGTAGAGCAGATTCCTGCTATCGCAAAGGCCAAAAAATGTGATCTAATAGTGATTGGCGCGAGAGGAAAGGGGAGAATAAAGGAGTTCTTTTTAGGCAGCGTCTCAAATGCTGTAGTGCACAACTCGCGCATTCCAGTATTGTTGGTAAAGTAGTATGTACAAGCGAATTTTTGTTCCAATTGATGGCTCTGCGTACTCGAGGAGAGCGTTGGCAGAGGCTACAAAGATAGCACAGCTTGCAAACGCAACGATTTATCTGTGTACTGTAGTTACTACGAATGCAATTGTGCCTCCCGGTTCACTGTTAGGCCTAGTAAAGAGTGCCTCGAAAGGCCAGCTGCAAAAAAGATTACTCAACATGGCTAAAACAAACGCAGAAAAACTGTTAAAATCACACATCAAATACTGCGCCTCAAAGAATGTAACTGCATATTACAAAATAATTGTCAACGGCAACATCGCCGATGAGATACTAAGATCTGCCAAAGCAAGGTCCGCCTCTTTGATAGTCATCGGCAGCCAAGGGCTACATGGCATAAGCAGGCTCAAGTCATTGGGCAGTGTGAGTAGAAAAGTATCTGAGCTTGCGCACTGTCCGGTTCTGATTGTAAGATAAAATCTATTTTCTGTGTCTCTGCAGTATGTCAATGACGGTTTGCTCTGGCACCTGTTCGAATCTTCGATAGAACTGGCCTACTGATGAGAATTCCGTTGGAATCTCTACTGCAACGATCTTAATTCCAAATTTCTTTAAGATCTCGTATGTGGTGTATGGAATTACAGGCACTGCAAGAATTACTTCCCTTGCCTTCTTTTTTGACAGCCACTCCAAAATAGCACGGATGGTGGCACCTGTGGCGACTCCGTCATCTACTAGGATCACGGATTTGTCTTCTAGTTGGTACTGCATGCTCCCCCTGTACGTCTCAAGCTGTCTTACGACTTCAGCCTTTTTTTGCTGAATTTCCTGCTCAAAGTTCGGATCTGTGGACCAACGCTCCCAGTCGGGGCCGTAATACATCACCCCATCAAAGGTGACTGCCCCTACCGCATACTCTGGATAGTCCGGAGGCGTGATTTTCTTGGCTATAATCACATCCAGCGGGAGTCCGAGGATTCTTGCTATTTCGTCACCCACTATTACACCGCCTCTGGGTATTGCCAAAACTACACAGTCCTTGCCTTTTGCAAAATCTAGCTTTTCTGCAAGAAGCCTTGCTGCATCAAGCCGGTCTTGGATCATCGACAAACCATCATTGATTCGGATATACTATGCTTCTTTTGCAAGCTCAAAGACAATATCTGACTTTGTGATTATTCCCGCAATTTTGGAGTCCCTCATTACCGGAATGCCGCTTATATCGTACCTGTACATCAACAGTGCTGCAAGCGAGACGTCGTCAGCCGGCTCCATGGTTACTGGGTTTTTTGTCATGACATCCTCTGCCCTGAAAGTGAGTGCGTAGCTGAGCTTGTTTGCGTTGAACTGGTTTGGATATGGGCTGTACCACATGTCTCTTAGCTCGTTTGTGTCCGTAAAGAGACCGAGTCTATTTGGTATCCTTGTAGGCACAAAGTCCCGGTAGGTGATAATACCTACAAGCTTCTGGTTCTTGAGCACCGGAACGCGCGAGATCTTGTTGTTGAGCAGAATGCTTTCAACCACAAAGAGGAGCTCGCCTGCAGATACTGTGACTACCTTTTTTGTCATTATTTTTGATACTGGAACAGGCGCAGTCTCTTGAACCAAGAAGCTGAATACAAGATCGGTTTTTGTGACTATGCCTTCAAGTGAATTGTCGTTGCGCATGACGATGACTGAGCTTATGCTGTTGTCCTTCATCAGTTTGGCACATTTGTATAATGAATCACTTTTTTTGACAGTGATTAGATTTTTTGACATCGCATCTATCACCTGAAGCGAATTTATTGGTTTGCTACCGAGAGGAAAAATTGCTCGCAGTACATCTTTTTCAGTAATGACAGCCACAGGCCTTCGATTCTTGTCTATGACGACTAACCTGCTGATTCTAAATTTTTGGAGGATTTCAATTGCATCAAGAAGTGGGGTGTACGGAGTTACGGTGATGGCTTTTTTAATTAACGAGTCCCTAAGTCCTGGGTTTTTTAATAACATGGCATAGATTTTCTTTTGGCAGATTAAATACAGAAAACAAGAATATCACGGCTGATAATTATGGTTATTTTACGATGAGTACCGGTACTGGAGACTTTTGCGCCACGTAGTGTGAGACGCTTCCCAAAAAGAATTCTTTGATATTGCTTCTTCCACGCGAACCCATGACGATGAGGTCAGCCTTTCGGTCTTTGGCTAAATTGACCAGCTTGAATCCCTCGTTGCCGCAAAGTATCTTTTCATAGAATACCACGCCGTTTTCTGCACAGCGTAGCTTGGCGTCGGCTAAGATCTTTTTGCCGTTTTCTGCAAAGATCTTGCCCAGCTTTGAGCTCGGCTTTGCCACATTTACGGAAAACAGTGGTATGACAAAGACGCCAGTAATTACGCCTTGAGCTTGTCGGGCAAGGTAGATTGCCATATCCAGCGCCTTTAGGGAATTCTGCGAGCCGTCCAATGCCACAAAGATTTTTTTCAAGTTTGCCAATTGGTTTTTGTAAAATACCAACTAAATTAAACAATGTGGTAGATTTTCGGTGTTGATTTTCAGCGTTGAGAATTCTCAACTGATCTCATATAGTTGGGAATCGTTTTCGATGTAATGTCGAAAACTCAACCGACCATACTCGTAAAGGACATCATGACCAAGTCATTAGTCACTGTAGATGCGTCCTCCACAGTCAACGAGGCTGCCAAACTTATGGAAAAAGCCCAAGTCGGCTCCGTCATAGTCATGGAAAAAAATGTCCCAATAGGAATAATGACGGACAGAGACTTTGCGATAAAAATCGCAGCGCATGCTTATCCAATACACACCAAGGTAAAACAGGTCATGTCCTCACCCTTGATTCACATAAGTCCCAACGACGAAGCGTGGAGCGCAGCGGATCTAATGTATGCAAGAAAGATACGCAGGCTTCCGGTTCTCGACGAGGATGAGTTGCTCGGAATAGTTACTGCAACCGATTTTGTCAAGCTTTACACCGTGTGCAACAGAGAAGATACAAGAAGGATGTACTATCGTGCACTCACCAAAATCTTCGATGATCACAACGAAGAAGCAGTAGCAGCCTACTAAACCCTTACAATATTGCC
>JBFLWI010000095.1:0-3468 GCA_040757675.1 Thermoproteota archaeon | reverse complement strand
CCGTAGATGATGCTTGGCACGGCAGCCAGAAGATCTACTAGAACCGATAGCGGCCCGCTCAGATACTTTGGCGCCTGGGAAATGAACATCGCAATTCCAATGCTTAGCGGAACGCCGATTGCCATTGCAAGGCCTGCGGTGACAAGCGTGCCAAGAATATATGGTGCTGCGCCAAAGGACTCTCGCCCCTCAACTGCGTTCCAGTCAGAGCCTACAAGAAAATCGACTCCCTCGACAATCCAGACCATCCTTGATTCAGAGTACAGCTCAAAGACCATTATCCCAATTATTGCCAGAACGTAGACTCCAGCTATTGTGGCAATTATCTTGAATATTTTGTCTGAGGGAATCCTGCTGGCTTGAAGCTGGCTCTGCAACAGCTTTTTGCCAGTTTTTTGGCTTATCTAGGATCCCTACATATACTACCGAGGAACCGTAGTTCTATATTGATCAATATAGTGTAATGACCAAACCAGTATTTAGCTTGGCAATCCAGATAAAACATTGCAGTCACTTGAGGACACAAAACAAACCCGCCGAATTCAGATAAGCGGCGGCTCCACCTACACCATATCGCTTCCAAAAAAATGGATCGACGAGCTTGGGATCAAAAACGGAGACAATATGACCATCATAAAGAACGCAAACCGCTCCCTTACTTTGTATTCTGGCCTTGACACAGAAAAGCCCGCAAAGAACGCGGCCATTACCATCGGCCAAAAAGACTCCGAAGAGTCGATTCGCCGCAAGGTAATCGCGCTGTACCTCACAGGCTACAAGACCATACAGATAACATCAAAGGGTATCAAGTTCCCCTCTGAGCACTCGCGGCTCATCAAGGACTTGGTGCGCAAGTCCATGATAGGAACCGAGATAGTTGAGTCCGACTCTGAATCAATTACAATTCAGATACTGACAAGGCTGCCTGAGCTTACATTTGAGGTGGCGCTAAAGAGAATGTACCTGATGACTGCAAACATGCACCGCGAGGCAATAGAGGCGCTCAAAAAATTCGACGCCGAGTACGCCGAAGAGGTCATCCGCATGGACGACGAAGTTGATCGTTTCGGGCTATACATGATGCGCACACTGATCATGGCAATCCAGAACGCAAGTATGCTGTATGACGTGGGCCTAAAGAGGCCGTCCGACTGCCTCAACTACCGCACCGTAATATCCAGAATAGAAAGGATTGCAGACCACGCAGCGCTCATCGCAAAGAGGATCAAGTTCCTCAAGAATCCACTTGACTCAAAAACCCTAAAGGAGATCGAGGCCCTCAGCTTGGATGCTCTGGGCTGCTTTGAGGGGGCAATCTTGGCGCTTGGCAAAAAAGACCACATAATGGCCGAAAAGGTGGCATCAAACATCGCAGATGTAATTGAAAAGGAAAAAAACCTCATGTACGGAATGAACGAGTCAAAAAACTCGGCTGCCATCCGCTTCATACTTGAGGACATTCGCAGGACTGCCGAGTACTCAAGTGACATTGTCGAAGTAATAATCAACGAAACTATTCACAGTATAATTTCTGAAAAGTAAATGATAGGACTTGACCCGCGGAATTCATTCCAAAACTAAAACGAGCCTAGTGGGCACACTGGCAGCGAACCATCTTGGTATCAAAGGTGCAATCATGCGGGCCTTCAGAGCGCGCATCGGTTGGTATCTCCTTCATGCATTCCGAATGTCTGCCTTTTTTGCAAAACCAGCAGATCCTCTCACCTTCTCCGCCAACCGAACACGAGTCCACATCTGACATAGTGCCGGTTTCCTAAAAAACCTTAAACATAATGAAGCCAATGCGAGAAGCGCTCATCGCGACCCATTGCCACATCCATGAACGCGCCCTGCAGTCTTCGAGTCATTTGGCCCACCTTTCCGTCTCCAATTGTGACGTCGTCTACTTGTGTTACTGACTTGACTTCGGCCGCAGTACCTGTCATGAAAATCTCGTCTGCAGAAAACAAATCGTCTCGGTCCAAGTCGCGCTCAACCAAACTCACTCCATCTGAGCGTATCAGCTGGATTACACTGTCACGTGTTATTCCTTCTAGGATTCCAGATGTGAGGGGGGGAGTGAATATGTCTCCGTTTTTTACCACAAAGATGTTTTCCGCACTTCCCTCTGTGATCTTTCCGTGATAATTTAGCATGATTGCCTCATCATAGCCATTTTTGAGGGCCTCAACTCTTGCAAGTGCTGCGTTTGCATAGTTTGATGCTGCCTTTGCCTGCATTGGCTGCGAGCGAGAATCGATTCGGAGCCAGCTTGAGATCTTGCACCTTGCACCTGTCACCTTGCCCGCTTTTGACTCGCCCATCTTCCATTCCCAGCATGCAATTGCGACATCTACCTTGTTTGGAGTCGGAGTCAGGCCCATCGTGCCGTACCCATAGTATGCAATAGGCCTGATGTAGCACTCCTTGAGTGTGCTTGCCTTGACTGTCTTTATTATTGCGTCTGTTATCTCTTCTTTTGAGAACTGCATCTTCATCGAGTACAGCTTGGCCGATCTGAAGAAACGGTCGACGTGCTCAGGCAACCTAAATATCGCAGAGCCTTTGGGGGTGTTGTAGCACCTGATCCCTTCAAAGATTGCAGTGGAATAGTGCAATGCATGCGTCAACACGTGCACCTTTGCGTCCTTGAATGGTACGAGCTTGCCGTTCATCCAGATCTTGCCGACTTCCTTCATAGAACGTCTCAAATGCGCAGACGCTTTAAAAAATTATCTGAGAGTATGGCTAAATATGGTATCAGGTAGTCTATTCTCATGGAGCCTGCGCTTTCGTTTCTTGCACTGGCGCTGCTAGTTGGCGGCCTTGTGGGCCAAGGCTTTGAGATGAAGCGGATTCGCGCATCGATTAGGGTCGATGAACAGCTCAGCTCAAAGAAAGTGTTTGCGGACAGGAGAAACATCAAGTGGTATGCTATCATTGCAGCTGGGGTTGTGTTGTGGTATGCTGCAAATATGAAATTATGAAGAAATTAATTAAAATTTGATTCATAGCTAGATTAAATGAAATTATTAACGAGAATTAAAATCTAATAATCTAAAAAATCTACAATTATTCAATCAACACATGAAATCTCAAACATAATTATTATCTGAATTATAGATGACAATTGATAATAGGTAGTTTATTTTGTAAGAAGTGGTTGTGCAACCAAATACCGTACCAAATAAACTTGAAGACAACATAAATTACAAAATAATATTTCTCATAATCATAGCGGCAGTTTCTTTTCAAATTTTTATATATTTTTTAGACAATCAAGATCAACAGGATCTAATCATCTCTACAGTTTCTGTCATAAATCCTCTCGCCGCTTCTATAGCCGGGTTTGCAATATCAAATAGGTACAGATCCTCAAAAACATTCGGTAAAGCATATTTTGCATTAGGATGCGGCTATCTATCTGCAGCTTTTGGCGAAATTCTATATTTTATATTTGTACTCTTA
>JBFLWI010000094.1:0-3534 GCA_040757675.1 Thermoproteota archaeon | reverse complement strand
GTGATCCTCAAAGTTTGCAGGGTCAAGTCCCTGCTCGGAGAGTCGAGACCTGAGCTTTGCTGAATCGTACAATCTTCTTCCACCTGATGAGAGCTCCAAATACCCGTACTGCAGATCAAACGACATTGAGATTTTGGGGTCTTCGTCTTTTTCATGTATGTAAAACGGCTTGAGGCTCATAGGCCAGTCCATCAAAAAGAAAAACCCACTGTGGTTTTGTCCCAGTATCTTAAGATGTGAGTCAAGCAAGTCGTCGCCCATTGCAAGCTTTACTCCTGTCTTTGAAATCTCTTCTAATGCTTGTGCGTATGTTATTCTGTCAAACGGCTTCTTTGGGATCTCTAGTTTTCTTTCAAGTACTGCAAGCTCACTTGTGCAGTTTTGCACAACGTCGCTAAACACAGAAACAACTAGTTCCTCTAAAACATCCATCACATCTGTATAGTCCATAAATGCAGCTTCAATATCCACACTCGTAAACTCGGCGAGGTGGCGGCCTGTGTGAGATTTTTCGGCGCGGTAAAAAGAGGCGATCTCAAAGACTCGTTCAAGGCCTATCGTAAGTTGTTCTTTGTAGAGTTGTGGCGACTGTGCCAAATACGCCTTTTTCCCAAAATACTCCAAAGAAAACAGATTTGCACCCCCCTCGCTTGCACTACCGATTATTTTTGGCGTAGTTATCTCGATGAATCTTTTTTGCGTCAATGTCTTTCTCAAAGATGCCAAGACATGGTGTCTGATCTTAAAGATTGCGGCGACTCGCTGGTTTCTCAAATCGAGCGCTCTTGCATTGAGTCTGTTGTCTATGTTGCTTTCTAATCTTCCTATTGGGTCGATCGGCAGGGGGTGAACGGCCTTTGCCAATATGTCTATGTTGTCTGCCCTGATCTCATACTTGAAAGCGCGAGCCTTTGTTTCTTGAATAGTTCCTTTTACCATGACCACCGTCTGCCTTGTAAGGTCTTCTGGGACGGCCTTTTCGTCTTTGACTATGACTTGGGCAAGTCCGGTTACGTCTCGGACTGTAAGAAACGTCAACTTTCCAAGCTTCCTGAGATCCTCAACCCACCCACCAATGACGACTGATTGGCCTTGCATCTGCATTGAGATTTCATCTATGTTGTGTGTTCTTCTAAACTTCATTTTCCTTTGCCCACCTCAAACTCTATTATGATGTCAAGCTGACGCAGCTCTTTTACAATGTTTGTCACCTTGTCAATGTCTATTGGGAACTTGGTGGTCCATTTGCCAGATACGACCACCTTTGTTCTTTGAATGCCGCCTGGAACCCATACTACATTTATTGATAAAATCTTGGTTGGGAAAAACAAATCCTCTATGAATTTTCTGTCGTTTGCCTCTGATTCGACAAGCCATATCTTGCCTGAAAACTCGCTTTGCAGCGTCCTGTAGAGTGTCCTGCTTTGGCGGATTGTCTGGATGTCTGATTTTGCCAAATAAAGTACATAGTCTCCTGCCACCTGTCTGCATGCAAAAAGCGAGAACTTGTCAATGTCTGGATTTGACTTTGCCAGCTTGGCTATCTTTATTGCAGCCTCTACGTCTGCATCTGAGAGCTGGCCTGCCTCAAGTTTTTCCTCACACTTTGGGCACAAGATGGCATTTTTTGCATCAAAGTTACAGATTGGAACTTGCAATCAAGTCGAATTCAAAATAAAAGAGAGTTAAATGTATCTCTTTTAGAGTGGTAGAAGGATCTGATCGCATGGTTCACTTTCTGACAGTGGAGGGTCTAAGCACACAATATGACACAAATTCAGGCCCAGTCCATGCAGTCCAAGACGTCAGCTTTTCAATAGAAAAAGGCGAATCGGTAGGAATTGCAGGAGAGAGCGCTTGCGGAAAAAGCACACTTGGGCTTTCACTTATGCGCACCATAATGGGAGGCAAGATAACTTCAGGAAAGGTAGTGCTTAATGGGATCTCGTTGCTCGATCTTTCAGAAGACGAATTTGACAGATCGTACCGTTGGAAGAAAATCTCGATGGTATTCCAAGGTGCGATGAACTCACTGGATCCGGTTTATACAATATATCAGCAATTCTCAGATGTCCTCAAACAGCACGGTCACAGGGGCGATGACACAGAGTTAATCCTGTCTGCGCTACAGTCAGTCCGTCTGTCCAATGATATTCTAAAAAAATATCCACACGAGCTAAGCGGTGGCATGAAACAGCGAGTCGTGATCGCCATGGCACTGTTACTTCGCCCAAATCTTGTGATTGCAGATGAACCGACTACCGCCTTGGATGTTCTTGTACAATCCCAAATCCTAAACCTGTTCAAAAATCTAAAAAAACAAGGAGTCGCATTCATGTTAATCTCCCACGACCTTGCCACCATATCTGAGCTCTGTGAAAAAATAGGAATCATGTATGGGGGCAAATTAGTAGAGTTTGGCAGCTCAAAGGAGATCCTTGATAACCCAAAACACCCATACACTCAAGCCTTGATCCAATCTGTACCCAAATTACATGGGACTGAAAAACCAAAATACATACCAGGAAGTCCACCAAGCCTCCTAAATCTCAAACCAGAGTGCAGATTCATCGACAGATGTCCAATGGCAATGGAAAAATGCAAAAAAGACCCGCCGTCAATAACGACAGACTCTGGCCATGTGCTGTGCTGGCTTTACGAATAACTCCTAACAATAGGCAGGCAAGAATCTATAATGCGAAGGATTTCTGAGCGAACAACCTTTTTGTCGATTGAGACCCATACTCGGTTTCTTTTTATGGTAAATGAGATAGTCTGTACTTTTTTTCTTTCTTCCCAGACAAACTCGATTTTGCCAAGTCTTCGGTCAAACTCACTTTCCATCTTTTTCTTTATTGCAATATGTGAGAACTGACTTTTGGTGCTTTTTTCATCCAAAAGGGGGCGCAGCCCAACACGTCTTTGATATGCAAGGAGTCTGCCGTCTCCTCCGATTATTCCGACAAATCTGATGTATGGGCTTATTGCTGTAATCTTTGCACAAATGTCGTACAGTTCTCTCTTCATCATTTGAGTTTCCCTTCCAAACATCGTATTTTAATATTCACGGCAAGGCGCAAGACAATTTAATAATCTAGATCGGGGCTCACTTTCTGTGGACTTCGCAGCAATTTTTCCATTTGCTGATGAGATAGGTTACCTTGGTCTTGCACTGCTCAGCTTTTTTGGCTCACTCATCCCATTTGTCCCATTACCATCGTTCATCCTGCTTGCCACAATGTCTGCTGGTGATAAATTCAACATACACTACCTCGCATTAATTGCTGCAATAACGTCGACTGTAGCAAAACAGATAATATTTCTAATAAGTTATGGAGGTCGCAAAATAATAACAGAAAAAACAAGGGTTCGTATGAGGCCTTTTGAAAAACTGGTGAAAAGATACGGTGCGGCTGCGGCATTTGTAGCAGCTGCGACTCCGATTCCAGACGACCTAATTTACGTGCCACTTGGACTTGCAAAATATAACCCAGTCAGGTTCTTTGTATCTACATTTTTGGGCACGTTGGTTCT
>JBFLWI010000093.1:0-3557 GCA_040757675.1 Thermoproteota archaeon | reverse complement strand
TACTGTTGTTATATACGTCCACTGTTTTGATCACTTTAATTGCCGGCAAACCCGCTTGGAGGATCTGAAAGAAATAATGAGATCGATGCATTAAACGACGTCACTTCTCAAAAAAGCAAGACTGCTCGTTTATACATGCATGATCACAGATCTGAGGAAAATTTGGTGCTTGACAAAGAGAATGGTGAGGTTATTTGTCGCCTATGTGGGAGAGTGATTGTCAACAAGGAATTATGCCAAACAGAACAAAGCATGTACAAAAATGGTTCTGATCGAGAGAACCCAAAGATATCGCCTCTAAGAATGTATGATGGAGGCCTGCCTACGATCATGGGTTCAGCTCACAAAGATTTTGTGGGAAGAACTCTGACATCTGACGTAAAAATGAGATTTAACAGATTGCGCCTTTTGGACAATCGCATCAAATCGCAATCGACTAGCGCTACTGTGAAATCATTTCTCTTACTTGATGGAGTTAAAGCGAAACTTGCAATCCCTGATCACACTACAGAAAAGGCAGCTTATCTTTTTAGAAAAGTAATAGTAAACTATCCAAGACAAGCAAGGAGCTATGCCTCAATGATGCTTGCATCGCTTTATGCAGCATGTAAACTCACAAACACCCCTCGAACCATGCAAGAAATATCTACTGCATCGGACGTAAAAAAACGACTAATATTGCGTGACTATCGTGTCTTGACTGAATCGTTAGAGCTGAGCTTTGAACCCTACAAGCCGTCAGAATTTGTTGCGAGAATATGTACTGGCCTTGGTTTGACGGAAAAGACTAGTCGACAGGCACTTTCCATATTGGCAAGAGTGAAACAGGATATCTTTTATGGAAGAAATCCAATTGCTTTGGCTGCGGCAGCAGTTTACATTTCGTGTAAACACAACACTGAGCGAATAAACCAATGGAAGATAGCAAGTTTGGTGGGGATTAGTAATGTCTCATTAAGGAACATGTATGTCCTGTTGAAGGGGAATATGGCATGAAGTTAAAAATCGCATTTATCATAACCGGAATCTCGATAGTCTTGCTGTTAATCTACGGTGCTGACGCAATCTGGAGCATAGGAAAGCCTCATGGGTTTCTACCACTTGATGTAAGAACGAGAGGGGTTGCCCTTGGCTTTCCATCTGTAATTTTGCCTGCAATAGCTTACGCAATAACAAGAGGCCTCCCCTCAAGAACCCTAGGAGTCATGATTGCAATTGCAGGCGTGTTGATGTTTAGCGGTTCTGCAGCTTTCTTGACACTTCAGGATCCAAGCCAGGTAGCAGACTCGAATCAGCTGAGAAATGCGGTTTCATCGCTTGCAGTCATAATTGCAGGCATTATTATTTCAGTTTTAGGTGCTCTCAAAATCAGAAAATCATAATTATTTTAGATCTTTTATGGCGGACATCAGAACGTTAGCAATAATTTCTGTAGCAGTTGTCGCTGCTGCCGTCATAATTTACATCATAAACAGCCAAGCTGATGGCAGAACTGAATCACAACCGGAAATTCAAAGTGGCAACGGTAAATACCACCAGGCCAAAGTGGATGTGAACGGATTTGAGATTATGGCAGATATTGCGATGACAAGAGAACAACACGAAAAGGGCCTCTCGATAAAGGACACACTGAATGAAGACGAGGGAATGCTTTTCATATTTCAAAAAGAAGACACTTACAATTTTTGGATGAATGGCATGAAATTTCCAATAGATATTTTGTGGCTTGATGCTGCAGGCAAGGTAGTGCATATTGAATCGAACTTGCAGCCATGTGCATCAGCTAACGATTGTGCGGACTACGCTCCAGCTAAAAACGCGTTGTACGTGCTTGAAGTTGCGGCAGGATTTGCAGAACGCCACAACGTGCAGATTGGAACAGACATTGATTTTCAATTGATCAGGTAAATCCGAGAAATTGTGATCGTTTTATCTAGTCGAATTTCCACAGTTTAGGTATGGAAATAAGATGTGCGGATTGCGGTTGTTTGCCTGAAGAGTGTAGGAAAAGCCCATCCCCTCTAGACTGTCCAAGATGTACCAAAGAGAAATGTTGTTGTTGGCATGCAATTCATTTGTAAATTTTTATCATTACTGACAAATGATATTTAGTGCATTGATGAAAATGGGTGCGGCGCTGTCACCACAGCAAGTGCCATCGCAATTACAAATACCAGTTTTCTTGTCTTAGATAATGGTGATATGTCATCAAGCGGTCTTACATCAAACCTCCTCATACTAAACGACAGCACATAAAGTGCCATGAACCAATATCCAAGGCCAAACAATATCGCAACTCCAATGTAAGTTGTTACTCTGTGCCATTTTCTTCCGAGTGCAGCCCTTGCTATGTGGCCTCCGTCAAGCTGCCACGCCGGAAGCAGGTTCAAAAAGGTAATCAGAAAACCAAGCCATGCCGCATAAAGCACTGGCGACATGAGCATTTCCATTCCTTCTGTCGTTCTGCCTGTAAGTGTGATTATTCCACTCATCAATAAGCTTGGGTGGACCTGAACAAAATCCGATTTTGAAAAGAGCGCTTGGGCTTCACTTACTGGAACTATTGGGGAGACGTACGCACCAAAAGCTGTAACGATTATGGCTACAATCAGGCCAGCGATCGGACCTGCAAACCCAACATCAAATAAAATGTCTCGATTTTTCATAAAGCCTCTTTGCATGATTACTGCACCAAACGTTGGAATACCAAATACCGGAATTCCTGGAATAAAGTAAGGCCATGTGGCACGTATCTTGTGTTTTCTCAAAGCTATGATATGTCCCAGTTCGTGGATGCCAAGTATTCCAATCAGTGATGCCGTATACAGTACTGCAACCTGCAGGGGATCCCCAATTGGAATTATCGTGTTTGCATATACCGTACGAAAATATCCATCGATCATCACAAACGCAACAGTCACTGTAAAAAGTATTCTTGGGATCCAGATCCTTGAAGGTTTGGGTGGCTGAAATCTTGCAACCAAAATGAACAATCTTCCATCAAATCTTTCAAGCCTTGCCGCAAGATTCAATGGCTCGAGTCTCTGAATCAGGATTACAAATTTTTCTTTGAACCCCTCCTCATCTATCTCAAATTGAAGCGCATCAAGATTCTGCTTCATGTCTCTTACTGTAAAAATCGACGACACAATAGAGATTGCATCTTGTGATGGGGTTTCAGGACTACTCAAGTTCACGCTCCTCAGAACGAGACAAAATCATATCAACGCGTTTTCTCCAAGATGATTTGCATTTCTTTTTGGGGTTCTTTACGTTCAGCTGCGGTAAAAGATTTTTTCTCGTCTATTTTAAATCGCTTTAGGAAATACGAGTTGCCAATTACCGATATAGAGCTAAACGCCATTGCTGCTGCTGCAATGATTGGACTGAGCAGTCCGATAGCTGCTATCGGAATAGCAGCTGTGTTGTAGATCAAAGCCCAAAACAGGTTCTGTCTTATTTTCTTCATAGTGGCTCGGGCAAGTCTTACGGCTCGCGCAACATCCATGATATCGTCTTTGATTAGTATGATTCCACCAGTTTCTTTTGCAATGTCA
>JBFLWI010000092.1:0-3574 GCA_040757675.1 Thermoproteota archaeon | reverse complement strand
ATACCGGTTGCGGTGTTTGTGACAACCCATGCCGATACTGCAACTCCGTCTGCTGCAACTTCTGAACCTGCGTTGAATCCGAACCAGCCAAACCAGAGTATGCTTGCTCCGAGGACTACCATTGGGACATTATGTGGTTCCATTGGAACCTTGCCATACCCGAGTCTGCGTCCAAGAACCAAAGCTCCTGCCAGTGCGGAGAATCCAGATGACACATGTACAACCGTTCCTCCTGCAAAGTCAAGTGCTGCAGATGGTGCAAGATCTGGGTTCAGATCGAGTGATCCTCCTCCGATGAATCCTCCTCCCCAGACCCAGTGTGCTATAGGATCGTAGACGAAGGTGGCCCACAAGAGAATAAAGATCACAAAGGCGCTGAACTTGATTCTGTCAATCAATCCTCCAACTATGAGTGCTGGTGTGATGATTGCGAAGGTTGCTTGGAACATAGCGAATAGCTGGTGCGGTATTGTTCCAGGCCAAATGGCACTGCATTTGACCTCCTCGCTTACCACATACGGCGACCTAAGGGTGTAGTAGACCTGGTCTGTACATGCACTTGGCGAGCCAAGCGGAGCTACATGAGATACCTTGTTGAATCCTACATAGTCTAGTGCTCCCATGAACTTGTTGGCATCTGTCGTGTTTGGACCGAATGCCAGAGAATACCCCCAAAGTATCCACTGAACTGAGATTAGGCCCATTACAATGAAGGTCATGCCGATTACGTTTACTGCATTCTTTGATCTGGCAAGTCCGCCATAGAAGAAGGCAACACCTGGGGTCATGAATAAGACCAGTGATGTTGCAGCCAGCATCCATGCGGTATCACCGTTGTCGATCATGCATGGAACGTACGTTCCTGAGCCAGGTTCTGTTTCATACCAACATTCATTGGGGTTGCCAGTGTCGATTCCGGTACCTCTGACTACATATCCGTCCATGCCATCTTCGATTTGTTGTGCGTAAGCTTGAGTCATCACTGTGGTCACAATTGCGGCTACTGCCATCACGAGTAATAGTGCGTATTTTCTGTTCTTTGAATACACTTGTTCGCGTATTCGTCTTTGAGACATTGACCGACAATACATTGCTAAAAATATAAGATGTCGTCCTAGTAAACTGTAAATTTGTTTAATCTATGTTGAACCACTGCATAGAAATTAATCAGTTGTTTAGTTAATTATCGGATTCATCTCGATTTGATAAATCCAAATGGACTAGTTACGATTTGTGTGTCTTTGAGTATTCTTCTTCGTCTAGTTTGAACTCTTCTTCGTCCGCATATGCCTGTTCTGCATGTTCACCAATATCCAAGCCCACATCTTCTACTTCCTTTGAAACACGGATGCCAATTAGAAACTTGATCACTTTGAGAATGGCATACGTACCTCCAAATCCCAAGCCGCCTGCTACTGCAACTCCAAATGCCTGTATTGCCAGTTGCGTTGGGTTTCCAAACAATAGGCCGTCAGGTCCTGTTGGGTTGATAGCAGCAGACGCAAAGATTCCGATTGATAGCGAGCCTATAATTCCTGCAATTCCGTGAACCGAGCTTACATCAAGTGCATCATCGATTTTGAGTCTGTCTTTGATTAGCAAGACACCGCAGTAAGAGGCAAGACCTATTGCTATGCCGATGATAAAGGAATGCTCCACGCTTACATAACCGGATGCTGGTGTGATTCCAGCTAGGCCTGCTATTGCTCCATTTATTGCAGCAACAACACTTGGTTTTCCTGTCCTCATCCATGACAACCCTACCCATATGAGTGCAGATATCGAAGACGCCATGTGAGTTACAATCACGGTGTTTCCGGCAACTCCTCCAGATGACAAGGCGCTCCCTGCGTTAAATCCGAACCACCCAAGCCACAGAAGTGATGAACCAAGTACTGCAATTGGTATGCTATGTGGCACCATGATTGCAGGGCCGTAGTTTTTCCTTCTTCCCAAAACGAGTGCTGCTGCGAGTGCACCCATTCCGACGCTTGTGTGGATTACTATTCCTCCCGCAAAGTCAAACACTCCTAGCTGCCCAAGCCATCCGCCTCCCCATATCCAGTGGGTCAGTGGATAATAGATCAGAACAGACCAAGCACCAATGAATAGCAAAAACGAGGAAAACTTCATCCTCTCTGCAATTGTTCCAGTCAAAAGCAATGGCGTGATTGCAGCAAACATTAGCTGGAATTTTGCAAACAGTACGCCTGGAATTGTAGGAGCAAACGGTAGAGAGTCGTTCCACGGAACTCCTTTTAGGAACACATAGTCCAAGTTTCCAGCTATTCCACCTGTATCTGGGCCAAAGACCAAACTAAAGCCAAAGATAAACCACATCACGCTCAAAAGCGCAAGTCCCGTAAAGATTTGCATGAAAATCGAAACCGTGTTCTTTCTTCGCAACAATCCTGCCTCAAAGAGGCCCAATGCCGGGATCATCAACAGTACGAGACTTCCTGCAATCAGAATCCATGCAGTGTCTCCGGAGTCTATTGGCATCAGTCAGATAGATTGGCTCATTATTAATAATGGTAACTAGATCAGCTAGCAGTTTGTTATACAAATGACATACATTTTATGAAAACAATATTTGTGAGATGCAAATAAGATAGGTAAATGATAAGAATTGAGGCCGTACTTGGTAAAAACGATGTCATGCCAATTAGCGAGGCATTAAAGAAGATCAAAATTGGCGGCCTTACAGTTACAAAGATGAGGGGGCGCGGGAAAAATCCACCGCCTGAAATCCACGCATCAAAAGGAACAGAGGTTTTTGTTCCCCAGTTTTCAGACAAGTACGTAGTACAGATAATCATCCCCGAAACAAAGGAAGAAGAAGTCATCAACGTGATAAAACAAAACGCCACGATTGGAAAGATCTTTGTGTCGCCTGTTTTGCGAGCAGTAGATATTGCTTCTGGAAACGAAGGCGAGTCGGTAATCTAGAATTTGTCTTCGTAGATGACTTCTGGGTGTCTGAGCTGTCGCTCAAGCGTTTTTAGATGAGCTGTGACACAGTGATTTACAAAGTCATTAAACGACCTGATTCTGTAATTTATCATGAGCGTCTCTTTGTTTTCCTCATAGACTCTTTCGATTCGTGCGAGTGTGTGTTTTTGCAATGACACGAGCCTGTTTCTGGTCGGCTTTGGCATGCTTAACATGAACGAGTCCTGCGACTCGAGATCCTTTTCTGATTCAAATGTCTTCATATCTACAACCTCGGTCATCTCGGAAACAAAGATCTTGCCCACAGGCTTTGATGAAACGCCGGATTCGTTTGAGATTACCTCGATCACACTTCGTGCATCCTTGTCTTGTACAACAAGCTCAATTTTCGAAAGTGGAATAGATTTGATGCCAGTCGAACCTGCCTTTGAGCCTTTTTGTGAATCTAGGACGGTTCCGTCTTCGAGGTTGCGTTTGTCAACTATGATACATCCCAAATTTTGCAGTCTTGCTATTACTGATGGCAAGTTGGATCTGCGGATTATTGCCTCGATTTTTTTCAACGTTGCTTACCCCATGGCTCCCTTTTTTATATCTTCAAGATTTCCGCAAGACATGTTAC
>JBFLWI010000091.1:0-3661 GCA_040757675.1 Thermoproteota archaeon | reverse complement strand
GGGTTACTTCCTCCACATTTTTTGCCATGTCTGGGCAAATGTGTTCATCAGCTCGCCATACGCTTTGAGCTGCTCCATGCCTGTCTCACTTGTTATCTTCTGCCAGTTCTCTCCAAACTGCTTGAATGCATTCATGGCCAAGTTGTTCATGGATTTTTGCCAGTTTTCGTGGAATTCTTTGAGCGTCTTTTCGCTGGATTCGTTGACGGCCTTGAGCATCACCTCGTTGTACTTTGCTTGAATGTCTGCGCCAATCTTTTGTAGGGATTCATACGCCTGCATCCATTTTTTGAGCAGTGCGGTGTATTCCTCCCACAGGCCATCCCAGTCGTTTGCTTTTGCTTTTGACATGGTATGGTATGGATGAATTAGCACATAAACATTGTCTAAAAAATCAGAAATTCAGAAAACTAATCCTGAGTCGCACCGCACTCGGTGCAGAACTTGGCAGAAGCGGACAGCTTATAGCCGCACTCAGAGCAGAACTTGGTGTCAGCATCTGTGACCCTGTTTACGCTTCCATACATCCCAGTGTTCCTTACTGCGCCAGTTGGTTCGTAGTGATCCTCGTCGATTATCTCGACTGGCGCAAAATCCTTTTCCTCCACATACGCCATTATCCTTGGAATGGTGTTCGACTTGTCCTTTGGGTCTGGGATCATGTCGCCAAGCCAGAATGAATACCTCATCAGGGTAAGCTCCGGTGTGGAAAATGCAAGCGTGTGCGCAGACATGTAGTCTTGTGCTGCCTGCTTACCATTGAAAACCTTCATGAAACTATTCGTCTCTGATTATGTATAACGTTTACTGGAAACAAGACAGACCAAAAGACACGATCAGAAAATTTCATTCGCAATGGTGTCCATTTGGTCAAACTCGTCTTTAATAGGTATATGGTGGTTGATCACATGTGAAAATAGACATTCCACTACCTTGTCCAAAATGCGGCGGAAAAATGTATTCTATTTCTTATGATGCACCACTCAAGGTTCTGGCGCGTCGCACTTGGCACGTGTGCAAAGAATGTACCTTCGCCCAAAACACCGAGGAATTCAAAAGGACGCTCTACTGCACCTAAAATCTAAGCTGAGGTGGATTTAGAAAGCGACTCGATTCTTCCTTTGTATTTTTCCTTGTACAGAGTCCTGCACGAAGTGCAGCAAAAGAACCTCTCGAAAGCTCCAAACTTGAGTACTGTCGGCTTGTGCGAGACTGGGCCTTCGCAAAAATCACACGACATCTTGACTAGCATGTCTTTGCTTAATTTGATATCGTGGTGCTTTAGTGCCTTTGAGCGTACACTGTCAAGCTTTGCGCCGGTCTTGCCCTCCAACATTCCAAGATCTATTTGTGGCAAGACTCCTTTTATGAGGCCAATGTTGACTAGGCGCTCGTATCTTGCTTGCACTGTGGGTGTGCTTACCTTGATCTCGCGTGATATCTGTCGAAACGATTTGCGGCCGTCTTTGATCAAAGATTCCAAAATTGCGACATCTATGTCATCAAGCTTGAATGGCATCAGAGATTATCAAGTCGACGTTGTATTTATTCTAATTTTTCTGACTTTACAATTGTAAAGTATGGTCTTATATTGTAGAAGTGTCGATTTTACAATTGTCAAGTAAGGTTGCGCAGAAATGAATCGCTTTACGATAAGGCAGACTCGATCTCTCAAACTCAGGCACAAAATCTAGTACAAAAAGCCGAGATTTTTGTTAAAAATACCCAAGTCTGATTTGGAATTAAACAGGCGTTCGCACCTGTACATAGCTTTTTACTGAATTTATAATAAAGTGGACTGGAGGGGAATTGAACCCCTGACTTCTGCATTGCGAATGCAGCGCTATACCACTAAGCCACCAGCCCTCAGTTCTGCACAAACACCGCTCTATTTTTACTCATTTGAAAATTGTTATCTTGGCGAAAGCTCACTCTATATCGTTGAGCCAAAAGGTTTCAGACCTACTTGAACGAGGAAGATCCCAGTACGAATGGGCAAAAGCACACATGCAGATCCTCACTAACTCAATAGACAGACTAAAAAAATCAAAGCCGCTCAAAGGAATTACACTTGGTTTTTGCCTCCAGGTAACAAAGGAGACTGCCGTGTTGCTTGTGGGGGCACGACAGCTTGGCGCTGAGGTGGTGGCCTGTGGAGGAAATCCGCTTACCACACAAGACGACATTGCAGTGTTTTTGGAATCTCAGGGAATAACGATGTATGCTTGGTCCGGCCAAACAGAATCAGAATACAAGTGGTGTCAAGACCAGGTTCTTTCGCACAGGCCTCAGATCATAACTGATGATGGCGGCGACCTAAACATCAAGGTGCATTTTGATAAGAGGTTCAAAGATCTGAAGATACTTGGTGCAACCGAAGAAACCACGACTGGTGTGAGCAGGTATTACGCCATGGAAAAAAAAGGTAAACTGCGATACCCAATCATCGCAGTTAACAACGCCAAAACCAAAATGATGTTTGACAACAGGTATGGCACAGGCCAGTCCACGGTCGATGGCTATCTTCGCGCAATGAACCTGCTTTTTGCATCAAAGAAAGTAGTGGTCTGTGGATATGGGTGGCTTGGCAAGGGAGTCTCGCAAAGGTGTGCTGGCATGGGCTCAAAAATTATAGTGACCGAAGTCGATCCAATCAAGGCACTTGAGGCACACATGGATGGCTTTGATGTGATGCCAATGAGTGAAGCCGCAAAGATCGGTGACATTTTCATTACGTGCACCGGTATGACAGACGTCATCACAAAAAGACACCTGCTTTCAATGAAAGATGGAGCAATAGTGGGCAATGTGGGCCACTTTGATGTGGAAATTGACGCCAAATTCCTACTTCAAGATTCAAGACAAGCAAGGCCACATCTTGATGAGTGTACACTACCAAACGGAAAAAAGATCTACCTTGTCAGCAAGGGACGTGTGGCAAACCTGATTGCATCTGAAGGCCACCCACCGGAGGTGATGGCAATGTCGTTTTCAAACCAGCTTCACTGCATTTTGTATCTGCTAAAAAATCACAAAAAGCTCAAAAACCGAGTGTACGATGTACCAAAAGAAATCGACGATCAGGTGGCAGCTGACGCACTGGCTGCGATGAATGTCAAAATAGATAGACTCTCAAAAAGACAGCTCGCATACAGACAAAGCTGGTAAGCATAATAACGAGAATCATTTCAATCAAACTAGTTGACCGTAGATTGCGTAATTACTGATGCACATGTGATGACCACAAAGGGACTCCTTGATAGAAACATTGTAATCAATGATGAAAAAATCATCGACTTTACCACAGATGTTCCACAATGCGACAAAAAGATCAACGCAAAGGGGCTGGTAGCCATTCCGGGAGTAATAGACACACACGTTCACTATGGGGTCTATTCCCCAATAGAGGAAGCAGCAAAGACAGAATCAAAGGCTGCAGCCCTTGGCGGTGTTACCACCATGATGAGGATGCTTCGCCTTGGCCGTTCCTATAAAACACACCTGCAGGCCCAGCTTGACGCATCAAAGACCTCTCACTATGTGGATTACACCATACACGCAACGATATTTGATGAAAGACAGGCAGATGAAATGAAATTCTGCGTAGAAAACGGAATCACGTCGTTTAAGCTTTACATGAATCTTGGTGGCGAAGTTGGAC
>JBFLWI010000090.1:0-3708 GCA_040757675.1 Thermoproteota archaeon | reverse complement strand
GAAGAGGCACGCAACTCCTTTGTGGAATGGCTCACAAAATGGAAAAAGGGAACAAAACCTGTGCTTCTTATTGGACCTCCGGGAATAGGAAAGACTACACTTGCACAACTTTCAGCAAAAGAGTTCGGCTATGATCTGATCGGCCTCAACGCAAGCGATGTAAGAAACAAGGCAAACATCGAAGAAATACTCACACCACTTTTGGGAAGCACCAGCCTTCTTGGAAGACCGATGATATTTGTCGACGAAGTCGATGGAATACACGGCCGTGCAGACTTTGGAGGTGCAGAAGCACTGCTAAAAATTCTCAAGGAGCCCACTATCCCAATAATTTTGGCCGCAAATTCGGATCAGTCAGACAAGATGAAAAATATCAAAAAAGCAACAAAGCCAATCTACCTAAAACCTGTCCCGCCACGACTGTTGGGCGTCTTTCTTGGCAAGGTTCTCAAAGAAGAAGACGCAAAGCTTGGGCCTGGGACCACAATAAAGATAATCATGGAGTCAAGAGGTGATATCAGATCACTTCTCAACATGGCACAGGCTCAAATGGGGGGCTTTGAGCTGCCAACCGAAAAGTCGTTTGAGACACTTGACGTGGAAGCAGCAGTGAATGCATTCTTTAAGGCAAAATCAAAAGAAGAGGCACAGATTGTACTTTACTCTCTAAGAATAGATCCAAGGGAAAAAATCAACGCATTCTACTCTAGCATAATTACAAGTGATCTTCCTGCAAAAACAATGTCAAAGATGCTTGAGGTAATCTCTGAGGCAGACATGCTGTATGGCAAGATAATGAGGACGCAAGAATGGAGATTGCTCAGATATCTTGACAACATTCTACTCAAGCTTTATGCAGAAAATCTCCCAATACAATACTCACAGTACAATCTTCCATGGCCCCTGCTCAACAGATTGCGCTGGGATGGAAAAACAATTAGAGAGATTACCAAAATTTTTGCAAAAAGATTCCATGTATCACAAAGCACGATTGCCACATTTTATCTACCATACATTCTGTTTTGTGTCAAAAACAAAAAGCTTGAACTTGAGATGAATCCAGAGCACGTAGAACTACTCCAAAAGGAGATTGAGCTACTCAAATGAGCTGGCGCAAGATCACAATGAAGTTCCCAGGAACATGCATTGTGTGCAACCAGAAAATAGAGGCAAACGAGGTAGGCCTGTGGGCAAAAGGACTTGGAGTCAAGCATGAAAGATGCGCAAGCAGCGAAGTAAAGGAGCTTAAATGCATAATCTGTGGGGGGCCAGCAGGATGCCCAAAGTGCGAATTTCAGGATGACTGTGACAGGGAGCTGGTCTCAGAGTACTGTGTGTGTAAGAAATGTGGTGACGCAAAGGACGTCTTTGAGCAATACCAAAAGGCAGTACAAAAGAACTTCCCATTACTAAACATAAAACAATAAAGCTGAAATTATACGGGGAAAAATCGCATTTTGTGAAGGCGTTAGTATATGAAGAATACGCGGAAAATGATGACTTTGCAAAGATTCTCAAAATAAAGGACATACCTGAGTCAAAGCCAAAACCAAATGAGGTAGTATTCAAAGTCAAGTTTGCTGGCCTAAATTACGATGACATATGGGGTATGAGGGGAAAGCCTATCAAAATCCCACTACCTCACATTTCAGGAACAGATGCTGCAGGCGAAGTGATAGCAGTTGGTGAAGATGTAACCACAATCAAAGTTGGCGACAGAGTTGTATCGCACGGAAACATATCATGTCGTGTATGTAAGGCATGTACCGATGGAAGAGAGTATGACTGCAAAAAGCGTCTGGTGTGGGGATTTCAAACAGGTCCACTGTGGGGCGGATACTGCGAGATCACTCATTTGCCGGAAGTAAATGTTGTAAAGATTCCGGAGAATATACGATACGAAGATGCTGCGGCTGCGTCAATGGTGCTTATGACTTCTTGGCACATGCTCGTGGGTCGAGCAAAGATCAAGCCAGGACAAACAGTCTTGATAATGGGAGGTGGTTCCGGGATGGGCACATTTGGAATTCAGATTGCAAAGCTGTTTGGCTGTGATGTCATAACGACAGCAAGTCCGGATAAACATGAGCGATGTTTAGGATTAGGTGCAGATTATGTGGTAAATCACAGAAAAGAAGACTGGCACAAGGAAGTCTTTTCAATTTCAAAAGAGTTGGCAAAAAAGAAAAACCAGTCTCCGGGAATAGACGTAATCTATGAACACATTGGAGGTTCACACTGGAACAAAGAACTCACACTGCTAAAGTATGGTGGCACACTTGTCACCACGGGTGCGACAACGGGATATGATGTACAGACAGATCTGAGGCACATCTTTTTCAAGGGTACAAACATTCTTGGCTCAACGCAGGGAACACGCGCAGAACTGGAGGAGGCATTGTTCTGGATGTCAAAAGGCAAGATCAAGTCAATCATAGACTCTATTTACCCACTCGAAGAGGCACCTGAGGCACACACAAAGATGCTCAAAGGAAACATCTTTGGCAAGATCCTAATGAAGCCGTAGTAAGTCAGGCTTTGTAGATAAAACCTTAAAATTTGACCAATGTTGAGCTTGGTTGTTGGCAGACGAAAACACCAAGATTGAGACAAAAAAAGAAGAAACAAAGGAAATGACATACCAAATCCCACCATACAAACCAGAACACGTCCTAAGTCCAGAATACCAGGGAACGTCAAACTATGAGGTGGGAATAGCAGAACTGGTCAGAGAAAAAATGGAAAGACTGGAACGACTAAAACGTGACCCAGAGGCAAGCCAACTTGAGATCCGTCAGGCCGAAGAAGACCTAAAGACACTGGACTACCTATATGAAAACTACCACATTGGCATGAACGTCTTTAGAACTGCAAAAGGTGGCCGGGACAAAATCCGAGAATAACCAATTCTAAAATTAATATAACCTGCACTTTGTCAGTTGTTGCGGGGCCATGCATTCTGAAAAGATTGAAAAGTTTCTAGAAAAACAAAAGATGGCCCTTACAGCTGGCGGCCAAGACAGAATCAAGGCCCAGCATGAAAAAGGCAAACTCACGGCAAGAGAGAGAATTGACTTGCTTTTGGACGAAGGCAGTTTTACGGAAATCGACGCCCTCGTTACACATCATTATTACGAATACGACATGCAGAAGAAAAAATTCTTCACAGACGGTGTCATTACCGGCTACGGCACCATACATGGAAGACAGGTCTTTGTTTTTGCCTATGACTTTACGGTTTTGGGCGGCACCCTTAGCCAGATGGGTTCTAAGAAAATCACAAAACTAATGGATCACGCTGTGCGCACGGGATGCCCAATAATTGGCATAATTGATTCAGGCGGTGCAAGAATACAGGAAGGCATTCTGAGCCTTGATGGATTTGCAGACATCTTTTATCATAACGAGCTGGCATCTGGTGTTGTACCACAAATCACTGCAAGCATTGGGCCGTCTGCGGGAGGGGCGGTGTATTCCCCTGCAATGACTGATTTTGTTATAATGGTTGAAAAAGTAGGCACGATGTATGTCACAGGACCAGAAGTGGTCAAGACGGTTCTAGGTGAAGAAGTCTCATTTGAGGATCTTGGGGGCGCAATGACTCATGGAACAAAAAGCGGCGTTGCACACTTTGTTGCAAAAAATGAGTATGACTGCTTTGACAAAATAAAAACACTACTGTCTTACATTCCATCAAACAATGCAGAA
>JBFLWI010000089.1:0-3734 GCA_040757675.1 Thermoproteota archaeon | reverse complement strand
AAGCTAGGAAATGATCTGATTCAATAACCTCTGTAACGCAATGACCCGCTTAAGCGGGATCCTAGTGGCCTTGGAAAATTCATTGATGTCCACATTAACCAGATCTTTTGCTATCATCGTCTTGGATTTTGCAAATGCTTCCAGCTCAAACCTCGTGGGTCCAAGTATAGTTATTGGGTACAGTTTTTTGTCCTCGATCATCTTTTCTAGTCCTGCTCCAACAGGATACTTCCATGACAGGACTTTCTGACCTATGCAAGTCGCATAGGTGATTACGTCATCCGATACCTTTGTGTTGCACACAAGCATCTCGCCATCAAAGCTGTCCACAAGATCCAAAAATCTGGCATGCGTGTAAAGTGACTCCTTGATCCCAGTGTACCTGCCAGGCATGTTGTGGTACTTGCATTCGACAAGCCACCTTTTGCCAAGCTGTTCCATGGCAAGGTCTATTTCGTGCTTTACACATCTTCCTTGAAATTCCTTACCTATTGATTTGGTTTTGTATCCGAAATTCTCAAGAATCTGGCTCACATAGGTTTCAAATGAAAAACCAGCAGGGCCAAGACGCATAATTGACTCCTTGAGGCGGTATCTCTGCTTTATTGCGACACTTCCATGCTTTGACAAAAACTGCAGGACCATGGAATAGATCTCTTTTGTGGTTGTTCCATAATGGATTCTGGAATGGATCTGTCTAGCTATATCTCTTGCAACCTTTGGGTCTGCTCCTGCCCTGATGCAAGTAAACTCAACTTTTCTTGGGTCAAATGGTGCCTTTTGGCCGTTAGCTTTTGTGATTATGATTTTTCTCAACGTATCTAATACATTGGTGGAGGTTGATTAGGCATTTGCCCAGATGGAGCAGGCGCTCTTGATACAGCCACGACGTTATCGATTCGGAGTATCATGTTTGCAGTTTCTGTCGCAGACTTGATTACCTGTTCTTTTACGCGAACCGGCTCAAACACATCTATTTTTTCAATGTTTCCTATGGTGCCATTTATGACGTCGACTCCAGTATATTTCTCGCCTGCACTCTGCTTTGCTCTAAGCTGTGTTATCGCATCAATTGGGTTCATGCCAGCATTTCTTGCAAGAGAAATTGGTATTGCTTCAAGAGCCTCTGCAAACTTTTCAACTGCAAGCTGTTCTCTTCCAGACAATGATTGCGCCCACATCCTGAGTTTTGCGGCAATGTATGCCTCTGGAGCTCCTCCGCCCGGCACAAAGTAAGGGTTTTCTATTACATCCTTGACTACCATCAATGCGTCGTGGACTGCCCTGTCTACTTCGTCTACGACTCTCTGCGAACCACCTCTGATAAGAAAAGTTACGGCCTTTGGGTTTTTGCAACCTTCGACAAACGTCCAGCTGTCTTCTTCAATCTGTTTTTCCTCGACGTTTTGTGCAAGGCCCAAGTCTTTGTCTGTAAGATCCTCTACGTTGCCGACTATTCTGCCGCCTGTGGCCTTTGCAAGCTTGGCCATATCACTTTCCTTGATTCTTCGAACTGCCAAAATTCCTGCTTTTGCCAAATAATGCTGCACGATATCATCAATTCCCTTTTGGCACAGAACTACGTTTGCGCCTGTCTTTGTTATTTTTTCAACCATTTCTCGTAGAATCTGATTTTCTTCTTCCATGAATGATTTTATCTGATTCGGACTGGAGATGTTTATCTTGGCATCGAATTCGGTTTTTTCTATTTCGAGGGGGGCTGAGATCAACGCGATTTTGGCATTCTGAATCTTTTTTGGCATGTTGTTGTTGACAACCTCTTTGTCAAGTACTATGCCATTGATGAGGCTGCTATCTGAGATGGAGCCGCCTGTCTTTTTTTCCACCTTGACATTGCTTATCATGACTTTGTTTTCGCTATCCTTTTTTTCCATGACTGCGTGAACTGCTTCAACTACTATCTTTGCAAGGTCTGCCGCCTCAACTGCAACAAGTTTCGTAAGCATCGAGGTGCGCGCTATTTTTTCCAAGGTCTGCTTGTCGTTTACATCTATTTTTTTGGCAATTTCAGAAAGAAATGATATTGCTTTCTTTGATGCCTTTTTGTAGCCGTCTGCGATTATTACCGGATGGATATCGTTGTCGATTAGCCCTTCAGCCTTTTCAAGAAGCGAGCCTGCAATTACAACTGCAGAAGTGGTGCCGTCTCCTACTTCACTGTCAGTTGCTTTTGCAACCTCAACCATCATCTTGGCTGCAGGGTGCTGGACATCGATCTCCTTTAAGATGGTTGCACCATCGTTTGTAATTGTAATGTCGCCAATAGAATCAACTAACATCTTGTCCATGCCTCGTGGTCCAAGACTTGATGCAATTATCTCTGCAATGATCTTTGCTGCATTGATGTTGTTTTTCTGTGCATCACGGCCTCTTGATTGTTTTGAGCCTTCCTTTAGGACTATTACTGGAATGCCTTCTGAGGTAGTTTGGATAGTGGACATTGCATACAAGGACAAAAAAATTGTATTTATGCAATGATGTTAAATTTCAACTCTGAAAATCTACTGCTTTATCAGAACTGAAAATTGACTGAAGGTGGTATATACATTGGACTTACGACATAATCAATGGCAAAACAAGCTATTTGGATAGGAATTACAATAGGTGTATTCTTTGCCGGATTAGGAATAGGATACGCTGCTTTCCAAGCAACCTCGACAACCAACTTTTTACACATGAATCCCCAACAAATGCAGAACATGATGAACGACCCAAACTTCAGGCAACAAATGATGACTCAGTGGAGACAAAACCCCCAGACCATGAATGATTGGATGAACCAGATGATGGCAGATCCACAACTGATTGGTCAGATGCATGACATTATGATGAACGATCCAAAGCACATGCAGCAAATGCATCAAATGATGCAGAACAATCCACAACACATGCAACAGATGACACAGATGATGGGGCCAGGTATGGCAGGAATGATGATGAATGATCCGCAACTCCGCCAACAAATGATAGACTCGATGATCCAGCACGAAGAGCTCATGCAAGAGCTGGTGACCAACCAGCAGTTCCAGCAAAACTGGATGGGGCCAATGGGTGGACAAGGCATGATGGGCAACCAAGGCATGATGGGTGGGCCAATGATGATGGGAACACCAATTACCAAGCAGGCTGACGTGCTAAAGACAGTAGATAAAATAGAAGACCTCTTAGACCAAGTCTCCTCAAAATATCGTTCTGGCGACACATCTGGAGCGCTTTCACTTGCAACAACTGCGTACTTGGAAAACTATGAGTACATTGAAGGCGTAATTGCTGACAAAGACAGTGCACTCATGCAAAAAGTAGAACTAATGCTCAGACAAGATCTAAGGCACGCAATAAACACACAGCAACCGGCAGAGGATATAGACACACAAATAAATTCAATCAAAGCAGAACTACAAAAAATCAGAAGCCTATTCCAATAGGATCACTGATTACCATTTTTGATTTTTTCCCACTCATTATTAATCAGATTTGGTCATCTTCTAGATTATGAAGTGGCACCTTGAAGATTTTGTTTATGGATCATTTGACGGCTCTGTGACCACGTTTGCGGTAGTTGCAGGAGCCATAGGAGCATCTCTTTCTCCAATGATCGTAGTCATACTTGGATTTGCGAATCTGTTTGCCGACGGCTTTGCCATGGCAGTGGGTAGCTACCAAGCAACAAAGGCCAGAATCGAGTTCATAGAAAAGGAACGCAAAAGGGAGGA
>JBFLWI010000088.1:0-3854 GCA_040757675.1 Thermoproteota archaeon | reverse complement strand
CTTGCTCAAAATTTGTGCTGGAAGTGAGAAACTTGATGCTCCAAAACTATACGTTTCGTCTGACTCTGCTGATACTGGAACCTTAGAATTACGAGCGGTATTAGCTCCAAATTCATGTAGATATGAAGACATCACAATACGAGCCAAAGACCCATCAACAATCAGAGTCAGCTTTGAGTCTCCATCTAGTAGCGATGAAAGAATCGAGAAGCTTGAAAGAGAATTAGCCGAACTGAAAAAACAGTTAGGAAAATCTGATGACAAGAAACAGACCAAAGACGCCAAGCCCGTCACCAAGAAAGTCGAAACAAAAAAGGCAACAAATGAAGCAATGAAGAAGAAAACCTCCAAGGCAGACCCAATAAAATCAATCCTTCTGACAGAATCTGACATCAAGGATGAAAAATCTTGGAAGGTGGAAACAGCTTATGATGGGGTAGAATATCTGAACCTACCTGACGGAATAGTGATGGACACAGGTGTTAAACGAGTTATTGTTCAACATTATACAAGGCATGACAAACTATACAGCGCAAAAGCTCCTTGGACTGTAGAATCAATGATTAAGATCTACAAGAGTGAAAAGAGCAGACAGTTAATCGATACCTTTGACGCCATGAAAAAGAACTCATTAGTGAATTTCGAAGAAACAAAGATTGCCAACGCTGATTGTCTCACGACTAAATCCACAAAAGACACATCTGGATATGTCTGCAAAACTGGAAAGTTCCTGATTATTGTAGAAGGATTGAAGATTACATCAAAAACAACTGGAAAAGACATAGCTGGACAAATAATGGAATCCTTAGTGAAAAAGATCAAGGATAACAAAATTGCCTAGAAAAGAATCAAGACCCAAACCATTCGCAAGGAAAAGAGAACAAATCATGGCTGAAGTGCTTGTAGACTTGCAAATATACGCCATTTACCTTATGAGGGCTTCAAAAATATTCGAAGGCTCTGATCTGAATAGTTTCCTCTCACCGCATTTCAAATTTTATGCAAAAAACTTGGAAGAAGTCATCGAAAGACTCAGAATATTAAATGAAGGTAAAACGCCAAATGTTAATTGTGCAGATGACAACCCGAAACCCAACAAAAGGGAGTTTGGCGGATGTTACCTAAATTTTTGTGATGAACATCTCAAACATTGGACAGAATGTGAAGTGTTTAAAGCTTGATTTCTTCAATGGTTATCTTTAGCTGTTTTCCCAACAGTTTTTCCACTTCCTTGTGAAGCTCCTTTGGGATAGATATGGTTCTCCTGTCTGCTTGTTTTGCAATACAACCAACGAATTTTATCATGAATAACTTGAGTTTGTCTTCAAGATAAATAGTTAGTGTACAAATGTGTACCAATTAGCTAACATGTTTTATATCAAACACTATATGTACTAGCGTACACCTAAGTACATAGGGTACACAGATAGCCACTCTATCAGCTGTTTTTCATTGCTTTCTTTTTTCCTAATTCTTCCACTGCCAAAATTAACAAGCGCGTTGCACTTTGGCAGTGGTTCCTTTGGGATCTTCCTAAACTTAAACCGAGTCATCGTACTTAGTACCCTTTACTTGGTGTTGTGTTGCCACTGTCGAAAACCGATTGTCTTCGTGTTATCTCATGATGTAAGATAGCCGTAGATACTGCCAACAACGATAATGCTATTCCCATTCCAATTAACAGCATGTCATTACGTGGTATTTTATCACTAATCCAGATCCCAAGCAACATAAAACCAATCCCACTACTAACTATGCCTGCAACAAGTAACGGTATTGGGCTGTGTGGTTTTGACACTAATTCTAAACCCACCAAATAGAATATATGATTTTACAAGCAGTCAAAATTTCTTTAATGCCGTATCGCATGAAGGGCGTTTACAATGTTTGACAAATCCCGCCAAGGGCGCTTACAACTTTTTTCAAATTTTCAATTGATTTTTGATTTCAGTGAGGATTTCTTGATTTGCCGCGGCAATAAATGAGAGCCTTGTCTCATAGCTGAGATCCGAATCAAGTGGGTTGAGATTCTCATCTAAAACTATTCCGTCAGCTTCTTTTGCTATGAGATAACCTGCAGCCATATCCGTCACACGGATCTTTTTCCTTAGGTCTACATAAATGTCTATTAGGCCCCTTGCAAAAAGAGCAAGCTCAAGTGCATTTGCGCCAAGGTGTCTTGAGTGATTTGAATTTTCAAAGATGGGCTGTATCTTCTTTACAATCTCTGGGGTGGCGCCTGATACATTCACACCAACGATCTTGTAGACTGGTTTTTGCTTGTGAACATGAATTCGTTTTTCATTTAGGAATGCACCTTTGCCTTTTGTAGCCCAATACATGTTACCATTTGAAAGGTCTGTGACGACACCGTCGGTAACGGAGCTAAGTCTGTCTTGTGTGGCAAAAGCCAGAGAACAACAAAAAAATGGAATGCCACGAACTGCATTTGCAGAGCCGTCTATTGCGTCCATGATGAGAAAACCCTTTGGATTATTTGACAGCTCGACTCTACCGCACTCCTCACCTAAAACTATGCACTCAAAATTGATTTTTTTTAGATAATCCAAAACAGTTTTTTCCGCAACTATGTCTATCTTGCGCGAAATGTCCCCGCCCGCACCACGGCCGTGATCCTCGGCGGCCTCCACTGTACCTGCGATGTCTTTTACATTCTCATATACCAGCTTTGATGCCTCTTTGAGTACATCGATTACTTGCATAGTTCGTCTTGACTATTTCGTAATTTAAGTCAAGAAATCTTGAAAGGATAAATAACATGAACAAAGGTGTGCTACTGTGAGCAGCAAAGATCAGTCTGTTGTGTCAAAAGAAGCTTTAATGTCCACAAAAGCTGGAAAACAAATTCTAAAACAAGGACTCTTCAAATCAAAGGGATTCAAGTTATTCAACCAGTACAAAGAAGAAGCTGAATCAGAATTTCCAAAATTTGCTGACAGGTTCACAGACGACCTACTAAGAGAGATAAAGTCCGATTCTTCGCCAACAGACACGCAAAAAGCGTTTGCAAGTGAGGTTGGTTCTACTGAAATAACACTACAAGACTCACAAATTCCAGACATAAGATCAAAGCTCGAAAATCGCGACGTGCTAAAGGACAGAGTATTGAGAATCCTCAACTCAAATTTCGTAAAAATGACATTACCTGTATTTTGCGCTCTATATGATGCCGCAGCAGACCACTATGGAAACAAAAACGCCCAGATGCGACAAGATCTAGTTGACGGCCACATAATTGCAATAGATCTTAGCGAACCAATGGATAGAATCGTCGACAAAGACGAAGACTTGGAATACCTTGACGACTATAAACTCATGAATCCATACATACTAAGGCTTGCCCGCGCCAAAATCGCAAAAGGGGGCAAAGAAGTTCTTGCGGAATTCGAGGAAGGCTTCAAGGACGCAAGGCTTGGCCAGTACATAGACACCAAACTCAAGATGACTCCGACAAAAATTACAGAGGAGCAGATGAATCAGTGCTACAAAAAGTACCGAGCGGTGATGGGTACCGCTGGAAGAAATATGGCGCTTGCCAAGAATCCACTCGGCGAGATATTTTATTTGGGAATGGCGCGTGCTGCCGAATCGGTTGGCTGTGGCAATGAGGTCGAAGACTCGATAAAAAACAAGTTTGTCAAAATACCTTCTTGGCCACTTTATTACTCGCTTTTGACAGGAGATGTTAGAAAAGGATTCGAATTTACCATGAAAAAAAGCGAGCTCTATCTTTCGGATGCGCGTATAGCTCTAGAACTACTCCCACAAAACTTCTCGCACACGGAATTTTTAGAGTTTTTATTTTTGACAGTTGAGCACTACAATCAATACTG
>JBFLWI010000087.1:0-3986 GCA_040757675.1 Thermoproteota archaeon | reverse complement strand
AAAAGAATTGGAAATCGCTAAGGAAAAAAGTCGGCCCTGGCAGCCCACTTCTCAACAGGATGGTTGCAAGCATCTCACAAGTGGCTGACGCCTCTATGGAAAAAGAGATAAGGAGATTCTTCAAGGCAAACCCGACACCCGGTACAGAAAGAACACTTGAGCAAACGCTGGAAAGAATTAGAATCCATACAGCACTTTTGCAGAGAATGCGACAAGAATTTTTATGAACAAAAAAATCATATTTGCTGCAGTTGGCACCATAATTGCGTTTGGAATCGGAATCTCGATATCGCAGAGCATAAAAACTTCGGAAAAATATTCTGAGATATTTTATCTAGATGCAACGTTTTACGAGGACAGCAAGTATATACAAATAAAATTTGACGATGTCACAGAAAAAACATCCAGCGTGACACTTGAGATCCTTGGAATGGAACAGTCATTCCAAAAGAAATTCTCTGGATCTCATTTTGATATTCAGGTACCATTCGATGGAGTCCCAGAGTATGGCTGGAAGTCGATGCCGATAACACTCGTAGTGGAACACCAGGAGTTTGGAAAAGTGGGACTAAAGACCGAAGTGCACAATTACGGGCAACCCTCAAACAAGATTATCTTTAGCGAGCTCTGAAGCCAACAAGAATTTATTGAAGAAAAAAGTGTGGAATCTGGTTGGATCTTTTAGCAGATTTAAAAAAAGGCAAGCGAAGCGCTATTGCCAAGGCAATCTCAATAATTGAAAACGATGAAATACAAGCACGCAAAATAATCAAAAAGATCTTCAAAAACTCCGGGCATTCTATAGTGATAGGCATAACAGGTCCTGCCGGTGCAGGCAAAAGCTCTCTAATCAACAAAACCACAGTGGCACTAAAGAAATTGGGACTCAAGGCAGCTGTATTAGCAATAGATCCAACAAGCCATGTCACAGGCGGTGCTATCTTGGGCGACAGGGTGAGGATGACAGAATCTACTGATTCTGGCACCTACATACGAAGCATTGCATCGCGTGGTGCAACGGGCGCAGTATCACGCTCAATTAGAAACAGCATCCGAGTGCTTGAATATGCTGGATTCAACCCAATCATAATTGAGAGTGTTGGGGCAGGCCAGACCGAAGTCGAGATAGCCAACATAGCAGACATTACAGTAGTAGTCTTTAACCCACACACAGGTGACAGCATTCAGACAATCAAAGCAGGAATAACTGAGATTGGTGATATTTACTTAGTAAACAAAAGCGACCTTGACGGCGCATCACAACTGTATGACTCTGTCAAGGAATTCATAGGCATGACTGAAAAAAACCCACTAATTCTGCAGACGTCTGCTACAAAAAACAAAGGAATAGACGAATTTGCAAGAACACTAAAGGAACTTATGTACAAAAAGAAGAAAACGAAAAAAGATCTGGATGGCAAACGCTTGGAAATCGAACTAAAAGATATTGTTTTAAATAATGTCAGAAACAAAATCGACACGTTGTTGGAATCAGACAAAACTTATTCAAAATATCTAAAAATGCTCCAAGCTAGAAAAATCGACCCATTTGAGGCAGCAGACAAGATATCTGGCTCAATTCTAAAGTGATGTGCAATGGCGCAAAAAGAAATCCAAAAACCAAAACAAGTCAAAAAGCCAAAAGTACTACTGACCGATTCTAACATTCCAGTAAAGAGGATTTATCACCAGACAAAAAAGCTTCCAAAAGAAGATGCGGGCAAGTATCCATTTACGCGCGGAATTCATGCAGATATGTACAGAGAAAGGCTTTGGACTATGCGCCAGTACTCTGGTTTTGGAGATGCAAAGCAAACCAACGAGCGCTTCAAATTTATGTTGCAAAAAGGCCAGACTGGGCTTTCGATGGCCTTTGATCTGCCGACTCAGATAGGCCACGACCCGGATGCACCTCAAGCAGAAGGTGAGGTGGGCAAAGTAGGAGTGTCTATTGCCTCACTCAAAGACATGTTTACAGCATTTGACGGTATCCCACTAGGCCAAGTCAGCACATCTATGACGATTAACTCGACTGCTTCAACCCTGCTGGCTTACTACATTGCAGTAGGCGAATCACAAGGATTTTCTAGCGTCCAACTTAGGGGAACTACACAAAACGACATCCTCAAAGAATACATCGCAAGAAACACCTACATCTATCCACCACAACCGTCGATGCGACTAATTGGTGACATGATAGCATACTGTGCAAAACATGTTCCTCAATGGTATCCAATATCTATTTCCGGCTACCACATGAGAGAAGCTGGAGCCACGGCAGTACAAGAAGTGGCATTTACTTTGGCAAACGCCATAGCATACATACAAACATGCCTAGATCGTGGGCTCAAAATAGATGACTTTGCACCAAGACTTTCTTTCTTTTTCTGTTGCACAATAGAGTTCTTCGAAGAAATTGCAAAGTTCAGAATTGCACGCAAAGTCTACTCCAAAATTCTAAAAGAACAATTCCACGCAAAGGATCCAAAATCAATGCAATTAAAGTTTCACACTCAGACAAGCGGAGAATCACTTACTGCACAACAGCCAGACAACAACATCGTACGAGTGGCAATCCAAACCATGGCAGCAGTGCTTGGCGGAACACAATCACTTCATACCAATTCAAGAGACGAGGCACTTGCACTACCTACTGCAGAGTCGGCCAAGATTGCACTTCGAACACAGCAAATTGTAGCACATGAAAGTGGAATAACAAAGACGGTGGACCCAATGGCCGGCTCTCATTATTTGGAGTATCTCTGTGATGAAATCGAAGATGGTGTATGGAAATACCTAAAACGAATAGAGAAGATGGGCGGGGCTTTGAAGGCAATCGAAAAAGGCTTCTTCCAGTCAGAAATACGTCAAAACGCCTACAGGCTCAAAAAAGAAGTCGACTCTGGTGAAAGAATTTTGGTTGGTGTAAACAAATTTGCAGACGAAGCTGAGGCGAAACAAGAACTGCTCAGAATAGATGATTCAGTTGGCGAAAAACAGAAAAAAGCAATCAAAACACTGCGCTCAGAGCGAGACGGCAAAAAAGTAGACTATGCATTATCAAAACTCAAAACTGCAGCAGAAAAACAAGACAACCTAATGCCATTCATTTTAGATTCAGTCAAAGTCTATGCGACTACAGGTGAGATAAGCAACACGTTCAGAGAAGTGTTTGGCGAGTACAGGCCAAAAGAGGTCTTTTAATGAAGATTGATCACATAGCTATTGCAGTAAACAATGTAGAAGAGGCAGCAAAGCAATACCAAATGGCATTAGGGGTAGACAAGATAATTTTTGAAACAGTCGAGTCAGAAGGAGTCAAGCTTGCCATAATCAAGCTGGAAAATGGAAGAATCGAGCTCATGGAGCCGACACGACCAGACAGCCCAATTAAGAAATTTTTAGAAAAAAAAGGCGAAGGCCTCCACCACATGGCGCTTGCCACAAACGACATCGAAAAAGAATACCAAAGGATGGAAGGCTGCGGCATTCAATTCTTGGGCAAAATACGGGACGGCTCTGAGGGAACCAAGATAACTTTTATTCACCCAAAGTCACTACACGGCGTCTTGGCTGAGCTCTGCTCACATCCACACTAAGATACACTGCCTGTAGGTTTTGCAAGTATTTGATCGTTCTACCACTGTCTTTAAATTTTTTCCACGCAAAAAATACGTAATGTCAATACAACAGTTTGCAGAAAACAAGTCAAAACTGTTTGGAATCGTGATTCTTTCTGTAATGACAGTACTCGTTATGCCAATCATTCTGCCTAATCTCTTCCATGGGTCTCACATCGTCCACATAGGCCTGCACATAGGTGGGCTAGTTGCCGCCATATTTCTTACCATGGTAACATTAGCAGCTTATACAAAAATGAAGACAAAGAGATTGCTCTTTACATCTATCGCATTTTCGTTTTTCATTGCAGCAGAATCTATTACACTAATTGACATCACGTGGCCTTTTACTTACTATTTTGGCAT
>JBFLWI010000086.1:0-4096 GCA_040757675.1 Thermoproteota archaeon | reverse complement strand
TAAGCTCCCCATGTAGGGCCCGTCTGGAATCCCCAGATGGTTCTTTTAGTGCAGTCGTATTCGCGTCCGTCTGTGCACGCTTTGCATACACGGCACGACATGTTAGAGTGAGAGACGACTCTGTCTCCTACCTTGATTGTCGTGACGTCTTCTCCTACTGCAATGACGTCTCCTGCTGCGTCAGAACCTGAGACGTGTGGTAGTGGTACTGCGACTGGTTGTCCTCGCATTCCCCAGATATCATTATAGTTTAACGCCGCTGCTTTTACCTTGAAAACAACTTCGTTTGATTTTGGTTTTGGATCGGCGATTTCTTTTACTTTGAGGATTTTAGCATAATTATCATCCGGTGCATACTCTTCATAAACTACGGCCTTCATGGTTTGGTTTCAATAGTAACCCCTAATTATATTTTCTTTGAGCTATTTTCTGTTGATTTTGAAATCTCGTTTTGGTTGCTGGATCGACATGAGGATTTGTTTTAGCTGCTCGTCTGAAACTTGGGAGCTGATCCGTCCCTGCGATGCCATTCCGATCAAATAATTTTCGACTAGTGCGGCCAGATCCGGCTTTACCATCCTGATGTTGTTTAATCTCAGTCTTGCCTCAGAAGAGAGAAGCTGCTTTAGGATGAGTTCTTTTTGCGCTGCAATCTGGGCATCGCGTTGAGGATTTGGTTCGTCTGGCTCATAGCTCATAGTGTGTCACTATGAATATATTTTCAGAATTGGGTTTTGTGCTGCAAGCTCACTTAGTATTTCTGATGCGAGTCTGTCAAGTTTTTTCATTCCTTGGTGTGTCACCACTCTACCTTTTCCCTGTACTTTTTCGACGTAGCCTAGCTTTTCAAGCTCGTGTATGGCGTTTCTGATTATTGCGCCTCCTGCGTCCCTGTGGTGAGAAAGTGCATAACCTACAGCCTTTGAGCCACCGTATTCGGTTCTCAGATCATTTATGCCGATTGGGCCGTGAAGGTATATCTTTCGGAAAATGGAAGCGCAGCGTTTGTACCACCAGTCCCTTTCGTGGGGAGGCCTTTGCTTGTGCGAGCCGGTCTTGACAAATGATGTCCATTCTGGCTTGGCAATATTTTCGCTTTTTAGTATCTCGGCTAGTCTTGATATGAAAACGTCTGCTGGTACATCGTAGACTTTTGCCATGTGAAAGACAAACTTGTAAGAGGTCTTATAATCATTTGGGACTCGAGATGACTTTGCGGTACGTGTGGTGGCAGAACTGGCAGGTTATTCGTATCGACTTGAGTGTGGATCTGCCCAATCGGATCTTAGAGTTCACACCGGGCGCAATGAAGGATTTGCACTTTTTACAGAACTGCATCCTGATCTCATATGGGAGTTTTATTTTGTGTTTGGTGCTGATTTTTCTTGCGATGCTTGCCTGCCTTTGGGCAAGCTCTGGATTTTTTTTGGCGTTAGCTTGCGCCTCCTTTAGCAGGATTTCGATTCTCTCAAGTGCTATTTTTTTGAGATCCGCGTTCATTAAGTGATGGACAGGCTAGTCGACTTAAAAATTCGATCTTGGAGTTTGTTGGTTAATATGGCTGCGTGGGTTGTTTCCTAAAATCGGACAATGCGTACCAGAATCGTCAAAGTCAATCCAAAAAAGCCTCACCTCCCAAAAATAAGAGAGGCCGCAAAGCTCATCAGGCGCGGCAAGCTGGTAGCGTTTCCCACCGAGACTGTGTATGGCCTTGGCGCAAATGCACTAAACTCTGCAGCCGTCAAAAAGATCTTTGAAGCAAAAGGTAGACCTGCAGACAACCCCCTCATAATTCACATTTATGACAAAGACGACGTTCTGTTTTTGGCAAAAGATGTTCCAAAGATAGCTCAAAAATTGAGAGACATGTTTTGGCCTGGTCCGCTAACCATAGTTTTAAAAAAATCAGAAATTGTGCCCAAGGTAGTCACTGGCGGCCTTGATGCCGTCGCAATTCGCATGCCGGAAAACAAAATTGCGCAGCTTTTGATCAAGGAGGCAGGAGTACCTATTGCTGCACCGTCGGCAAACTTGGCTGGTAGCCCAAGTCCTACCACAGCAAAACATGTGTTTAAGGATCTTGCTGGCAAGGTCGATTTGATAATAGATGGTGGCAAGACAAGAATTGGAATCGAATCCACCGTAATCGACATAACTGGGAAAATACCCCTACTGCTCAGACCTGGTGGTGTCACACTTGAGCAGCTTCAAAGGGCAATAGGAAAGGTAAGGATCCATCCAGTTGTAAAAGGAAAGACAACCAAGAAAGTTCACAAATCGCCAGGTATGAAGTACAGACATTATTCTCCAAAAGCAAAAATAATTCTCATCGAAGGTCCAATCTCCAAAGTAAATGCGGAGATTTCCAAATTGCTCGGATTATTTAAGAAACAACGAAAACGAGTCGGCATACTTGCGACCCAGAAAAACGACTTGCAAAAATCGGATCTCACAAAGTATCTTGGTACAAGTCATGTCGAGATTGCAGCAAATCTTTTTGAAGCGTTCAGAGAGTTTGATGCAAAGAGAATCGATGTCGTACTTGCCCAAGGAGTCAGCAAGGCAGGTTTGGGCCTTGGCATTATGAATAGGTTAAGCAAGGCAGCATACAAAAAAATTCAGCTTTAAGGCATTCTTGAATGCAACACTGATTCCGCACTAATTCCAGATCCTGAGTTTCACATGTGATAATCTTTGAGGTGTTTTTAAGCAAAAATTATCTAATGCAGCACATATTGACTTCAACTCATATTGTTTCCGAACTAACACTCGAGGAATTATTTCCTAAGACACTTGCTGATTCACCCTGCGTTTATATCGATAAAGACAGAGAAGTCTGGGTCGCAACAGAGATGTGTGCTCAATATTTGGAATCTGCCGTAGACTCGATAGTGGTTGTGAACGGCAATGGCATCCCAATCGGAATAGTTGGAGGTTACGATTTGCTTGATAATCTACGCAAAAACTCTACACGAGATTTTCAGTACAACTCCAAAGTAGAGCAAATAATGTTTCGTGACGTACCAGAAGTAGAAAAGCAGACAAAACTCAAAGACTTGATAGTAAAATGGCAAGATACTAGGCGTGCGTTTGCAATTCTTAGCAGTGAGTCTGACAGTTATTCTGCCATTTCCGCAAGAAAAATGTTGGATGTGGGTATGCGATGTAAGACCGATCTGACTGCCTCATCAATGCCAAAAAGCAAGATTGTTACTTTTCAGCCAGATGATACATTGGACAAATTGGTCAACATGATGTTTGAAAACAAGACAAGAAAACTTGTTTTGGAGGGCTCTAACCAATTTATCAGTGACAGATTAATTCTTGCGGAAGTCTCCAGAATGCTGAAATTTGAGAAAACCGTTGAATCGCTTTTGAACGTTCCAGCAAAACGGCTTAGACTTGACTATGCGAAAACGATTACAGAGGATCTGCCATTTGATTATCTTTGCTTACTGATGAACAAGATGGAACATCCTTACATACTCTACAAAGATGCAACGATCAGTCCCTGGGATGTCTGCCTTGCATTAAAGTCAGCTGATATGAAGGGGCCACTCACAACGAGAATGCAAAAGAAATGCCCGCACTGTGGCAAAGACATCAACTGATTTGCAAGAATTACGATCAGCCAAACAATAACAATTCATTATTAAAATAAGAAAAATAAGTTGCGTTGTATGTTTGTTACTTGTTTTGTTTTTGGCTAGGATTCCTCGTCGGTTTCGTCTTCTTCGTCTTCTATCTCTTCCTCTATTTCTTCTTCGTCTTCTTCCTCTACATCTTCATCGTCCTCGGTTTCTTCCTCATTCTCAACACTCATTCCAAGAAGGCCCATTCTTGCTTCAGATGCCAGATCTTTTGCCTCCTTAGCAGATTCTTCTGCCATTTTGGGCAGAGGCTGAAACCAATGAAACAGATGCCGTTGTAAACAAGAGAAATAGGAAAATCCTCATGGAGTACCTTGCCTTTTGGGATGCGATTCATAAATTGTTCTTATGATTTAGTCGATCCTGCTCCCTATTCGTGAAGGAAATAGTGCAAAATCCACGAACCCAACTACATTCCCATAAAAAAGGTGCGGCCGCCGGGATTT
>JBFLWI010000085.1:0-4148 GCA_040757675.1 Thermoproteota archaeon | reverse complement strand
TATTTCTCCAGTCTGAGCTGGGATGAGAAATATCATGTTTGTCTTGTCTTCCTGCTCAGACGACTCGTATCCTCTTTGCTCGCCGTTTACAAGTAATGTGAACTTGCCTCCTTCTGCAGATAGGATCTCATTTGGGAACCTTACAGACATTATGTCGGTCTGCTCAACGCCCTCCAGCCCGATCACAAGCGAGGTGCGTTCTTTGTTTATTGTCATCGATGTTATCTTTGCGTCAAGATCTTCGGCTGTGCCTTCGGCGTGTGATTCTGTAGTGCTCAATCTGTAAAAAACTACATAGTCGCCTTCGTCCACACTCACAACGTATTTTTGCATCATGAGCTCCGCAATGTCGTATTTCTGCACCAAATAGGCATCATCACCTGATACCCCGGCCAGTGTCACAAACAGTATCAGTATGAGTGCGTCCAATTTTCTTACGAGCTGAGTTTGTTTCTTATTTATTTGAAGTGACTTGTAGATTATCAGACAAGAAAATCGTTTCATGAGGCCCTTAATTTCAGGTTTGATAATTTTGCAACCCGTTTAATTATTGCAGAATCTTTTTTGAGTCCATGATAAAGACAAAGTTTCAAAAAATACTGGTTCCACTTGACGGCTCAAAGAACTCTATTCGTGGATTAAACCATGCAATATATCTGGCAAGACAGTGCCAGGCAACGATAACTGGCATCTACGTGATTCCAAGGCCCCCACATCCAGCATTTCGAGCACTCTCCTATCCAGAAAAGCCGCTGCTCAAAGACGCAGACAGGACAATCCAGTTTGCAAAGAAGCATTGTGCGCAAAACGGCATACTCTTTGAGGGCAAGATAACGTTTGGCGATCCCGCGTACACAATAGTCAAGTTCGCAAAGGACAAAAAGTTCGATGCAATAGTAATTGGAGCCAGAGGGCGCGGAGCAATAAAAGAGTTCTTCTTTGGTAGCGTCTCAAACTATGTTCTGCACAAGTCGGGCCTGCCAGTACTTGTGGTAAAGTAATTTTTTTTACAGATTTTTTTTATCCCATATTACCGTGTAGGCGATGACTTTTTGTGGCGCCTGCTTTGAGCCCCACTCGTCCTTTGTGTGACCCGAGTTTTGCTCAGAAATTGTACCCCACCTGAACTTGGGAAACTGTGTTTCAACCATGTGGCGTCTTTTGTGCTCACAAAAGATAAGTATCTAGCTTGCAGTGCAATGCAAAGCATACCGACTCGTTATATCAAAAAAAACACCATAATGCATCATGCAAGTTCAGCTAACAGGAAGAAAAATAGATGACGACAGAAGGGACGCCCTCCTTGGTGTGGTGTCCGATAGGTACTGCCGCGCCATACTGGAATCAACAATGAATGGTCCAAAGGCCGCAATAGAGATAAGCGCAGAAACGCAGATACCCATCAGTACTGTCTACCGAAGACTGCAGCTTCTCTTTGACAACAAGTTGCTTGCTATCTCCGGTTCGATCACATCAGAGGGAAAAAAGCACTTCCTCTACAAGAGCAAGGTAAAGGCCATAACATCACAGTTCAACGGCGGCAACCTAGAAGTCGAGATCGTTCCTAATGAGACCCATTAGGAACCCAAACGTTGTTTTGAGACTTTCTGAGAATCATGCTCTCTCCTTAAATCTACAGGTCGCGGTGAATCATCGTGTTGTACTCTAGCCCCGTACTCACTCTGACTGCGTCTGCTTCGATGCACGACGCACTTGTTCTCATGAAGACAAATTTTGTCAAAAGAGTCGTAGTGGTCAGAGACAAAAGACCTGTTGGAATCCTCACTGAACGCGACATCAACAGGTTCCTTGAGCAGGACACTACAAAGAGATCGCTTTCTGAGATACCGCTCCGGGAAGCGATGAAAAAAGATCTGATTACAATAGTTGCCGACTTGGAAGATTTTCTCCACCAGTGCGCAACCCGCATGGTGACCTTTAAGATCGGCTCAATCATAGTTACAGACGAAAAGGGGGATCTTGCAGGCATCATAACCCAGACAGACATTGCCGATGTTTTTGCCACCAAGTACCCAGGAAAGTACAAAGTAAGAGACTATATGAGTGAAAAGACTGTCACTTGCAGAAACTCCGACCAGCTCAGGTACGCACTTGAGATCCTCAACAAGAACAACGTCTCAAGACTCGTCGTTACAGACAACGCAGGGCACGTCAAGGGCCTAGTCACCACAAATACGTTTCTTAGACACAGCGAGTACTTCAAGCGCGCAGACGGCCTTGCAAGAGACTACCTCCTTGAAGAATCAAAGCATTCACTTTCCGTCGACAGCTTGCTTGAAAAAGAGATAATCATAGTCGAGCCAGACTATGACTTGGCAAGCGCAGCTCAGATCATGGTAAAAAACAAGATAAGTGGAGTCCCGGTGGTATCGCACGACATGCTCGTAGGCGTGATAACAAAATTCGATATAGTAAGAGCGTTTTGCGATGTTCCTGTGCACAAAGACGTCTTGGAAAAATATCGGGCCCCGACCTGATCAGATAAATAACAGAGAACAATCATACCACCATTGGAAACAGATATTCCAAGAAGAAAGCAGCACCCGCCTAAGAAAGAGACCACCCGAAGCATCACTTATAGGCTGCCCGCAAAGGTAGTCGAGGAACTAGAGACAGAAGCGATGCAAAAAAATATCTCGCACAATGTCTTGGTGAGGCAGATTCTTGAAAAGTATCTGGTCTGGGATCGGTTCGCAGACAAAATTGGAATAATTCCTGTCCCAAAAAAGATCCTTGAGACGCTTGGCGTTGAGCTTGAGGGCAGCGAGATAAACCAGATAGTCGACGCAATAAAGCCGATAATCAAAGAGTCCGTTCTCTTCATGAAGGGAAAGTACGACCTAAAGCGGGCAATCGAGACACTGGAGGACTATATGCGGGCATCGGGGATGAACTCTGACCACAGAGTCGAAGGTGCAGTACACCATTTCATCATACAGCACGATCTTGGAATCAAGTGGTCTCTGTTTACAGAACAGCTGCTCAAAGAGATATTTGGTGAGTTTTTGCCGCAAAAGAACCTCAAGTGCCAGACAACAGAAAAGACCGTGATTGCATCAATTGAGCTTGGAAGCGACTTTAGCGAGCATGATTATTAAAAAAAAGGAAAATTTTACTGAACTGGTATTGTGTTGCTTTTTGGCTTTGGTGTCGGCACCGCCTTTGGCACCGTGATGTTTAGGATTCCGTCGATGAGCTTTGCCTGTGCTTTGTCTGAGACTATCTTTTCTGGCAGCGGTATTGTCCTGTAGTATGAGACTTCGCTTCGTTCCTTTCTTATGTAGTTCTTTTTCTTTTCTTCTTCCTCTTCTTTGTGCTGTGCAGACATTTCAAGTGTGCTGTCGGAGACGTTGAGTTTTATTTCGTCTTTTTTGACTCCCGGCATTTCGACTTTGATTGTATACTTGTCGCCTTCGTCTGCAATGTCGCATGCCATCGATGCCATTTTTTGGCTCGGAAACGACGGCAGCATGGTAAAGGCTCTTTCGAACTCTCTTCTAAAGTTGTCAAATGCTCTGTCAAGGCTTGGCCAGTTGAACGGCCATGCAGGTACAAGTTCAGTTGATTTTTGTTTGTCGTCTTTTGCCATTTGAACATAGGATGCGATTCATCTTTTATTAGGTATGATCTCGATTTTCAGACTTGATTTTTACTATTTTTGTAGTGTTTCTTTTTTTGGTTCTTCTAAGAGATCCTTTCTTACCAGTATGGGTACGTTGTAAAATGTAGCAAGTGCAATCGCATCGGATGCACGATAGTATTTTAGAATTATTTCCTTGCGCCCAGTAAAGTAGAGATTTGCTCTGAATATCTTGCCTGTTTCGTAGATCTTTACCTTTACTAGGACTATCTCGTTTTCCTCACACATCTGCTCAAACATGTTGTAGATTGTTGGCACCTCTTCTCTTTTACCTTCGATGAAATTTGCAATGTAGCGGGCAACCTCGGAGGAAAATGCAGTCATGTGGAATTCTTTTCCGTCAATCGATCTTAGAACCATGGCGCCAGTCATCGGGTCTACTAATCCGAGCTCAGATATTACAAAAGTCTCGTAGTCTTCGTCTGGCTTTTCATCGATCTTCATTATTTGAATTAGTTCGTTCCTCCCCATAAATTAAAGCCCCTGA
>JBFLWI010000084.1:0-4215 GCA_040757675.1 Thermoproteota archaeon | reverse complement strand
CTCAGATGTCGGTGCCTGCCTTGGCAGAATCGACGCCGGCACAAATTACGACTTCGTCGTCTTGGAAAAATCCATGAGAATACCAGAAGGCGACAATGTAGAAGACATGATACTGGCCGCAAGGCCACAGCAGAGGGTCTTCTTTCTTTCACCATACATGTCTCAACGTGACTCCCAGTTTGACGCAGTAAAAGAGACGCTGGATCTAATCGACAAGCCATTTGCCATGATCAGCTTGCTTTCCTCCCTTGAGATAAAATCATGTATTCGAGCATAACATTTTAAGCTAATTTCATCAAGTCATACCAATGGGATTGAAGCGCTACTTTGCAAAACGCGCAGCCATACTTTTTGGCGTCTTGATGGCCACACTGCTTGTCACAATACTTCTTGTTGGCTCCAACATGGACACCATAATGAAAAAAGGTGTTGCAATCCAGGTAAGAACAGAAGTAGTTGAGAACAAGGCGTTGGTATCAAGTTTTCAGAGCACTGAAGAGCTGGATCAATACATAGCACGGCAAGTAGAACAAAGGACAAAGAGTCTCGGCCTCGACATGCCATGGTACTCGCCAAACAGGATAGGTCTTGCGATGTACAAGATCCTCATTTTGGATTTTGGATACGCCACGTTTATTAGCAGTGATTCTGGCTCCACTGCAGTAAGTGACATCATTTTAGAAAAACTGCCCCGTACAATCCTCCTTTTTACGACAGCCACCATCACAATTTCCATAATTGGCATATTCATTGGGGCAATCTCTGGCAGCAAGATTGGCTCCAAGGCAGACAAGGTAACCTCAATTTTTGCCATAATCAGTAGCAGCTTTCCGGTATGGTGGATTGGATTGATCATGATCTTTACTTTTTCGTTTTCGTATAACCTGTTTCCTGCAAGGGCCACCCCACTGCTACCCCCCACAGACCCAGGGTACATTCCGGCCCTATTGTACCATATGACACTGCCCCTCATCACAATAGTTCTGATTGGTTTTGGAACGTGGGCCTACCTAGTCAGGAATTTCATCGTTGGAATAATGCAAGAGGATTTTATTTTCGTAAAAAAAGCAATAGGCATCAACCAGAAAAAGATCATCTTTGGGAGCGCTTTAAAGAACGCAGCGCCGCCAATAGTAACCATCCTTGCACTGAGCCTGTCGGGCTCACTTGGTGGAGCCATAATTACAGAGGCAGTCTTTGATTGGCCTGGCATGGGCCGACTTTATTTTGAGGCAATAAGCGTAATGGATCTCCCAGTGATCATAGGCGCTACTTATGTTCTTACGGCATTTTTTTTGGCAAGCATCTTTGTCGCGGATCTGCTTTATGGATACTTGGATCCAAGAATAAGGACCGTCTGAGATGGCCACATACTCTGAGCTAAAAGAAGGATTTATCAGGAATAAAATAGGCCTAGTTGGAATTGGCATTCTGGCATCGCTAATTTTCGTCTCTGCGGCGACGGCGCTTTTTGTGCCACTGGAGATGTACAAGCAGTGGAACAACCCCGCCAGCTGGACGATGCTGCCAAAGTCTGCTCTGCCAAGCTGGGTGAATTTCTTTGCGACAGCAAAGATCCCAGAGCATCAAATACTGGAAAATACGCAAACCATCCTCCAAAAAAGCAATGTGGCGGCCACAACTATGCAAAAGTTTGAGTTCGATTATGAGTATGATTATTTTCCAAACGAGTTTCTCTTGCAATACACCATTCAGTATGATGGCGCACCTGTCCTCAAAATAGATGTCATCAGGCCTGATGGTGTAACGCTACGACTAATCTCGTCGTCTTTACCACAGTCAGAACATACAACATATTCCGATAAGATCTTTTCAACAAGCGACACAATCAGAAAAAACTTGCTGCTCCAGTCTGACAAGTTCTCATATCCGCTTGACGACCTTACCACAAAAGAGATCATCTTTTCAAAATCTGAATCGCGGGAGGTACTAAAAGGCAGATACGTCTTTGTTGTCAGTCTCGTCAACACACAGTCAGCTAGTACCTTTTCTGATTCCAAGTTAATTTTGGGAGGCAAAGTATACGGCCTTGTCGGCACAGATGAGTTGAGGCGTGATCTTTCAATCGGTTTGTTGTGGGGAACCCCTGTCGCACTCTTCATTGGTATAGCGGTTGCAGTTGGCTCCGTTGTCTCCGGCCTCGTCTTTGGAGTTTATGCTGGTTACAAAGGAGGAAAAACAGATGAGGCCATGATGAGATTCAACGACATAATTTACGCATTGCCGGCGCTTCCGTTTTTGATCATATTGTCTGTGACTACGTCCAATAACATATTTTTGCTGATTGGCTTTCTCATGATGTTTGGTTGGGTAGGCGTCGCCAAGGTCTCAAGGAGTTTGTCTTTACAAATCAAAACTCGACAGTTTGTAGATGCTGCAAAGATCATGGGCCAAAAAGACTCCAAGATAATATTTCGACACATCATCCCACAGATAATGCCATATGCTCTTGCAAGTATTGCAATTTCTGTCCCAGCAGCAATTACTACGGAGGCTGGCCTAAGCTTTTTGGGTCTTGGAGATCCCACATTTCCCACATGGGGCCAAATTCTACACGATGCCAAGGCACATGGTGCTGCTGCACGCGGTCTGTGGTGGTGGATAATACCTCCAGGCGTGATGGTCGCAGTAACCGGGCTTGCGTTCGTATTTATTGGCAATTCACTTGAGGCTGTGGCCAACCCCAAGCTAAAACGCTAGTTGGTAATCTGAAAGTCCCTAATTATTTTGAGTGTCTGATCGTTTAGTTTTATTGTATATGCGGCGGCGTTTGGGTCATTTAACTGCGAGAGCATTTCTGCGAACTTTGTCTTGTCGCGTCCTCGCTCGTACATTCCTCCCGTCTCTTTGACGCAGAGTGGGAATTTTTTTAGGTTGATGCCGTTTTTGAAGAGATATTCTATGAATTTTTTGTAGTTTTCCGTCTCGTACCAATCTATTTGTTTTTCCTCACAAATGGCAATCCAAGTATCTATTGAGTTTTGGTAGATTGCTTGTTGTCTGAGTTTTTCAAGCGACATTGCTAAAAGTCTGCGCGCTTCATCTTTGAGCCACATCTTGGACACGTGGCACCTTTGAAGCGGTGGTTGCACGTTAGACACACATACTTGACTGTGCCGCCACCTTCTGAGTTGAATCCGAAGAATCCGCCTCCTCCCGAGTCGCCATAACCTCGCATCCTGCTCATGTACCTACGTCGGATGAATAGTGGCAACATTATGAATATCGCAAGTGCCGCTGCAAGGCCATACGGAAATGGCAAGATCATCTGTAATCCAATGCTTACCGCAAGCGACGCAAACAGAAAGATCAGATAGTTTTTGTAGCTATACAACATAGTCCTTCCTTTAAAAAGCCTAATAAAGTTTTGTCAGTTTTTTTCTTCGCCATCGCCTTCAAAAATTATCTCGAGTTGGTTTCCCTCACTATCCCACGCAAAAATGTCCTCGTTTTCCTCATATGGGGATTTGACTATGATCGACACAAGGCCGAAAAAGTTATGCAGGTCAGTCACTGATGGCTCAGCTGAGCCACTTGGGTGTGAGTGTGCACTTCCCACGTAAGACAAGTCAAGCGGCAGAAACGATTGCGGAAATCCTGCAAATGTCTGGTCGCTGTACGAGAAAGGAGGAATTACAAGACCATTTATGGTGATTACGCCTTTTTTTGATTTGCCTCGAAGTATCAATATTCCTTCTGAGGGGTGTTTCATCTTGCAGTAACTAAGAATGCCGTCTCGTGCTTCTTTTTTGAGTACCACTTTGCGCTCCAAGTCAAACTTCATCCAATCACTCCACCTTAATGGTATATTTGGTTTTTAAGAGGCGCTCCAGTGAGTCTTCCAACTCGGAAATAAGTACGTCTTTTTGTGCCATTTGATGTTTAAGATCGTCTTCGAGTTTTTTGATTTTGAGTTTTGCGTCTTCGCCATCCGACTTTGCTTTTGCGAGTTGTTTTTCGAGATTCTCAAGGTTGCCAAGATCAAAGATGGTGAGTTTTTTTTGAAGTTCTTCTAGTTGCGATTTCAAACTATTTTTTTTCGACACAAAACCGTCTAAAAGAGAAATGATGTGAGTTATGTGGTCAACTGCTTTGTCTGTTTCTTTTACGGAAACACTTCCAGACATTATTCCCTTCATACATGATTCCAGGATTGTGACCGTGGCATCTTTATTTTCTGAGATTGTGGCAGAA
>JBFLWI010000083.1:0-4235 GCA_040757675.1 Thermoproteota archaeon | reverse complement strand
CAAGTGCCCATTTGACAAGTTCGCTCAGTCTTGCAGCTTTGGAATTTGAAACAAATCCTATATGTTTTGCATATTTTACAATTGATGGGCCTCGTCTGATGACCAAGTTATTGCTGGTTTCGTGTTGGCTAACTCTTGAATGAATTCCAAATCTTAATAATAATAGCTGAACATCTCTTAACAGTTTGATGCTAGTTGATTTCAACTGTATTGCGCGTCTGGCTCTACCTTTGTTGAATACGGTTCCATCTGCCTCAAACAACCATTTTAGATAGGCACTAACTACACTGTTTGGTGATTGGAAGATAGATGACGGTACACCTCTAATCTTTGAATCAACTTTTAGAAATGAAAGCATCTCTACAACATTCTTTGAGTCATATTCTACATTTGTTACATAGCTGGTTCTTGTAATTTGTCTGCCGTCATTCATCATTACAATCTGACCTGGATATCCTTTTTTCGAGATTTTTGGTTCAAGATCAAACAGATTCTTGGCCATCTGAAGTAATGGTTGTAAAAGCTCTTCTTCCTTTTGAGAAACGACAAATCCCATTTTGTATTCACTTTTCCTGCACCAACCGTCACCTGTTAGAAATCCCATGAAGGCACCTAGCTCCTCATCGACAAATTCAGGGATCTTACCATGGTACGTAGACCTTGTGACAGCTCTGAAATTGGTAGGTACGTATTTTGTTACAGTACATGGAATGTTAGTAATAACTCTAAGTTCATCTCCTTCTTGAAGTTCATCAAGTCTTTTCCAGCCTTTTTTTGTGAGAAGGGGGTGGTTGTAAGTTCCTACTACACTTTTTCCTGTTTCGGTTACAATTTCAATTACTTTTTGATTTGTATATTTGTGAAAAACTGTGGCTACATCATAACCGGATTCATTTTGCATTTTGACATTTATCGATTCAAGGTGGTTTTTCCCAAGTGACGCAAGATCGACGATCCTTCCATCTTTTAAAATTACTTTAGAGGAACCATCAAGACATCCTGGATCTCCTACCAGAAATATGTTGATGTCGCCCCTTATCTTTGTGCCATCTTGTAGTATCCTCTGGTTTGATCCTACGATTAACAACAGGATTGATTCTTTGATTAACGATTGTCCCTGAATGTGCGGTGCAAACGAGTTTACAAGTCGTTCATAGATGTCTGGCGTCCTTGCTAGCGATTTGATAATTTTTTCCTCTTCTGGTGAGATCTCTTCTCTTTCGGATCTTCTTGAGTTCTTTGTGCCACGACCGCCCAAAAATTCGATGTTGTTTCCTTCAATTCGTAGTCTGTGAAGGCCGCTGTGAACTCGAGTGCCCGTAATCTGCTCTTGCTCGATTCTCACAATTCCTGTTAATATGACTCTGTCCCCCGGCCTTGCGTAATCTACCAAATCCTGTTTTATTGTAACATCTACATAGTGAGGTAGCTGGCCTGGCGGCAGGTCTTCTGGTAGCTCTTGCAGCCTCACCAATTGAAAGTCAATGAACTTGCTGTTTTCTGGGTCTATTCTCAAATCCCTGTGAGTGCATTTTTCATGCGAACACTTGCTTGGCGTGTAAACATTTACACCACGCTCAAGCGGTACCTCGGTGTAGTGTCCTGCCGGGCATTTGTAGACCACATTTCTTGCAAGTGGTTTTATCTCTGATGCACGCACCACCATACCAGACACACTTGTCATCTTGCCAATGACTTCGGCATTTATCTGGCGCAGGCTGCGCTGAATTGGATAGTTTGCTATTCTGACTCTGATATCATCTGCAATTTTTTTTGCGTAATCTGGAAATCTTTCCTCCAGAATGTTTTTTATTGCCTGCGAGAACGCATAAAGGATCTCATCTGGCTCTGTGTTGAATTTTATCTCGATGTCTTTTTGCGATACGATATCATTATAATCAACTACAATATACTTGACCTGTTTTGCCATCATCTGGTCTATTTCTTCTACGTACCTAAAGGAACCAGATTTGTCCTTAAACGTGGCCAGAAAACTTTGTACTTGATCTATTGTGGCACTAATGGATTGTGTTTCCAGAGTCATTTGTTATCACCAAATATCTGATCTACAAAATCTACGCTGTTTTTGTGAATAGTGTTGTAGAGTGCACGTTCCTCAATTGAGAGCTTTTTTGCAAGCTCCGCAGTAAGCTCCATAGAATTTGCCCGTGGGATTATCTTTCCAAGTCTTTTTCTAATCAGAGTCTTTAACAAGCTTTGTAGTCTATCCTGTTCTTTTTCCGGCTGTCTTGCGATGTATCCTGTCACTTTGATGTAAAAATCCGGCTCCAAGTGAGACAGCTCTTCGCCCTGAAAATTCTCTTTTGATATAGATTGCGTAAGCTCTATGCCCATGTCCGGCTCTTGAATTTCCGCATGCTTTTCTGATTCCAGTATCTGTGCGATCCATCTTGGCATGTTGATTACATCGCCCTGCTTTCCATCTAAAACGATATTTGACATGTTTATCCTAAAGTCGTGATTTATGACTGCCTTGACATCCTGTGTGGAATATCCAATCGAGTACACCTGCAAAAGTTCGTTTATTTTCAATAGATCAAACACTAGCCTCAAGGATTTAATGGATACGATCGATCAACTGTATTTACAAACAGCTAAGATCTTTTGATCCTACGCATAATAAATTATTAAGACTGGCTCCAAATCCATCGTATTGTCTACTAATACAATGTGGGTCGAAAAATACCGGCCCCAGAAGATATCCGAACTTGTAAACCAAAAGGAGGTTGTGGGAAGTATAACGGCTCTGTTAAAAAATGTCTCGGAGCTGCCCCATCTTTTGTTTTCTGGCTCTGCAGGAGTCGGAAAAACCACGCTTGCGCTTTGTCTTGCGCGCCAGATTCTAGGCGAGTCATGGAAGGAGTACACATTGGAGCTCAATGCTTCAGATGAACGTGGCATCAACATGGTAAGAGAGAGGGTCAAAAAATTCTCAAAATTTGGCGGCCTTGATGCAAATATTCCATTTAAAATAATAATTCTTGACGAAGCAGACGAGATGACAGCCGATGCACAAACTGCACTTAGAAGAATCATAGAGGACGCCTCAAAGCATTGCCGCTTCATCATGATAGCAAACAACATATCAAGAATCATCGAGCCCATTCAGAGCAGATGCGCCGTATTCAAGTTCACCAGAATATCCGAAAAGGAGATAATCTCACACCTAAAGGAGATTGCAAAAAAAGAAAAGATCAAAACAGACGAAGCAGGCCTGCAAACGATTTTTGATTATACAGAAGGCGATCTGCGACACGCAATCAACTTGTTGCAAGCAACGGCAAGCCTTGGTAGCATCACCGAAGAAAACGTAAAGTCAGCCGCCGGCCTAACAAAGACAAACGATGTCGACGTCGTACTAAAGCTTGCCTTGGGCGGAAAGATTACAGAAGCCAGAAACAAGATGATCGAGCTCATCAAGGTTTACGGTATGTCAGAGTCAGACTTTCTCAAATACCTCAATGAAGCTATTTACAAGACAAAGACGGCAAATCTTGTGGACATATCGGAGACAATTGCAAAATACGACTATAGGATTTTGTCAGGCGCAAACCCAGAGATTCAGCTATCTGCGCTTTTGGCAGAGTTAAGCAAGTTTGGAAAATAGCGCAGAGAGAGGGATTTGAACCCTCGGGTGCTTGCGCACACAGGCTCTCAAGGCCCGCGCCCTGCCGAGCTAGGCGACCTCTGCGGAATTCGTTGACAAGTACCACTTAAAATTTGTTAGTTCAGGTTCTGTTAACTTGATAAGTGTTTGTTAACCATAAGGGGTTTGCAGATTTATGATAACCCAATGTAAACATCATTTGCAATAGAACCGTTTTATTCTTGAATGAATATGATCAGTAATTGCCAGTCAAGTCAATAAGGCAAAGATGCACTCCAAGTTCAGAGCAACTAGGGTATCTCAGTGATTCTATTAGAACCTAAACGCACCAGCAAGATGTGTCCAATATGCGGAAATCGAATCCAAGAGGACATTCAGAGCCGTCGCAAGTTGTGGTGCAATAATTGTGGCAATCAATGGACGTGATGTTGTTGCATCCATGAATATTGCACATAAGGGGCGGAGTAGGTTTTGCCATCCCCGAGTGCTTCCAGATGAAGCAATGAAGGGGAACGTAGTTTCTGATGAATATCTCAAACCACTAACCGCCGAGTACATGGTAGTAAGTTGACTGTGATGAATGCTGTTGGCTAACTCACGATGGGTA
>JBFLWI010000082.1:0-4278 GCA_040757675.1 Thermoproteota archaeon | reverse complement strand
CCTACCTACAATCAAAAAAAATGGGTTATTTTGCGGCGTCGTTTGTTTTTGCGGCAACTCCACTACCAGACAACATGCTGTTCATCACATACGGTCTCATGAAAGCAAAAAGCATCCAGATTTACTGTGGATATTGGGCTGGAAGAATTGCTGCATATTATGTGATGCTGTCTGTAAGCCAGGCAGTTCTGACTCCATTTCTACAGATATTTGAGGAAAGATACCTAGGCGTGCTGTTTATTGATGTAATGAGTATAGTGGCACTTGTATTTTTTGCCTCGATAAACTGGAATCTTCTAATCTCTGAAAAAAAGATAAAATTTGTAAAACCAAGATTCTGGAAGATCTAATGTGACCATGCTTGAATCTCTAAGCGCAGAAGTTCAACAACGAATCAAAAATGATTCAGCACATGATTTTTCACATATAATGCGTGTTTACAAAAATGCACAACAGATAGCAAAATATGAAAAGGCAAACAAAAAACTCGTACTTACATCGGTCCTGCTTCATGATATAGTACAATTTCCAAAATCTGACAAGAGATCAAAAACTGCCTCAATTAAGAGTGCACAACTAGCAGAAAAAATTCTAACAAAGTATGATTTTACAAAAAAAGAGATCAAAATAATCTCTGACGCAATACGCGATCACAGTTACTCAAGAAAGAAGGTGCCAAAAACTTTGGTGGGAAAAATACTTCAGGATGCGGATAGGCTTGATGCACTGGGTGCAATAGGAATAGCAAGGACATTCAGTGTTGGCGGCTCAGAAAAGAGGAAACTTTACAACGAATTAGATCCATTTTGCCAAAAAAGGGAACCAGATGACAAATCGTGGACAGTTGATCACTTTTACCGTAAGCTGTTCTTGCTTGAAAAAAAGATGCATACGAAATATGCCAAAAAAGAAGCCAAACGTAGAACTAGACTCATGCGCGGCTTTATTGCCGAGTTGAAAAAGGAAATCTAACCATAATCTACGTAACGAGCGTATCTTTTCTCGATTTCTTGGTTTTTACCTTCCAATATCTTCTCGATTTCTTGGGCGTGGCGATTTCTTACATATGATTTGATGTCCGTAAACTGATCATCATTTGGGTACATGTCGGCAAGCTTTTCTAGCGCGGATAAGAATTCCACAGTTTTTCGGCGAAATTCCTCCTTAGTGGGATTTCTTACTTGGTTTAGCCTAAACCACACGCATGCCCAACTGGCACCAACTACGTGTGGAAGTAAATCATATGCTCTTTCTATTTCGAATCTCTGGTCGTCTCTCATGAATCGTCCAGAAGATGTTTTGCCATGGCTTTTGCAAAATAAGTGACTATCATATCTGCGCCCGCACGTTTTATCGAATACAGTATCTCGGTCATCACGTCGGTCTCATTTATCCATCCTTGTTTTGCAGCTCCTTTGACTAAAGCGTATTCCCCTGAAACACTATATGCGGAAATAGGTATGTTGAATCGTCTTTTTGTTTCTGCAATCAAATCAAGATATGCCAAAGCCGGTTTGACCATAACAATGTCAACTCCTTCGTTTATGTCCAACTCGATTTCTCGGAGTGCTTCGCGAGGATTTGTAAATGGTACTTGGTATGTTTTGCGATCACCAAAATGAGGTGCACAGTCCGCAGCGTCTCTAAATGGTGTGTAAAACGAGGATCTGTGTTTTGCCGAATGCGACATTATGCCAACATCTGTGAAGCCGTAGTCATCTAGTTTCTGTCGTATCGCCTTTACTTGGCCGTCCATCATTGCCGATGGTGAGACAATATCTACTCCGGCCCTTGCTTGGCTTAACGCTATTTCTGCGAGTGTTTTAATGCTGGAGTCATTGTCGATTACATCGCCTCTTACAATTCCGCAGTGCCCAGATGAAGTATATTGGCACAAACAGACGTCTGCCATAACCACTATCTTGTCTCCAAAATTCTTTCTAATGTCTGAAATTGCTCTCTGAACTATGCCGTTTTCTGCAAACGCAGATGTTCCGGCATCGTCTTTTCGCTCAGGAATACCAAAGAGCATAATTGCGGGAATCTTTAGTTTTTTTATTTCTTCTATCTCATTAGTAAGTTCGGATAATGGTAAGCGCTCGATTGCTTCCATTGACTGAACCTGTGTCTTTGATTTGAGGCCTTCCTGCACAAAAACAGGACAAATCAAATCGTTTGTAGAAAACAGAACTTCTTGTACAAGGTTACGCATCTTTTCGTTTTTGCGCAGTCGTCTGAGTCTTTTGGAAGGAAACGAAGCAGTCATAAAAAAAATCGGTATCTAAGCAATATAATCCTAGGCTGAAAAATTACTCGTCTTTTTTCTTGTAATCAAACAGCTTTGACGCTGCCTTGAGCAGCTCATCATCTGATTGTTCCGACGCCTTTCTTAGGTTGTTCATGGGTGTAGAAATTATGCCTTCGACTACAGCTTTTGTTAAATCCTCGATTATTTTGATTTTCTTTTGATCTGTTTCGCCTAGCATCTGCAATGCCTTTTCAAGCTCTTTGGTTCTTCTGACGTCAATATCCTTGAATATTTCTTTGACTACCGGTTCTACATTCAATCTCTTCATGTGAGCCTGAAGTACTTGAAGCTCTTCACTAATTATTTTTTCTGCATTAATACGTTGGCTGGCCCTGAAGCGAACATTTTTGTCTACCATCTCTGCTATCTGATCAAGGTTCATCATCTTTATCCCATGAATTGTTGCCACTTTTTCATCGACGGTTCTAGGATTGGAAAGATCTAAAATCATCATACCGCTTTTCTTATCTTCCATGGCTTGCTTGATTCTCTCATACGTCACCAAAAAGTACGGCGCTATTGTCGCAACAAAGAGCAAATCATAGTTAGAAAATCCTTGCAAAACATCCTCAAACTCAATTGGATTTCCTCCGATGGTCTCTGCAAACGCCTTTGAGCGTTCCATGGTTCTGCTTGTGACAAAGTAACTGTAGCCTCGCTTGTTTAATGATTTTGCAACAAGCGTAGCTGCCTCGCCTGTGCCAATCAAAAGAATCCTCTTTGACTTCAAATCGTCGATATTTTCTTCGGCAAGCTTGACTGCCATTGAGCCAACAGAAATGGTTCCTTTGTTGATGCCAGTGGCATTTCTCACACGGGTGCCAATCTTTATCGCCTTGTCAAAAAGTGTGTTTAGCTGCTCGCCTGATGTGCGGATATCACGTGCTACAGTAATTGAGTCCTTTATCTGTCCAAGAATTTGTTCTTCACCTAGCACCATGGAATCAAGTCCCGAAGTGAGTCTCAAAAGATGATCGTATACCTCGACATCTTCTACAATCTCGAAGTTTTCTTTAAAGGCACCTTCTTCAAGACCGGCAAGCGATGCCCAAGTTTTTTTGATCTTGTCTACTTTGAGCTCATCAGTGGAGCCGAAAATCTCTACCCTGTTACATGTCTGCAAAATCACAAATTCCTTGAGGCCAGAGTATTTGCGGAATGATTCGTATGCAGATTGTATGTCCTTAAAAGTAAATTTTTCCAATATGTGGATTGGGGATTTGCGAAATGTAACACGTGCGTTGATTATGTTTGTCATTGCCAATTCTCCAGCATCTTCATTACTTCCCTTTGTGCACTTGGTAAATCGTCCTCTTTTAATAATTTCTTTATCTTGTTATTATTTAAGACCGAATACAGGAATTTTTTTCTTTGTATCGTGGTTGGGATCTTTGTTTTTGCTGCATCCCGAGCCATCTTCTGCAATTTGATTTGGTAAATATCCTCTTTATCGATTATGTCTTTGAAGATCTTTTCTGCCTTTAGCTTTAGCTTACGTGCCATTGCGGGACTACGGCCACCGGTAGATATTGCGATTTGAACGGTATCTTGTATGTTGATTACGGATGGATGTGCAAAATCGCTGACTTCGGGATCGTCTGCAGCATAAGCATAACAACGCTTGAGTTTTGCCTTTTCGACGATTTTTCTGTTTAGTTGTCTGTCGTCCGTTGCGGCCATGACTAAAAAAGGCTCATAATCGTCGATAAAGTCCGCATTTTCGAGTTTTATTTTTTTAAATTCGATTTTGCCTTGTTTTGCTAAATTTCGAATCTGAGTGTTTGCCTTATCAGAAATCACCAAAATCTTGCAGTCTTGGGTCAGAAGCGAGTTTATTTTCTTTAGTCCTTCTCCACCAGCCCCAACTACGATGACCAAGTTGCCTTTGAGGTTTAGGTCAACAATCACGATCAGGGCAGCTTCTGATTTGTATTTATAGGAATTGCCAAATTCTCGTATCGTTTTTATAA
>JBFLWI010000081.1:0-4471 GCA_040757675.1 Thermoproteota archaeon | reverse complement strand
GAGGGGGCATTTCTGTATTTGACATCAAGCAGATGTCCTCGCTCACACTCTATATTGCTTGAATTGATTGGATATTCCAAGCCACATGACGGATCAATACACTTTAGGTAAGCATTATCTTTCAATCTAAGTTGGCATTAAGACTGCCACTTTAAATTTGAACCGCTATCTTGGTAGAGCCAAGCTTTTTGAATGGTGTTATCTCAATCAAGGAAAATGACGACATACGACGAGTACATAAAAGGCATCCTGCAACAAGTCGACGATGTCTACACGCTTTTCTCAAATCTCAAAGACAAGCCAGGAGATCTTGACATAATAAAACGAGAGCTTGCAAAAGTCACTGGATTGTTCCAGGCCCTCGCAAACAAGCTTGAAGCAAACACAGAATTTGCAGATTACGAGTTTCTACTTTTGCCCACCAAGTATTTCTTGCAAAACCACGAATTCTTCAGGGAGATCGATACCATGTCGTTGCTGTACTCAGAAGATCCACTACGCCTCAAAAATCTAAGGCTGACCATTCTGGACGCACTGGATGAGAAAAATCTAATAGGGCACATCAAGGCAATTCTACGAGACAAAACTTGAGCGATAAAAAATGCATAATATGTGGTTGCAAAGACCACAAGGTGTTTGGGTGCTCAAAACACTGGTCAAAGAGCTGCAACTGCTACAAAAGCTGAGTCATTCCGGCTTGCAGATCTTGCACGGTGTTGTATGGAATGATTTTTCTGCCAGCGCCAGAGTTGAAAACCAGTGAAAGGAATTTCCCTCCGAGTTGGAAAACCTGTCTTCAGTAAGCTCATCACAGCTGCTTTGATGCAGCATGTTTGATGCGCCGTCAAATATCACAATAAAGCCAAAATCTGATTCTCTGATTCTCCTAAACTCTTCAGTGTTTCGGATCTTTGCCATGCAAATGATATCTCGGTTTTGATATTTTAAGGGGATTTTTTTGCGCCTGAACGAACATGGAAGTTAATGCAACATTTACACTCTTTATCGATACATTCACTTTCCATAAAATGGCCACATATTCCACATTCGCAATGTGTTTGCATGATGATCAATAGTCCATCGTATAATATAACTAAAACTGCATATTTTTTACTGATTTGAAGCTAAAATGATGTTATTTTTTTGATTTTTTGCTTTTTTCTGGCTTGGCTTCTTTCTTTGTCTTGGAAGGTTTTCCTTGCAGTTCCTCTTGCATCTCTTCTGCTTTCTTATCCACTGTTTTGATTATCTCCTGGATGAAGCCATCCAAGTCGTCATCTGCAACAGGAGGCTCAGCTTGAGCTGCAATGTCATTTATCGCACTGGAGATTTCTGAGCTTACTTGCTCGAAGCTCTCTGGATCTTCGTAGGCAGCATTGTACAGTGATTTTAGGTTGTTTACTTGGTTGATCAGCTGATCAGTTAGTGTGAGCCTGTATTCTGTACCATTGACTGAAATCTCCTTGGTAATCATGATTTGGTCTTTTTTGAATACTTTCTTATAGTTTTCCCTCCAGTTAGTTTACAGACAAGAAATTCTGTCGTAAATTCACTAAAATGTGATGTATTCTAGTGCAATGGCGTCGGAAATTAGCGAGAAGTGTTTTGTGTTTACGACATAGCCATTTTTGATGTCGTTTACGGAGACCCATCTGTTTGTGGAGGTGTAATGCCTTTTCTCTTTGAGCTCTTTTTCAATAGCTTCGATATCGAATTCTGATTCTTCGATCTGCTGTGTGTTTAGGTGTTTTATTGTAACGAGAATTTTGTTTATCTTGACTCGATCCCCCAACTTCCATTGTACTGGTGGGTGCTCGTCAGATACTTCCAAGACCTTGATCTTCATTTCTTTATCTCCAAACACGTTGTGGCTTACCAGCATTCGTTCGTCCACAAACTCCTCAAAGCTCATGATCCTAGTATGTTAATGCAATAATTAAACGATGTCTATATTTTGTCACTCAGTTTCTAAAACCCTTGCGTTTCTGCTTACAAACGGCATCTGGTAGTCTTTTAAATGTAGTTTTTCACGACTACCATTTACTATGGCCCATGTAGTTCCGTCATAGTTGCATGCGAAATCGCTTATCTCGTTCTTTTTGTCCCAGACCTTGTAGTATTCTCTTAACTCGCGTTTTTCGTACGTACCAAGACCAATTCGCTTTTTTGATAGGAACTTGAAGGCAAAAACAACCTTTCTGGTGTTGTAAATCTCAAACGCATCTATCCATTTTAGGCACCGCAGTATTTGGTCATACGGCACTACCAGCGAGTTTGTGGTGCCAGATTTTGCCTCTATTGTGTATATGGTGCTATTTTTTGTGCTCACAGCAAGAATATCTGGAAGGCCTACACTTGGCGAGCCAAGTCTAAACGCCTTCCAATCATCTGTGGCATTGAACCGCTTTACCAAAGTGTCTTCCCAGTGATATCCACGCTGTCTTCGCGTTCTTGCGATCTTGACGTTATCTTTTTTTGTTCTCAGTGTCTTTGTAGGCCTGTGGGTACTCAAAACTTGCTCCAACTTTATTATCTGCTATTGTATAGTCTATTAGGTTATAGAACCTAGGTTATTATGTTATCAAGTTAATTTGTGTCCACGAGCCACCTATTCACACTGCTTCAAAGATGAATCTTGGGGCGCCATCAAAACCACAACTTGCCAGGCGGATCTTTTGTCCTGGCTTTAGAGCAGACACACTTGAAATCATTCCCATCACCCTGATTACTCCTTCAAACTCTGCGACGCAAAACTGTTTACCGTCTTTTGCAGAGTACTCAATTAAGGTACCAGGTTCCTTTAATTGCCTCCACAAAAGATCGCCAAAGCACAAACTACAGAAATCGTTTGGCGGCCAGGTGATTTTATCACACTTGGTGCAGTGGCCTACAAGAAACCTCCCGTTTCTTAACTCATTTTCAAATCTGTTCATGATCCTAATATGAGAACAGTTGATGACGTAGCTGCAGCAGACATATTTTGTACCAACCCAATCTTGGCACCATCGACTTGGCGAGAGCCGGCGTTGCCTTCAAGCTGCGTTGCAATTTCTACGACTTGAGATATGCCTGTGGCGCCAAGCGGGTGACCTGCGCCTATCAGCCCTCCTCGCGGATTTATCTTTTTACTGTCTGTGTTGTATAATTCGATTATATGCTTGCCTGCATGTCCTTTTTGCACCATGCCGAGATCTTCTAGTATCATTAATTCACACACAGTAAATGCATCGTGAATCTCTGCCACATCTACGTTGCCTGGGCTTATCTTCGACATCTGGTATGCTTGCAGCGAAGCTGCATTTGTCGACTCGAGCCTGGTAAGATCGTTTTTTGTAAAGCTTGCAGATGTGGTTTTTTGGCCCACACCACGAATCCAGACGGGGCTGTCCGTAAATCGTCTTGCTACTGATTCTGAAGCAAGTACTACTGCTGAGCTCCCACTACAGGGACGAGAGCAATCAAGCAATCTGAGATCATCAGTTATTTTTTTGGAATTCATGATTTCATCAATTGTATATTTTTTGGGGTTGTACGCGCTTGGATTGTATGTAGCGTTTTTATGATTTTTTGCAGAAACGTATGCAAGCTCTTCATCTGTGGTGCCAAATTCTCTTTTACGTGCTTTGGTAAACATTGAAGCCCAAAATACAGGGTGCCTGTATTCGCCACGCGATACGTCCCATTCTAAGACCTGACCTGGGCTGTCAAAGCGCTCTGCACCTACTACTAGGGCTACATCCGCAAGACCTGCAGATAGGTATGAAAATGCGGAAACTATTGAGTTGGTTCCGGAATTACACAAACTTTCCACACTGTGTGAGATTTTTGGTGAAATGCCTGCCATCTCTGAAACTATTGCAGAGAGGTACTTTTTGTTCTCATTTGTTGACACTAGTACTGCGTCTATGTCTTTTTGTGTGAGATTCTTTGTCTGCTCAAATAATGACTTTGTTGCTAAAGCAAGAAGGGATTCCACTGAAACGTCGTCCAATGAAAATTTTGTAGTACAATGACTCACAACAGCTACTTTGTTCAACTCTGATCACCGAATGTCTTCGTCAACAAATCAAATGACTCTGAAACATTTCCTATTGGGTTAAATTGTAGTATGGGGTGTGTCACACCTGCTTCGATTACCTTATTCAGCTGTTTTCTGCACTCTTCCGGCGTGCCAGAAATTGTCAGTGAGTTAAGCATATCGTCGCTTACGAATTCATGGTTTGATTTATTGCCGGATTTGTATGCTGCGTAGACGTCGTCTGTTTCTTTACTAAATCCATTTTCTGCTAGAAATTTTCTATAGATTGAGCCAACAGAAATATAAAATGCCAAAGTCTTGCGAGCTCGTTCTTTGGCAGCTTCGGCATCTTCGGAAACGCAGGTGATGAACTGACAGGCGGTGTCTATTTTTCTTTTTTTCTGCATTTTTGATATTGTCTCCCTCATTTCAGAAATCGGCCTCAAGTAAAAA
>JBFLWI010000080.1:0-4594 GCA_040757675.1 Thermoproteota archaeon | reverse complement strand
TAACAAGAGTTGGTAGCTTCGCAACCTGGCGTCGATGAACCTGCAGTGATGCTTACCTCAGCTTTTGCATGATCTGCAAATGCTGATGGAGCAAATGCCATCAAAGCGAATACTGCAAAGATGGAGCCTATGGCTATTGTCTTCATTGGTAGTGCTCAAACGCAGGCACATAAAAATCCTTATTCAGCTTTCCACTTGTTTACACGATTGCGCAATTTGATTATGACTAAAGCTGGTACAACAAAGTACATACCTGCATTTAGCATAATTATGCCAATGCCATAAGCTAGCATCTCTGCTTCCGAATCGATTTCCACATAATTGAGAATGGACAAACTTGATAACATCGGAGTTATGCCGATTCTAACTAGTTCCTTGAATGCCGGACTTTGTCTTTCCCAGTCTGCAACGGTGGGTGAGAATAGATAGTAAATGTTGTTAAATGCACCCATGAAGGCAGAGCCAGAACCTGTATTCATCACTACTCTGTCGCGCATCTCTCTGAGAAGCTGGACTTGGGGTGCAAGTTCGGTGCCGTATGTTGCGGTTGCAACAAGGCATCCTCCATTTGTGTTTCCTGCCTGTCCAGTAGCTTCAATCAGAGTGGAAAAAGTTACACTTTCTGGAGGAATAGGCTGAAACAAGATCCCTTCAACATCTACTGTTATCTGGTGTTCTCCTGCCTCCTTGAACTCTATTGGAATTGTGACAGAGCCTACCGATGTGTGTGTCAGTGGAATTGGGCCAAAGATCGTATTGCCATCTTTTGTTACTAGAACCTTGTAGTCTATATGCTCCTGGATTCCGGATGTGGTTGGATTCACAAAATCGATGTGTAGTTTTGTCAAGTCGCCAATTACTGGCTTTGGAGGTTCTGTAGATATTCTTACAATGAGTGTGCCTTTGTCTGTTGGCTGCTCCATCTGTGCAAAAACAGGAAGCAACAATAATGGCAACAAAAACAAAAGAAGATAACGCATATCTAGCTCACCTCTAAAATGTATTAATAACTTTCTGAGCTTGCCACAATCCTAAACTTATAATGCTGATTTATTCTACATAAATTGAAATTGAATACACATGTATTGATTGCCTGTCTTGTGTGCAGCTTCACACTTTTGGTTTCATCTGTAAACTTTGCAAGCGCACAAACTTCCAACTCGAGTCAGAAAATACAAGATGTGGTGTACGCTGCAAAATTTGTCTGTGGCTCCATATCTGATAACAGCGGCCCACTGAGGCCTGGCCACTACGACACATCAATTAATGTACTAAACAAAAAGGCCTACACCGTAGGAATCCTGTGGAACGCAGTAATAAACGACGGGCCTTCTTCAATTGGCATATTCAAGAATCTAGAGCCTGAAAAGTCAACGGCACTAAGCTGCAGGGACATAAAGGAGGTCTTTGGCATCGAGACAAGAGAGTTAGTCGAAGGATTTGCACTCATCAAAGTCCCTCTTGCGTCGCTTCGCGGTTTTGGTAGCCAGCAGATCATCCCAGAGTCACAAGATGCGCTTGATATGCTTGATGTGCAGGTCTTTTACACAGCAAACGCCCTTGAAACCTTGCCGCACGAAGTAGTCCAAGAAAAGATTTCCTTTTACATCATCCAGGACGGAACGGGCAAAATACCAAAAGACTCGTACAGAAAGCTCCTTGACATCACCATACCTTCAACGCTCAACGAAATAACCGATACTGAGCAAAAAGTAAAGTCTACAGTAGCAAAAAAATTCGGCATTGACAAAAATGAACTAGAGAAAATCCGACTCAGAATAAAGAGCATATCTGTAGGTGTCGGCGCACTATTAGATGATCACGCAGTATCTTTGCATGTTGTGAGGCCTCAGTTCAATTAAGTTCATCTTCAAAAATCTTCTTAAAAGTTAAATATGTTGTAAAGGGGCCGAGTGTCAGTGATCAAAAAAATTTTCGTTGCAACATTCGCAATTTTGCTTTTAGCTCAAACATTCACATATATGCCATATGCAGCAGGTGACGGCCTCACACAAGAAAATCTTCCGCCAGCAACATTTGGCAACAGACAAGCAGCACTTTTCATAAAAATCAGCCCGCCAATTCTCACAAAAGACACAGTGGGAGATACGTACCTACAGCTCAGACTGTATGACGCAAACACAGGCCAGACAGTCCCACATGTTTCGTACTTTATTTCAGCATGGCACGATGACAAGCTGCGACTAAGGAACCTCTTCCATGCACACTCTGGAGAGCTTACACTAAAAATAGTTCCAAAAGACATCGACGTAAACGATGTAATAATTTACGGAGACGAAGTACCGCAATTACCTGGTGCATGGACCGGCTTTAACGACAGAGTAGATGTACACGCACCGTTACTGATTGATTCCGGACTATATCACTTTGAGATCAAAATATTTGGAATCGACTATGACCAAAACATCTTTGCAGAACAAGATGTTAAAACATTCAACTCGTGGCTCAGTGTAGGTGACATCTCAGACCACACAATAAAATATGGAACCAAGTCATACTCAGTTTCCGTCATTTCATACTACGACCAGATCACCAACTTCAAATTCGATGAAGCAAAAAAGTCGATTTCCTTTTCGATGCCGTTTAACTGGGACACCACAAGGTTCCAAGACCAAACCATTTTCGTGCACCAAGAAGTCCGCGTACCAAAGGCCTTCAAAGAGTTTACCGACACAACTGCATTTGACGGCAAAGTAAACGGCATGCCCGCAATTGGAAGAATGCTCATACTGGATCCATACTCAATGGAGGACACCGCCATCTTGCACTTTCTGATAAACAAAGAAGACATCCTAAACATGGCAAAGACAATTCCTGCAACCACAAAGACGATGGACTTTGTTGTGGCGCCGGTTTCATCGGTAGCAAAGAACACGTTTACAGTAAAGCTCGATTCGGGGGCCACTGCACAGGTTTCATACGACGCAAATCTGGGGGCAGGAAACACCATACCGCTCCAGATGACATTCTTTGACGACGAAGGACAGCTCCTCAAGTTCGTCCGACACGGATTCAGAATTGAGGACAGCTCAGGAAAAATACTTGTGGAAAACAGTGGCGACGAACCACAACAACCCGGAATCCTGTCCCCTGAGGGAATCGACATTCAAGAAGTCAAGTTTGCTGCAGAAGGCAACTACAAAATTACTTTGGTGATCTTTAGCCACGATTTAGATAATCTCACAACATACCAAGGAATAGGAAGCGCCACATTCAAGATAGGAAAAGGTGGAACCACACAGCCAAGCACACCTTCATACGAGATCCCACCTTGGATCAAAAACAATGCAGGGTGGTGGGCGGAAGGAAGCATAACGGATAACGACTTTGTGCAAGGTATACAATACCTGATCCAAAAGGGAATCATCAAGGTGCCACCTACAGAATCAGGCAGCGCAACGACGCAGACAATCCCGTCATGGATTAAAAGGAACGCCGGTTGGTGGGCAGACGGCTCAATAGGCGACTCTGACTTTGTGCAGGGAATTCAGTTCCTCATAAAAGAAGGGATCATAAAGATATAGGCAAAAATAAGAAAAATACGCAGTTGAACAAAATTTTTTCGTAAAATGGGTTTTACATTATTATAATATGCAGAATTTAGTTATTCATGCTCCCAATAAGGGATGAAAATCCAAAGCCGCCCGGATTCAAGCCCAAGGTAACCATTGCCCTCATCATAGTAAACGTGATAGTATTCTTTTTCGAAGTGGCAGTGACAGGCCAGTTCTTCGAATTCAGCAACAACAGAGCAGCCGCATTATTCTATGACTGGGGTGCCGTCCCTGCCTGCATCATGGGGGAACGCTCCCTGAACATACAACAGTTTGTGGTGTCGTGTCCTGATGTGCCGATGGTGGGCCTGCTAAGCTCGATCTTTTTGCATGGAGGACTGATGCACCTTGGCGGAAACATGCTGTTTTTGTGGATCTTTGGAGACAACATTGAGCTCAAGTTCGGCAGACTCAAGTTTCTTGGCATTTACATAATCTGGGGAATTGTAGCAGGCCTTGCGCACGTAGCAGGGGATCCAAGCAGCCCGATTCCTGCGGTGGGCGCATCAGGCGCAATATCTGGAGTTCTTGGCGCCTATCTTGTAATGTTTTCACGCGCAAGAATCACGACCTTCATCATGATGGGATTCTTTTGGAGGATGGCGCATATACCAGCAAAGTGGTTCTTACCCTTCTGGCTCATCTTCCAGAACATCTTACCGTTTCTGATTGGAGGATTTGGCTTTGGTGCGGGAGGGGTGGCCTACCTGGCACACATCGGCGGCTTCCTCATAGGCCTTGCAACAGGTTTTCTGTACAAAAAAACACACCAGTCAGAATTCATGTACGGCTCAAGGTACGGCTCAAGGTATGGCTGGAAGGGAGACTAACGAATAAATCAAGTATGAAAAACCCATTCTCATGCCAATAATCACTGTATCGATGTATCCTGGAAGGACTCAACAACAAAAAGAAGAATTTGCAAAAGCAATCACAAAATCTGCAGTTGAGATTCTCAAGACAAAGGAAAGCCACGTAATAGTTGTCTTTGAGGACAACCCAAATGTAAACTCGAACTT
>JBFLWI010000079.1:0-4883 GCA_040757675.1 Thermoproteota archaeon | reverse complement strand
CTTTCTAAAGCTAAAAAAGCTCAAAAAGGCACTAGATATAGGCAAACAAATTCTAGAGTCTTGCAATGTAGTAGACACCAACAAAGACATCTTTGCGGATGCATGGAAAATATTTTCTGAACAAAAATCGCGTCTAAGTTTTGTAGATTGTGCTACCATCGCAGCGATGTCAGACCTCAAAATACAAAAAATTGCTACCTTTGATCACGATTTTCTCAAAGTCAAAGGACTCGAAGTCCTCAACGAGTGATCTGTGCAGGTACCACAAACCCGATAAGTTAACAAAACCATAAAATACACATAATCCATTGAAGAAAACGATCGCAGTCATATTTTGCGCGCTGTTGCTATCGTCGGTATTTTCCAGCTCGGCAGGATATCTTGAAAATTATGACAACAAAATAATCTCAAAACCGCAGATAGTCCAAGTCCCAGAAATAGTCCAAGTACCGCAAGAGGTAACCCAAGACCACAAACTCTCAAGATATCTAGTGTTCGGCCAAGGCCCACTCCCTGATATGCCAGGACTTGTCTCCAGCGTTTCAAGTGACAGCGGCTTCTTTTCTATAATGGTGATGCCAGAGCAGTCCATTCCAGCCTTGAGCCAAAAAGGATACCACATCATCAAGGACTTTCCACTAGAGTTCCACGCAAACCAGACTTTGTTTTCACAAATGGATCAGATAAGAGAAGCAACAGGCGCAGAGCTTGCTCAAATAAAATACAACTACACTGGCGCAGGAATCACGATTGCCATCGTAGATACAGGAGTTGACTTTTCAAACCCAGATGTGCGGCACTCGCTTGCGCGCGACAAGGACAATTTCCCAATAATGCTTGACCCAGACGGCCAGGGTCTGGTAATTACAAATGCTACCTTTATTGCAAAAATAAACAAGTTCGGCCAGCTGGAAAACACCACAAAACAGTTTGTTGAAGAAAAAAACAAGTCGCTTTCAAAAAACGCAACCTCTGTAGTATACGTGACCAAAAACGGCGCATTTTTGGACCTAAAGCAAAAAGGCAAGGGCACACCGGTACTCATGTACAATTCCTTTTTTCCGGCAACTGGACCGCAGCCCACATTCAACGGTACAATACTTGATGACTATAAGATAGGAAAAAGCAGCAAGGACTACATCAAGTCTGCAAGCGGCGTGTACCGTTTTGGAGTAATTTACCAGGGTGCAACACAAGGCCCGTTTGCAAGCGTGCAGGCAGTACCAGTTCTTGTGGTGGACTCTGTTACACCCGGCGTATATGATACCATAATTGCAGACCTGAGCACATCGTGGGAGGATTATACTCGATTCGATCTAAAAAAAGGACAAAAACCAAAGTACGATTTTGACTTTACAGATGAGACCCCAATAAAACTCGGCAGCGGCAACGAGTTCCTCGTGTATGACTCAAACAAGGACGGCAAACCCGACTATAGTGCAGGAACTGTCGGCGCCAGAATACTCGACGTGCACGGCGTCATATCAAAGACCAAGCCCCCAGTAGACAAGATCCTCAAGACAACAAACGGCACACTTCTTGCACCGCTTGATCCTGCAGGAACTTATTTTGGGGTGATGAACGACTTTGTCGGCCACGGAACTGCAGCAGCAGCATCGATTACAGCAAAAGGAAAAGAACAATTCGACATATACAACAACACAAAAAAGTACACGCTTCCGGGAGTTGCCACAAATGCAAAGATCATTCCAGTAAAGGCGCTTTGGTTTGGTGACACCGTATATGGTTGGCTGTGGGCCGCAGGATTTGACAACACAAACAGCACCTGGAAGTTCTCAGGAAAACCAAGAGCAGACATCATATCTAACAGCTGGGGCGTCTCTACATTTCCATCATTGAGGAGCGCACCTGGAATAGATATCTTATCACTAATTACAAGTATTCTTACAGTGCCCCAGTCAGTAGACGAGCGGTATCCAGGCGTCACCATGATATCAAGCTCAGGCAACGCAGGGCCAGGATACGGCACACTGGGCCTGCCAAACGCGTCGCCTCTTGGCATCACCGTTGGCGCAACTACAAACAATGTATATGTCGGATATGGCAGCTTCAAGGGCCAGCCAAGGTTTGGCAACACCACCACTTTTGCAAACGAGATCACAGATTTCTCTAGTCGGGGCCCAAGCATAATCGGTGACCCAAAGCCTGAGCTTGTAGCTACTGGCGCATACGGTTTTGTCCCCGGAAACGTACTCAAGGCAAAAAAAGACTCCAAGCAGGAATCCTTTGTGATGTTTGGCGGCACCAGCATGGCCGCCCCCCTCGTTGCAGGCTCGGCTGCAATCCTAATGGAATCACTCAAAGAAAAAAACGAGGACTATGATCCATTCAAGATAAAAAACATCCTCATGTCTACTGCAACCGATCTTGGCAACGACCCGTTCACGCAGGGAGCAGGCCTTGTCAACGCATACAAGGCAGCAAGCTTTGTGCGCGGCGAAAACGGAGTCTTTGCAGTGTACAACGACCAGTCGTACTACAACCTAAAGCAAATACTCGACATCCCGATTGCCAAGCTGAACGCAACGACACTCGGCCTATCAAAACTCGAGCTCCCAGACGGCAACTACCAGCAGACAAGCTGGTTTGCAGGAAGGCTGGAACCTGGCCAGAAAAGCTCCACCTACTTTACGGTGGAAAATCCAAACAACTACACACTCACAGTCCAGATCACACCGCAAAAAATGAACCTCATACAAAAGACCGAGTTCAACCACACCACAAAGCTATTGCTCAAAGATCCATTATACAACAAGACCGGCGTCTTTAGGCCGGACTACATCAAGCTTGAGGACGTAAAAAAGTATGACTCGCTTTTGTCATTTTACGAAAATGTAACCATACCAAAAGACTCCGAGTTACTTGTGCTCAATCTCAACTTTGCGTTTTCAGACTATATGAACAAGACAGAAAAGATGTACGCAGGGGACACCAAGATTGCTTCTTTGTACCTGTATGACTGGAACGACAAAAACAAGGACGGCAAGGTCTCAAGTGAGGAACTTGCCATGGTAAACAGGGGAGGCTCGTGGGGAACAGTCCAGGAGCTTAGGGTATCAGAGCCTGCATCCAAGTTCAAAAACACGCCACTTGTCGGAGTGTACCCAGTCCCTACAAGATACTCGTACTGGCTTGGCGACACAAAGAAAAACGCAACTGAGATGCCGTATACACTTTCTGCCAGCTACTACAAAAAAGAGTGGTGGCAGGACGTCTGGCTTGACTCATCAAGACTTGAGATAAAGCCACACAGCTCGGCCCAAGTCCTGGCCACCATAACTGTGACAGACCAAAGACCCGGAATATACCAAGGCTTCATCACATTTAGATCAGAAAACCACACAGTCAATGCGCCGGTCTCATACGCTGTGGAGTCAGCTGTCACCCAGAAAGAAACGCTGACTGTGATTACAGCAAACCAGAATCAAGAGATTTTGTACGGCAATGGCTACTTCAAGGGAGCATTTGACATGGTAAACAGGTACAACGCAGGTGACTGGAGGCAGTACCATTTTGACATCAAGGATTCCACAATTAATGCCGCATCAATTGACATATCCTGGAGTGACGAGGACACCAACCTTTCTGTCTTTGTGATAGATCCGCAAGGAAGAATTGTGCAGACAAACATGCCGTCTGGAGTATTTGGACACTTTCTTGACTGGCCCACCTCGGACTGGCTTGGTACCTCCCTGTTTAGCGAAGGAGGAGGATTCTTTCCGGTCAAAAACAAGGACGCTACATCTACTGTTTTGTTTGCACCAATAAACCAGACAGGAACCTACAGCCTGCTTTTGCACTCTACTTTGTTTGGCGGCAAAAAAGCTACAGAGCCGTTCACAGTTGTCGCAAAATTCTCCACAATTCTTGCAGACAACACACCGCCACAGATAAGCTGGCCAATACCGCAGTTTGTGAGAAGCTTTGAGGTTCTGCCGGAGGTAACAGATGAAAGTACGGTTTTGACTCGATACTATCTTGATGGCGCAGAAATACTGCTTGAGAATGATACACTCGACCTTATTTCAGAAGGCCCACACACAATGAGAATAGATGCGCAGGACGACTCTGGAAACACTGCAACTGCCATGTACTCGTTTGTAGTGGACAGGACACCGCCGCAGATACTGGTACGATCCCCACAAGACAATTCTAAAATTTCAGGCGAGCTAGTAATTGAGTTTGCCGTCCAAGACGACAACCCAGACAACGAAAAGACGGCAATACTGTTAGCAGACATGCTTGTACAAAACAAGACATACCTCAAAATAGACACAACAAACTATGCCCAAGGCAGGCACAGTATGGTAATATCAGCTGAGGACAAGGCCCAAAACAAGGCCCAAAAGATCGTCACATTTGAAGTAGGTGCCGCAAGCGCCCCATCTCAAATCACACCTGCGAGCTCAAAAACTGATTACAACCTGATTCTAATCGGAATAGCTGGCGCAGTTGCGATCGGAGCAGCTGCGTTCATTGCGTTTTCTGGACGGTCGAAAAAATCCAGAAAATACTAAAAATGGTTTCGAAAAGAAGGTACCTTTAGGCTCTGTGATCTAATTGGTATCATTTAGATCACTCACCACAATCTGCTTGGCATTTTTCAACTGCATGAATCCTTTCACAATGTTGGTCGGTGATTCAAACAAGTGCACATGATCAGGCATGATATACTCGATAATCTCATCAATAGCAATCTGTCGAATCTGCGCCTGTACAAAAACTGCAACATCGCCGACGAGGATCTTTTTGCGGTATTTTGGACACCACACAAAATGATAGTTGATGTGGTGTACAGCTGAGCTTGACGCCCGCTCATTCACAAAGATAAAGTATGCATGTCTGGCATTAAGATGGTGCAG
>JBFLWI010000078.1:0-4934 GCA_040757675.1 Thermoproteota archaeon | reverse complement strand
CGAGAGCTCTCAAATGAGGATCTAAACGATCTTCTAAGGAAGAAGATTAAAGAGCTGAAAGAAATGCAAGATGAGCTGGAAGCAGTAAACGATAGATTACAGAAAACCGTCAGAGAACTTGAAGAAACAAAACAAGAGCTAACTAAACAGAAGGAACACCTTGAAGAACAGATACAAATACAAACAAGACACATGTTAAAAGCTGAAAAACTTGCAACAATTGGTGAATTATCCGCAAGAATAGCACATGACCTTCGCAATCCTCTAAACGTGATAAAAAACACATCTGACATACTCAAACTAAGTCTTTCAGATAGGCTAAATGAGGATGAAGCACAAAAATGGCTGCGACTTGAAAAAGCAATATTCAGAATGTCACATCAATTGGATGATGTTCTAGATTTTATCAAGCAGAGACCCATACAAAAAACCAATATAAAAATTTCCAAACTGCTAGGCGATGTTCTTGAAAGAATAGTGATTCCGCACAATATTGAAATCCGTCTGCCGCAAAATGACATGGTCATTCCCTGTGATGCTGAAAAAATGGGTGTAGTATTCGTGAATCTTATTTTAAACGCCATACAAGCAATGGAAGGCCGCCTAGGCACCATCTACATTATTGTATCAGAGAATCACAGCGAAAAAGACTATGTCGAAATAGAGGTAAAAGATACAGGTCCTGGCATTCCAGAAGTACTCTGGAGCAAGATCTTTGATCCCTTATTCACTACGAGGCAAATTGGCACAGGCCTTGGCCTTACAAGCTGCAAGAGCATAGTGGAAAGACATGGAGGCACAATCACATTTACAAGCAAGATGGGAGTAGGAACGAGCTTTTTCATTAAACTGCCAACGAAAACGGAATGGGAAAATATTGAGAATCAGAGTGAAACAAAAGATAGTATGAAATTAGTAACATAATCTACGAGTATTCTTGCATCCTGTCTGAGAGAAGAGCCAAACAGATGTCCCAGGGGCTGACTACTTGGTCTCTAAACGACACATATGGGTGCTCCATGCCAAACATTATGCTTGCAAGCTCATTTACCATGATGTCCTTTGTGATTACCTTGGCATACTCGAGGCCAAAGCCCACTACAGGCAGGCTCAGAAAGTCAGTCGTGTTACGCAAATAGTTTAGATCAGTTGAGATCTTTTCTATGATTATTCTGTCACTAATGAACTGGTTTGTGTTTTCCAAGAGAAGCTTACGGGTTCGATTTCTGATCATGGCATTCATGATTTCATTGACAGTGGAATCGACTTTGAATGTGACTATCTTCTTTTTTGGAAGCTCAGATATCTTCATGTCAGTCATCGACGTCTTGCCCACTTCGAGCAGCTTACGCGCAGAAATGACTGAGAATCCACCAATTGCGTTTGGTATTATGGAAAAAGCCCGACCTGTCTTCTGCCACTCTTTTATGGTGTCTTTTAGCGTGGTAGTCCCTGCCACTCTGGTGATGGTAGGTGACATTAGCTTCTCTACTTTGTCTTCAAAGAGTGCCCTAGATGGGTTTGCCAAGAGGTGCTCAACTATCTCCTTTCCTCCTACTATGCCTATTGGCTCGTTTTTGTTTCCCGTAACCACAAGCGAATCTGCCATGGATTCAAGATAAGGCACTAGGAGGCCTACTGCCTCTTCTATTTTGGCCTGCCTTTGAATGCTGACACACGGAGTCGTCATTAGTGAGAGTGGCAAGAGTTCCCTTAGCGGATGGTCTGCAATCATTCCCTGATAGTCATACGTACAGTCGTGTTTTAAGGAAGCAGTTTGATTATCAGTGCTGAAAACATCGCGGATTGCAAAGGTGTCGTAGAAAAGCTATTCTCTTTGCATGTGCAAGATAAGACTGAGCGATGAAGACGAGTTAGAGAAATGAAGTAATGATTGGATTCAGTGAATCTGAGCTCACCATTTTGGGTTGGATTTGAAACAAAACTGAACAAAATCTGGAAAAGCTGAAAGAGAGCAGTGGCGATCAAAACTATTCGTTTGAAAACATTGACATGTATGATACGGTGGTGTGCTGCCAGCCATTTGGGGTCCACTTTGGACAGGCAAAACTAGATGCTGTCTGAGATATCATCAGAGATAAGGTAAACACAGATGACGACACTCAGTTCAGCTTGATTTTTTTTTGATTTAAATTTTATTTGAGTTCGAGTCTGTCAAAAACAAACAAACTAGCCAAAGACGATGCAGTGCTCACATTCGCAATTCGGAATCTGCTTTGATTTTGCAAGGCATTTTGCGTGCTGGCCTGCTTGGCACTGCACGCATATCTGGTCTAGGTTGTCGATGCTGGAGTACTTTTTTGACTGATCAAAACCAAAACCGCCGTCTTGAGGGCCCACCATGGATAGATTTACGCAAATCTCGTATTTTTATCTGGTGGACAAAAAATGTAGAGGGGTTTATCCTTGAAGAATAGACCTTAGCATCCACGCAGTTTTTTCATGCTTTTCCATGAGCTGTGTGAGAAAGTCTTCGGTGCCTACGTCATCTACATCATCGCACAATTCTATGTCGTTTCTGAGGGTGCGGATTACGGCCTCGTGGTCTGCAAGCAGGTTCTGTATCATGGTCTTGGCATTTGGGTACCTGCCTGGGTGCTCTTTGAGTCTTGCAGCCTTGATGAATTCGCTCAGCGTGGCAGGCGTCTTTGCCCCAAGTGAGCGTATTCTTTCTGCCACATCGTCGATGTCCTCTCCTAGGGCTTCGTACTGTTCTGCGAAGAGTTTGTGGTACTCGCTAAATTCCTCGCCAGTTACGTTCCAGTGGTAGTTTCTTGTCTTTGTGTACAAGACGTACTGATCCGCAAGGATTTTGCTTAGAGCATTTACGACCTTTTGTCGGGTGCCCTGGGACAAGCCGATGTTTATTTTATCCATGGATGTAAAGTGGAGTCGCATTATAACAATTTTTGCGAGGTTTTGCCATCTTGGAAGGGATTCGTTGGCAAAACCACAATACTAATTTTTAGTCCACATTCTTATCACCATCGTGGGCAAGTTCTCAAGAGTAGAACCTTCATACATCTCAAAGGACGGCTGCAGGCTGATCTGGAGTGGAGTGGACGAAGACGATCAGGATGTAGTAGTTCTTAACAAAGATGAACTCGACTCGCTCTCAGAGCTTCTTGCAAAGGATTCCACAGGTAAAGTTGAGCTTGAGGACGAGTACAGCACCATTTTGGTAAACACGGACACCACACAATTCTACCTAAAGGAACACAAGGTGCTTGAGGCAAAGACCTCGGCTCTTGCAAAAAAGATCCTAGAATTCAAAAAAATACCACACGAACCAAAACCAATCAAGATCTACCCAAAGGAATTCCTGCCGTCCATACAGATACAAAAAGACGACGAATCCGAGCTCAGCTCAGTCCTTGCCCCAAAAAGCAAGACAAAGATCTCAGAAAGCGACCTTTTCAGGGTCATGGCGACTCGACGCTCAACTAGGAACTTTGACACATCAAAAATGGTGGAACAGTGGAAGGTCGACAAGATACTTGCCGCAGCAGACACTGCACCGACTGCTGGCAACTTTCAGGGCTTTGAGGTATTTTACATAAAGGACAAAGAGGTCAAAAAGAGACTGGTTGAGGCCGCAAACAACCAGCCATATGTGAACGCACCGGTAGTCCTCGTATTCTGCATGAATCCAGAACGCGTCAAAATGGACTTTTCACCGGAGATTCTGGCCAAATTCTCGCTGCAGGACGCAACTCTTGCCGCCGCGTACTCACAACTTGCAGCATCGGCACTGGGCCTAAGCTCGATCTGGATCGGGATGATAAATGAAGAAAAAGTAATGCAGATCCTCAACACAAAGCTGAGACCGTCGTCAATTCTATGCGTTGGATACCCGCAAAAAAAGCGCCCGCCAAAATCAAGACGAAAGCTAAAGGATCTAATCCACGTGGTGTGAATGTCTGTTCTTTCTTTCTCTTGCACGCAGCTGCATCCTCTTTAGGCCTTCCGCAAATCTCTTCTTTTCGTCTTTTGTCTTTAGGATCATCGGTGGCACTGGTGTAGGCCTGCCGCTTTCATCCAATGCAACAGATGTGACAAAGGCAGTCCCAGTCAGAGTTCTGGTGCCCTTGATGAGATCTTCTGCTTCTACTTTGACTTCGATTTCCATTGACGATTTTCTGACGCAATTAAGCCGCGCATTTAGGATCAGGGCGTTTCCGACGTAGACTGGCTTGAGAAAGTCCACTCTGTCAATACTTGCAGTGACTGCGTTGGTTCTGCAGTGCCTGTGAGCAACTATTCCTGCCACGATGTCTATTTGCTTTAGTATCTCACCACCAAATACGTTTCCTGCCGGGTTTGCTTCAGAGGGGAACATCCTTGTGATGACTTCGACTTTGGAATCATTTGCGCTCTTTGCGTTCAAGGATCTGACTTTGAGACGGCTCATATCTAGGTGTTTTGGTTGGGAATCTTTTTAGATGTATGCGGCAGACAAAAAAAGAATGGAACTTTCCTACAACGACAAACTCATTTTGGTGCAGTACGCCATACAAAAATATGAAAACGAGGCAGTACTGCTTGAAAAGCTAAAATCAGTTCTGTCGGACAAAGATGCCCAAAGAAGCATAGACACACTCATTGGCACGCAACGCGTGCGCAGGATAGGCCCAGAAATACTCCAAAACAACGAGAGTCACACCGAACTTCCGGAACTTCCAGCTCACCTCAGGCCTATAATTGAAAGTCTCTGAGATCAAAGAAATTTTTTAAGCACCTGACAGCGATTCTGAACCATGGAAGAGATATTATCACAGATAGGCCATCTGTCGCCAGTATTTGTCATGGGCCTCGGCCTCACGATAGGATTACAGCACGCATTTGAGCCTGATCATGTAGCAGCCGTAAGCACTCAGATCTCAAAAGGGCGATTTGCACATTCCACAAAGCAA
>JBFLWI010000077.1:0-4992 GCA_040757675.1 Thermoproteota archaeon | reverse complement strand
ACTAACATAAGTTTGGCATTCATGTTTTTCCAATTCTCTTTTGGTCAAAGTAATCATAATTGTTTGAAAAAATGGCAATGCAAGAAATTGAATCAGCGTTTTGGTGCTAATGATGTAATCTAAGGCGTTCTGATCTCTTATTGTACTAGAATCAAGTTTAGTGAAAATTATGACTGGTTCTGATACGAAATAAAATGCATCAGTATATATGCTCATAAAAATTGTAGCTACAAAAAAGAGTGCTTTTATCTTCGATATCTCTTTGAAAAATTTTTTCAAACCTTGCGTAAGCGGTGTTATTGTAATAATGATGAAAAGCGCCACAGCCACAAAAAGAATTATGATGTATAGTCGGTAAATCACAACCCATTGTAAAATATGATTAAAAATTGAAAATGCGCTTAGGGTTAACAAACCCCACATGGCCACACTCCACCAGAAAAACGGATTTCTTTTACATTCTATTACAAACTCTTTAAACACAAATTTGATTATTATGTCAGATTCTTAACTTCTCTCCAACAAATCATACCGTACGTCAATACCTAGACACTGATCAATTTCCTTCGCAAAACACGGGTTTTTTGGCTTAGGGAGGGGGGGATTGCATTTTTAGAGTTTTTCTGTAAATTCCTTTGTGCCTTCTTTTGTTATGACCAACACATCTATTCCATCACCAGAAAACGAATCCCTCATCGTTGCAGCTTTGACAGACTTTATTGCCAAGTCTACTGCCTCTTTTTCTTTCATCCCTGGTTTGTACTGTTGATCTAAGACACCAAGTGCCATCTCTGCACCTGTTCCAACTGCTGCATAGTCATCCGGCAAAACCGAACCCAGAGGATCAAGTGTGTATATTGCCGGTTTGTCAACTACGCCCCCTACTATGACCTGCGTCAAAAGTGGAAAGAATCTTCGTTCATACATCAGATTTGACATCATTTTTGCTATTGAGTTTGGAGGCACGTCACGCTTTAGCTCCATTTTACGGATTTTTGCAAGTGCCTTTATCTGTAAAACCAAGATCTGCATGTCTGCGACAAGTCCTGCTATGGTGGCGCCCACCTTTTCAGTTAGGGGGAATGTCTTCTTTGTGGTCTTGCTTACCAACAAGTTTCCGTAGGCGATTCTTTTTTCGCTTGCGAAAACCACTCCGCCGTCAAAGGTTATCCCCACAGCAGTTGCGCCAGGCATATACATAGACATGATCAAACCTCCCTTTGAGACGCATTAAAGTCTTTTCAACCTGATCACGCGTGCCTAGAAAAGTTGTCAATGATCAGGCACATACATTTTGTCGTTTTTTTGAGTAGATCGATTCTCGCAAATTCATTTGGGGAGTGAATTCGAGCGAACATGTAAGTTGAGCCGATCGATATGCATGGTGCCCTTAGTATGTTGACAAACGAGTACATGGGGCCAGTACCCGCATTTGAAACATTGATGATGTAATCCCCAAAGGATCTCTTTGCAGCATCTTGCACTTGGGCCACGAACGGATCGTTTGGATCGGTTCTTGCTGCAGCCTCTCCGTGGAATACCTTTACTTTGATGTCGGAGAATCCTTTTTGTCTGAGGTGCTTTTTGAGCCTTGCAAGCTGTCTTTTTGGATCCATTTTTGGCACCAACCTAAAATCAATTTTTACAAGCGCTGAGGCCGGAAGCACCGTCTTTGCTCCTTCCATCGTGTAACCCGACACAATGCCTGCTATATTACAAGTAGGGTCACCCGCAAGTGCTTTTTTCACAGCTAGCCCCTTTTTTGCATTTACAAATTCACGTATGCCATATTCTGCCTTAAAGCCACTTTCGTCAAATGGTTCTCTTTGAAGCAATTTGATATCGGATTTGGTAAAAGGAACGACTTCCTTGTACCAGTCTTTTATCAGTATTCGTCCTGAGCCATCACGTAGTGTTTTTAGTGCTTCAATGAGGCGCCATGCTGGATTTTTTATTATTACCGCAAGACTAGAATGCGCATCCCTGATTGACTCTTTTGCAGACAGCTCCACATAAAGTAGTCCTTTCATGCCAAGACCAATGATTGGTCGATTCTTTGAATCAACGTAGCCAAACTCCCAGATCACTGCATCACATGCGAATTTTTTTTTGAATTTTTCAAGGTAGCGGCCTATGTTGGTACTTCCTACTTCTTCCTCACCTTCGATCACAAACTTGATGTTGCACGGCACATCCCCAGTCTCTTTTAAGAATGCCTCTACTGCCTTTATTCTCGTTATCAATTCGCCTTTGTCATCTGCGGAACCGCGTCCAAAGATCTTGTTGCCTTTGACCTTGCCGCTAAATGGATCATCGTCCCACAATTCAAGAGGCTCAACTGGTTGGACATCATAGTGATTGTAAAAGAGAAGTGTTTTGTTTGGGTTCTTTTTTGACTTGACTTCGCCATATACAAGCGGCGCAACGCCTTTGAGTCTGAGAATCTCCGATGATATTCCAGATTTTTTGAGAAGCCGACTGACAAGTGTGGCGCATTGCTCAATTCCCTGATTTTTTGCAGACACACTTGGTTGCCTTATGAGTGTCTGTAGATCCGAGACCAGTCTGCTCATGTTCCTGTCAACATATCTGAGAACTTTGTTCATCGTATCACTTTGTCAAATGGTTTCATAACTGTCGGGATGGCTTCAATCAAGTCAGTTGACATCATGTGCAGGCCGTTCTTTTTTTGCACTAATCGTCCTGCTAACCCGTTGACGTATGCTGCTGCTGCTGCCGACTCGATCGAATTGCGATTCTTTGCCAAGATTCCAGCTACCAGACCAGAAAGAACATCACCTGTGCCACCAACGGTCATTGCTGCGAGATTTTTTGGGTTAACAAAAGTTTGTTTGCCGTTGGATATGACGTCGGTGCTTCCTTTTAGAAGAATCGTCACCGCATTGTCTTTTGCAAATTTTGTGACAATTGTTGCCCTTTCTTTTATTGAGGCAGGCGGCATTACTCCGAAAAGCCACTTGAATTCGCCTGCATGAGGCGTCAATACGATGTTTTTGTCAGGCAATAATGGAAGTATGTTGTGCACAAGCGCACTTGCGTCAAGTGAAAGCCTGACATCTTGCGAAACAAGAGAATTTATCAAAATTTTAAGCGCTTCCTCGTCGCCCACAGCAAGACCCATTCCTATTGTTGCAGAGTCGAGATCTGGTGGAATTTGGCCTAAGAGTTTGTTTACTGCCCCTCGCGTCAGCTTGGCATCCACTAGTGGGATTACAATCAAGTTTGGTGAAATGGCCCTCACCGATGAAGTAATTATTTTTGGAACCGCAGTGTAAACAAGATCAACGCCTGACCGCAGTGCAGCAAGTGAGGCAAGCACAGGTGCTCCGTGATACATGTAGCTGCCACCCACTACCAGAACCTTGCCATTTTGACCCTTGTGTGAATCAGGCTTTCGTGGTGGAATGAATTTCCTAATTAATGTCGCTTGTAACTTTTGTGCCACTGTTTTTACAAAGAATACGTGTGGTTAAATTTTCTTCTGTTTGCTTGAGGCGTCATTTTCTTGTTTTTCTGCATCCTTGATCATCTCTCTTATTGTTTCGAGAACCTCTTTTGATTTGGTTTCGACTTGTTGTGCCAACCAATCTCTCTCGAGTTTGAGTTGTTCTTCTGATTTTTGCAGTTTTAACAATGTCTCTTGTAACTGTTTGTTTAGGTCGTCGGAGCGAGCTTTTTCCTCTGCAAGTTGTTTGTTTGCGTGCTCAAGCTGTGCAATTTTTTCATCTAGTTCAGTGTTGAGCCTTAGCAAGACAGTCTCTTTCCATTTTTGTTCCTGCTCATGTTTTTCTAAATCACGAATTTTGTCATTTAGAAGTGATGAGAGATCCTCAAGTAATTTTTCACGCTGGATTGCTTTTAGTTTGCGTATGTCATCTCCGACTCCGAGCTTTAACAAATCTGCTTTGGTGATGTGGTTTTCTGGGTTTATTGTGCCAAAATTATCAAGGTTTCTTCGCGCCCTGGTCAGATCTGTGACTACAGATTTTTCGGACTTTTTGGATTGAGACAGCAAATCACGTCTAAGTTTGTTGCACGCATAAAAAGACTATTAGATTGTGTCTGTGCACAACGCACAAACACGCCACTTGAGCCTAGGCTGTTTGCTTTCTGTCGTAGAAAGCCTTTCTTGCAAACGCCAGGTAGGTAGTATGTCCAATGCCATAAAAGGAGTGTCTTGTCTTTCCTTCTCGTGCCTCAATTGTCCTCAATATGTGCTCACTACACTCAATATCCGTGAACTCATTTTCGACTAATGAGGCGGTGAGTTTTTCTAGCTGATTCATTGTCGGACAAATCGCTACAAACGCCCCACTACCCTTGAGCATCTTGCGCACTTGTGGCACCACAGTCCAAGGATCCCCCAAATCCACTACTGCCAGATCTGCATCAGCGAGTGGCATTTTTTTGGCCGTTTTGATGTCCAGATTGTGCATGGTGACATACTTGAGCATGCCTGCCTTGGTGATGTTTTTTTTGGCAATTTCCATGAACTGCGGCTCTACATCAAATGTGTATACATGCCCGCGTGGTTTGACGAGGCTTGCCAAAAACGTAGTGAGTGCGCCGCTACCCGTACCTATCTCCACCACAGTTTGCCCACTTTGCACACCTGCCCTCGCTGCAATATAGCCTAGGTCTTTTGGGTAAACAATCTGGGTACCGTGCTGGCTTTTCATTACAAAATCATGTATGGTTGGCTCAAGCAAGTAGACGTACTTGTCCTTGTTGGTTCTGATTCTGCTCCCAAATTCCTTTCCAATTGCATCTTTGTGCTTTATTACACCCACGTGGGTGTGCAATACTTGATCTTTGGATATTTTGTTTAGCCATTTTTTAGAATCATTATAAAAAAACAAAACATACGAGTTATTCTTTATCTTTGCCATAAATTGGCATTTTGTGTTTTGGATAAGAACCTATCTAGAAGGTCTTTGCTTTTTGGATCTTTCTTAACGCGTCAAGGTAATC
>JBFLWI010000076.1:0-5011 GCA_040757675.1 Thermoproteota archaeon | reverse complement strand
AATAGTCACGGCGGAGTTCAACGAGGAGATAACATCAAGAATGCTCCAGGTGGCGCAAGAAAAGGCAAAGGCACTCAAACTGGATATCAAATATTCGTGCAAAGTTCCAGGGGCCTATGACATGCCGCTGATAGTTGACGCCCTTTTGCAAAAAAACGACGTAGATGGTGTAGTCACGCTTGGCGCCATCATAAAGGGGCAGACAAAGCACGACGAAACCATAGCGAACGCGACTGCCAGGGCGCTTACTGAGCTCTCAATTAGGCACCAAAAACCGGTCTCGCTTGGCATAAGCGGCCCTGGAATGCAAGAAAGACACGCACATGCACGAATCAGGCCTGTGGCAGAGCGGGCAGTAGAGGCAATTCTCAAGGTGTCAAAGGAGCTTGAAAAGATTCGATGATCCAGCTTACCATAGTGAAAATAACAGAGTACGGGCCGTGGACGTTGACGCTTGGCTCAGACAGGGAACATGAGTTGCAGATGCTGCAGGCAAACCTGTACAGAGATCTGCAAAAACTCTTCTCAGAGAAAAATTGCCTCGTATTCTCCAATCGGTTCGACGAGTTTTTTGTGATCACAAATGGCCTTACACTTGAAGATCACATTGAAATTCAGCAAAACTTGTCAAAATCATCCAGCCTCAAAATGTCTATGTCAATTGGGCATGCAGACAATCCGTTTGATGCGAATCTGAAGGCGTACGAGGCAAAGATGAAGCCAGTCGTCTTGGATCAAGAAAACACAATCTACGGATTTGTCAATGGAGATGCAGATCAGAAAGTAACGATAATGCATTTTGATGTGGAAGACATCACATCAACAAGAAAAACAAAATCTCCCTACGAGATCTCCTCAATTATTTTCAAACTGTATGCAACAATGTCTGATTTTTTTATGTCAAAAAAATCTCTTGCGTTTTTTATGGGCGGGGACAACTTTATGGTGGTAGGCACTTCTGACGCAAAAAAAGACTCACAGGAATTCTTGGAGCTGGCAAAAAAAGAGTTCGGAATCACGCTCAACTGCGGAATAGGGACAGCAAGAACCGCAAGGGAGGCAGTCAAGCTTGCAACCAACTCACTTGATACAATTAGGGAAATCAGAAAGACAGGAAAAGAAAAACCAACCATATACGAAATGTCATGCTTTTAAAAAATGTCAGCGTTCTGTACGGCAAAAACCTAGAGTACATTCCATCTGCAACCTTGCAGACATCAAACGGCCTTTTTGTAAAACAGTCTGGCAGCAAGGGTGGCGTTGACTGCCAAGGGCTTTTACTTGTGCCGGGTTTTGTAAACATGCACACTCACATAGGCGATTCCATAGGAAAAGACGCGGCACTAAAGGGCTCAGTGGACAGCAAGATACATCCCATGTTGGGCGCAAAAAAGAGAATTTTGAGCAGCTCAAGCTCTGAACATCTTGCAAATTTTATGAAAAGCACCTGTTACTCCATGCTCAAAAAAGGGATTACTACCTTCGTTGATTTCCGAGAAGGCGGCCTTGAGGGCATAATGTTGTTAAGAAAGGTGTTGGAGGAGGTGCCGATTCGAGGAGTGATCCTTGGCAGAGTAGAGTATTACCAAGACAAAAATCAAATCAGAAAAAACATACCGTTGCCGACTGAAAGAAGAAAAGAACTAGAATCAATCCTCAAACACTGTGACGGCATCGGCATCAGCGGGCCAAATGAAAACAGCGATTCTGTTTTGCGGACATACTCTAGGACAAAAAAGATTCGGGCCATACATAGTGCGGAAACACAAGAAAGCTCCACTGTCTCAAAGGAGGTGACCAAAAGATCAGAGACTGCCAGGGCTCTTCTTGCAAGGCCTCACTTTCTGGTGCACATGACGTATGCCTCAGGCTCCGATCTGAACGCGGCGGCAAAAAAGACACGCGGCATAGTGGTGTGCCCAAGAGCAAACGCATCGCTTGCAGAAGGAATTCCAGACTTTGTGTCCATGCAAAAAAGCGGATGTACTGTTGCAATCGGAACAGACAACGTCATGATAAACTCGCCAGATATGTTTAGGGAGATGGATTATACATGGAAAGTGCATATGGGGCTGCACAAAAAAAGACTTGATCCAAAACAGATACTGAAAATGGCAACAGTAAATGGTGGCGTGCTACTTAGAAGAAAAATCGGCTCAATTGAGCCAGGGTATGTCGCAGATGGCATATTATTTGACAAGCACGCACTTGATTTTGAGCCGATGCTCAACCCGCACGCTGCAATAGTACACAGAGCATCCGAGTCCACAATAAGGGCAGTCATGGTTGGAGGCAAAATAGTTCATGGCAAAATCTAGGCCGCACATAATTCTGAGTGCGGCAGTCTCACTTGACGGCAAAATAGCCACAAAGACTGGTGACTCGGAGATATCCTCAAGGAAGGACAAAATACGCGTGCACAAACTGCGTGCCAGAGCCGACGCAATACTTGTGGGAAAAAACACGGTCAAAAAAGACGATCCACTACTTACGGTACGATATGCAAAGGGGAAAAATCCCACCAGAATAATTCTTGATTCGCGCGCAGAAATTTTCACAAGCTCAAAGATAATCAAAACATCTCAGCTTATTCCTACAATCATCGCGGTCTCAAAAAAAGCACCAAAGAAGAATATCTCAAATCTTGCAAAATATCCAGTCAGGATAATAACTGCCGGAAAAGACAAAGTCGAGATAAAAAAACTTCTAAAGATTCTCTACAAACGAGGAATTAGGACCATCTTGCTTGAAGGTGGGGGAACAACTAACTGGGACTTTGTAAGCAAAGGGCTTGTAGACGAAGTGATAGTTACGATATCACCACGTCTGGTTGGTGGCATATCTGCGACCACTCTGGTGGAGGGGACAGGATTTGCAAAGATCGCCAATTCTATGAAACTAAAGCTGAGAAAAGCTGTTCGGCATGATGGTGAAATTGTGTTATACTATCACAGATGACGACGCATGTCGTTTCTTATCTCGGTGATTTTTGACTCTAGTGCCTTTTTGAGCTTGTCATTTTTCTTGAGATTTACGACGCCGCCGCACCTTGGACATTTGAAGAACATCTCAAGTGCTGTCTCAAAGGTGATTCTCGGGCAGTCCTCGTTGCCGCAGTGGTAAAACTGAGACGAGTTCTCATAATCGAGTCTTTGTTGGAGTCTGTCTGCAATCTTTTTTTTCTGGTTTTCGATAAAGTTCTCTACTTCGTCCTTTCTTGAGCGCCACCTGTAGACAAACCAGCCCTTTCGTTCGTCCTTTACGCGGATTCCCGTGATGAGGGCCTTTCCAAAAAGGTCGTAGAGCACCTTTCTTACCATGTTTATTCGAAGCCCAGTTGAACTGGCAATCTCTTCGTCGGTCGCGTCTTCTGCTTTGAGCAGCGCGCGAGCTACTTTGAGATATTCGTCGCCTCCAATCATTGCGGCGATCCTAACAAATGGATCTTCGTATGACTCGACCAATAACTCTGGTTGAGTTTTGGCTATAATTAATCAATCGCTTTTTGCTATGACTTTTTTGCCTTTCTTGCTTGGGACTATCTCCAGTCTTGCGTTGCTGTACTTGACATCAAACTGTTTTCCATTTTGAATCCTATCCAAAACTATTGCAAGCGCACTGATTTCGGAGTGTGGCTGGTTTCCTACTGCAACGTTATAATCTGCATAGTCGTAGACTTCACGTGGAACTTTTTCTGCACCCACGACAACTAGAATCTCGTCTTCATTTCTCAGCTTTTCTTGTACGTCGTTTACGTTTTCACCATACATCGTAAGGTGGACGATCTTTGCGGATTTTTTCTTTGTTCTTAGGATCTTTTTCCAGTCGTCGATGAACTCTAACTCAAATCCCCCACCCCAAGACCGGTTCACCTTCTCTAGCGTGTATTTGATTTCTGGGTTTACCTCGTTCATGAATATCTTTGATGCACCAAATGCTCTTGCGACAAGCGCTACATGGGTAGTAACCCTGTCATCTCTGACGAGTCGTTGGCCGATTCTTAGCACTTCAATCTTCTTCATAGAATTTTGCCAGATCTTGTTTTGGCGAGATCTCTTTTATTTGCTGCTTTGATGTCTCAAGCATCCTGCTTATGAGCTCAAGCAGCTTTGAGATGTTTTCTCCAGTAACTGCAGATATTGGAACCCATTTTTTACTTTCACCAATGCCTACAAGTTCGGCCCTTCTGACAATGTCTTCGGGGCTTATTAAATCGGATTTGTTGAGCGCAAAAATGACACGTTCTTGGTCTACGTCAAGATCAGATAGTGTTTTGAGGCAACTTCGAAACTTTTTCTTTAGTTCCAGCTCAGAATCACTTACGTCAACTACGACGACTACAACGTCTGCGTACCGCAGCTCCTCCAGTGTGGACTTGAAGGCCTCAATCATGTAAGCAGGAAGCTTGCTGATAAAACCAACAGTGTCTGATATTAGCACAGGCTTTTTGTCGATTAGGATCTTTCTTGTAGTAGTAGAAAGTGTCGTAAACAGCTCGGGACTTTCTTCCTTGGTTTCGCCAGTTAGGGTGTTAAACAGTGTGGTCTTGCCAGCAGATGTGTAACCTGCAAGCGAAATCGTTTTGAGACCTACTCGTCTCCTCGCTTCTCTGTGTAGGGCCCTCTGCTTTCCAGTCTTTGCAAGCTTTAATTTTACACTCTTCATTCTGTTTTGGATGTCGTTGTAGTATGTGTCGACTTCGTACATGCCAATTCCCATAAAACCTGGCTGCTCTCCCATCTTTGCGAGTCGGACCTTTTCTTTTGCTCTGGACATTTCATATCGGAGCTGTGCTAGTTTGATCTGAAGGTGCGACTCGTAGCTTGACGATCTTTTTTCAAATATTTCTAAAATCAGAGACTCGCGATCGAGTATGTTTATTTTCAGCTTTGATGCTAGGTTGTAGCTCTGACTCGGCTTGAGCACCTCGTCATAAATTATGACGTCCGGCCTTATCTTGGCCACGAGTTCTTTGAGCTCTTCGACCTTCCCCTCACCAATTCCATATTTT
>JBFLWI010000075.1:0-5089 GCA_040757675.1 Thermoproteota archaeon | reverse complement strand
TACCTTATTTTGTCCGGCCGGGAAAGTGCTCGCAGTTGTTGGTTCGGCCTGTGGCGTGCTTGTCTGAGTGCCATTGTCAGAGGATTCTGAAGTGGTGTTTGGTGGAGAAGGCGCATTTGTTGGAGTCTCGACTTGTTGACCAGAGTTAGTGTTGGCCACAAGATAGGATACAGCTGATTGTTGGATCTGTTCTTTTTGGTTAACGTCTGTGTGCACCCCTTCCAGGGACAGATCAGCAATCCTTCGCTGGATGTTTAGAATCTCTGCCTTTTCGTGGTCGATGTGCTCTATTATCTCGCCTGTGTGTGTCTTTATCAAGTCATACTTGGAGTCAGTGATCTCATTGCTCTTGTACTGAACTTTAGCGTCAAACAGTAGTGTCTTGACGGTTTTCATCTGCGTGTTCAGTTCCTCTAGACGTGCGGCTAGCTTTGTAGTAATTTCTTTTTCTGATTCTTCCAGTGTCAAAAGTTTTGACTTGTATTTTTCGTGTATTATTTCTGCGTCCTCTCTCATTTCGTCGTTTTCAGAAACTATATCGATTAACGCCTTGAGTCGTCTTAACGTTAGACCTTTCTCTCTTAGGAAGCGTTGTGCGTCGAGTCTCCATTTTGGTATAAAGATTACGACGTCGCCTTGAACAACTAATTGCTCAAATGGGATTTGAACCAGCCCTTGAAGGCCGCAGTCAACCCCCACAGTCTGTATGGAACCGTCGATGTCTGTTATCGTACCAATAACTTTGCCCATCTGGGTGCCATACATGTCTTTGACTTGCTTGCCGATAATCTCTATTTCGTCCTTATTCATTACTGAATGTGTTGCGTTTTATATAACCGACAAAATGTTAACAAGCTTTCTAGTTTTGGTAAGAACAATTTAACAAAAAATTTCGCAATTTTTAAAATTCAAGCCATAGAACCATCATTGTGATCGACAAAGACGGCCTTGACCAGATACTGCATTTTGTCTCAAAACGCTGGATAGAGCTAAGTCGGGATCCAAACAACAAGGCAATGAAAAACCTGCCAACGGACTTTTGGATGAATTCGGTTGGCGGAAGAGCTGGAAATGGACACTGGATTACGATGCTCTTATACACGGAAAACGAAAGCGACGCAAACGCACTCAAAGAAGTACTGCTGCGTTGGCAAGCAAAAGGTAGATCGTCAACACAGGATCTAATTCAAATAAAGCGAAAGTAGTATATTTTAGCCCAATTCAGTTTTTGTGTCTTGGCTGATGAATATACCGATTCGGAAAAAGAAATTTTGCTAAAACATTTCTCAAATGTTGATGATTCCGTATTTGCAATAATCACACCCCGCCAAGTGGATCGGGGCGCACTCATGTCAAGGTATAGCAGGACCGACAAAAGCATGAGGCGTGTTTTTCTTGATGAGTTCTTGTCAAATGAGAATCGTGGTGAAGAATTTTACAACAAAGTGTTAATAGAATATGGAGATGACTCTGTCGCGGAACTTGGCATTGCACAGATCGCAATTGAAGGAATATCAAATATCGCAGTAAAGAAAATCGAGGACAGAAGAATTGGGCTGTCTTATTTAGAAAAATCATCACGTTATGTTGCATGGGACAAAAAAGTAAACGGCCAATTCAAATTCTATCGTGAACCCACCATCATGAATTCAAGATTTGCAGATGCATACATACAAAGTTGTAATCTGGATTTTGAGATTTATTCAAAAAACATACAACCTATGATCAATTTTGTACGCGAAAAAGAACCAATCGAAAGACTCAAGTTCAAAGATTCCGAATCCGGCTCCGATGTCCTTTTTTCGAATCTCAAGTCACAAGATGACATCAAGTCAGCCACGATGATTTACAACGCAACGACAAAGGCAAAAGCGCTAGACGTCTTGCGTGGCCTACTGCCTGCATCAACTCTTACAAACGTAGGTGTCACTGGGAACGGTCGTGCCTTTGAGTATCTTTTGACGATTTTGTTCAGCTCAGGCCTTGCAGAAGAGCAAGAATTAGCACGAAAAATCAAACACGAGTTAGATACGACCATTCGTTCCTTTGTGAGGCGCTCAGACGACAAATATGGCGTTGCCATGCAGAATTACCTCAAAACTGTACGACATACTGCGACAATGTTGGCAAAAAAGTGCAAACCCACTTCAAAATCAAGCGGTGCGCAGGTAAAACTTGTAGATTATGAGAAGGAATCAAAGGCGCTAGACAAGATAATTGCGGCGGTTTTGTACGAACATCAAACTATGCCTTACCAAGAAGTATTAGCACAGGTGAAAAAGATGGACCTAAAGGCAAAAATCGAAATTGTGAACTCATTTACAAAGATTAGGCAAAACCGAAGACAGAGACCACCGAGAGCATTTGAGATGACGCAATACACTTTTGACATTGTGGGTAATTTTGGTATGTTCAGAGACCTGCACAGACACAGAGTGTTAACCTTGGAACGACAACTGCTCACGACTGACCATAATTATTCTGTTCCAAACGAGATAATCCAGTTGGGAATTGAGAAGGACTTCAAAGAATGCATGAAAACATCAAAACAAGTCTTTGATTCGATGAGGACAAAATACCCTCAAGAGGCCCAATATGTTGTGAATTTTGCGTATAATTATCCATTCTTTATGAATCTGAATTTGCGTGAGGCGTCACATCTCATTGAGTTGAGAACCATTCCACAGGGTCACACAGACTACAGGCAGGTAGCACAGAAAATGTTCCTCGCAATACAAAAAGTTCATCCGAATCTATCCCGCATAATCAAATTTGTCGATCTCAAATCTTATGAACTCGAAAGATTTGAATCCGAAAAAAGAATTGAGGAAAAAAGAAAAAGCAGCCGCTAAATTGAACAATGCTCTAATACAACATTGAATGAATACAGGTATGACAGACGAAAGGATTGAAAAAACAGATAATGAATGGAGGAATATTCTCGCACCAGATGAGTACGAGGTATGTCGCAGAAAAGCAACCGAGCCGCCATTTACTGGCAAATATACTTACTGCAAAGACAACGGAATATACCGTTGCACGTGTTGCGGCAACGAGTTATTTAGCTCAAAAGCAAAATTTGATTCAGGTACAGGCTGGCCTAGCTTTTTAGAGCCAATTCATGAACGAAGCCTCAAGTATGAGACAGACACTAGTTTTGGCATGCACAGAACCGAGGTAATGTGTGCAAAGTGTGATTCTCATTTAGGACATGTATTTGGAGACGGGCCTGCACCTACTGGAAACCGCTTCTGCATCAACTCGATTTCATTGAAGCTTGACAAAGACGCAAGTTAACCGGTTTTGTTAACCATCAATTAATAAATCAGGATTTGAACACGTCTTTTGGTATGTTTGTCACAAATGGGAGTAGAGAGATTTGCGCCTAGTAGTTTGCGGTTTTGGCACAGTAGCACAGAGTTTGGCAAAACTACTTGTTTCAAGATCAGACGATCTGTACGCCAAGTACGGCATGATGCCAAGAATAGTTGGTGTTTTTGATACTAAGGGCGGGATCATAGAATCATCCGGCCTCGACTTGAACAAACTAGTCGATATAAAAAAGAAGTATGGTACTGTAAGAAAATACTCTGATTCTAAAAGAAAATTGAAAGGCCTAGACATAATCAATAATGTGGACGCAGATGTGCTCATAGAAACCACTGCAAGCAACTACAAAGACGCAGAACCTGGTATGTCACACATCATCGCAGCAATGAAAAAAGGCATGCATGTGATTACTGTCAACAAAGGGCCTCTTGCTCTTGCCTTTCCATCTCTTATGGAGCTTGCAACGTACAACCACGTCTTGCTCAGGTTTAGTGGAACCGTTGGTGGTGGAACACCGATTTTAGATTATGCGAAAAATAGTCTGAGGGGCGAACAGATCATATCATTTGCTGGCATACTAAACGGTACGACAAACTACATACTAACAAACATGGCAAAAGGCATGAGTTTTGCTGCAGCACTAAAAGATGCAAAATCCAAAGGATACGTGGAAGCAGATGAGTCACTCGATTTGGATGGCTACGATGCAGCGGCCAAGCTTGTAATTTTGGCAAACTGGATCATGGGCATGAAGGTGACAATGCCCGACATAAAAAGAACAGGAATTCGCAAAGTCACCTCTGCAGACATAAAAAATGCCGCAAGGAAAAAAGCAGCAATAAAGCTCATCGCTTCCTGTAACAAGGACTTAGTAGTAGCACCACGCGAAGTCCCAGTCGACGACCCGCTTTGCGTCAATGGTACCTTAAATGCAATCTCGTTTACTTCAGAGCACTCTGGAACCCAGACCATCATCGGAAGAGGAGCCGGTGGTACAGAAACTGCCAGTGCAATACTGCGCGACTTGCTTGACATTCGTCAGGAAATAATCAGGGATTGAAGTCAAATTTAATTTCCAAATCAGACACTGCAGACGTGCTCAAAGAGATTACAAAGCAGTGGAAATTTGAGCTCCCAAAAATCAAAAACCTCAAGATTTACCAAATAGACGATGCCTCAAGCATCATAGTTGGCGAAGGCCTCACCATACTAAAGATTGCAGACACATACCTGCCATTTTTGAGCGATGTTGTAACACTGCAGAAATTTCCAAGTGTCACAGTTGACATGGGTGCAGTCAAGTTCATGTGCAATGGTGCAAACGTCATGAGGCCTGGAATACGCAACTTTACGAAATTTGAGAAGGGTGATCTAGTCTGCATAGTGGAAGAATCGCAAAAAAAATTTCTTGCTGTTGGGAGAGCACTTGTCTCAAGCAAGGAACTAGAAACAATGTCAAAAGGCGTAGCAATAGAGAACCTTCACTACATTTCGGACAAATATTGGGAAATTAAAAAATCAATAAAAGACTAGAGTTTTTTTAAAAAATAGAATGCCCCTCCCGCAGGCACAAAAATAGACGGCGTCTACAAAGTTTGAAAAAGTGTGTTTTGTTGGAAATTATTTTGACAGAATAGTTTTACCAAGATCAAAGGCAGATATCGGTCTATGACCTTTTGATTCCAATCTCTTCACAGTAATAGAATGACGCCCATCGAGTATATCCAATAATTCTTTTAAAGAAAATACCCAAAACTTC
>JBFLWI010000074.1:0-5451 GCA_040757675.1 Thermoproteota archaeon | reverse complement strand
GGTATTTGATGGGACAAATCAGAAAGACCTAGTTCGCCAAATTGACGACATTATGGTAAGAATCCATCACGGCACATTAGATGAATCCGATTCAAGCATTTTGCAAAAATACGAAAACATGATGATACTATCTGACAACGACTGGAGCCTTGGAATATTTCTATCAAAAATAAAAGAAAAAAAAGAAAAAATTCGAGCTTCGACCATCAAAGAATGTCTTGTGGATGCAACATATTACACGACAAAGGCAAAGCAAGGAGTGGACGTAGATCCGTTTGCGGCAGTATGGCTCAAATGTGCTGCATATCTTGTGTGTGACGCACTAGTTCTCCTCAACTCAAAAATGCGGAGTCCAACACACATGCTTGAGTTCATCCGCAAATCAGAGAAAAGCAAGATTAACGAGTCTTTCTTGAAGGTTGCAGAAATAATCGGCCTTGAACGTGCAACCCCGTCGCTTCTTGAGCGGATGGCAAAATCAACAATTGGTTTCTCTGACATGATCGAGGAAAATGGCCATTCCCAAATCATCCAGAAAAAATACGAATACCTTGTGAACAACTCGTTATTGTCCGACTGTTACTTTTACCTCGGCTATGTCAACAAAGCCAACGTACTCTCAACATCGGAGACTATACACAAGCGACCGGATCTCATACACATTCTCAAGACAGGCCTCGATCTGGAACGCGACCAAACAAAACTCGACCAGCAGAGCAAGGACCTCCACAAACTTGCAAACGACATGAATGCTTCCATTCAAAACTACGCCTAGAGTCTGTTTTCAACGCAATCTAGAGAACCTTTAAAACCATGTTAGATGATCCATTTCATATGGTAGATCAAGCTTGCGGTTGCGAAGCAGATAGCGGTGATCCTGAATTTCAATGCGATTGCGAAATGCAGGGACATTGCCTTTGCAGCGCAGATTGTAAATGCAAGTCTTCCATTTGTAAGGAAGCTGTCGCTGAGTTAAGATAAACAAAGCTTAACCTACTTTTTGTTTTATTTTTTAAATCAACTAAATGAGACTTTCGTCTTCCGGATCCAAACCCCAAGATTTTACCAATTCTTTTTGGAACTTGTCAAGCTGGGTTTCGCTTAGTGCGTTTCCACAGTTTTTGTGAGTCGGCACCACGATCATTCCAGACAGCTTGTATTCTACCTCATACATGTGAACTTTGGCGCAGTCGCACATTCTATCTGAAAATTTAGAGCGCCTCTATATTTGCGTAGCTTATATGAATAACCTTTAACTAGGGATCAGCGAGAATTATAGCTGGTTGAAGACTGTTATAGTAGCAATTCTTGCAATTTCAATCATCACCTCTACGTTTTCGCATACTGCATTTGCGCAATTTCAGGGTGGGGGAGTCAACAAGCCTGGTTCTTGGTATGTGGGTGAGGGACTCAAAGTAGGTGATATGTTTAGTTATTCTTTATGTCACATTGATTACAAAGACTGTTCTCCATTTAGGATCGATTTTTGGGTTGAGTCTGATCAGAAAGTGGGAACAGAAGACCAGTGGAAGCTCCAAGTCGTAGTGTATGATGGGCCCAAAGTCATCAAAGGAACTATGAACGTCGGCAAAGTCGCACCGGAACCAACAAGCAGCACTCAAAATCTCTCCCCCTACCGCGGCCCATTCAAATCATCCATAGCCTGGCTTTCAGCATATGCTACAGCAGATACTGGGAGCCTGACAGGAAAGGGACCAAAACAGTTTAGCATGCCGTCTTGGGGCAAAATAGGAAACATAGGTGGAGAACAGATTATACCTACTGCAGAAGAAAAAATCGCAGTACCGGATGGCATATACGACACAGTTTTGATAACGTGGAAGACTGGTGGAAAGCTCAACAGAGTCTGGGTTGTGGACGAGTTTCCATTCCCGGTAAAAGCAGACACTTATGCTCATGTGGCAGAAGGTGTTCCGCCACAAGAGTATAGATTTGAGCTGTTAGATTATCAGAAAAATCTAAAGACCAACCCCTTCGCAAGCGTAAAGAGCACAGAAGAGGCACAGGCCGCATTAAACTGTCCAACTAACACAGACGAGTTCGTGGCAATCACCAAGGGAACGAACACCAACTCTATGATTGTAAATGTAAAGTATGCACCACCAAAACCAAAGCAAGGATGTAGCATGGCTGTGATTATAGACTTTAAGAGGATGGTCAACCAAGAAGAGTTCGAAAACGAGATTCATTATGACTTTTTAGTGGTGCAGCAGACGACCGAAGGGCTTCAGCCTACAAGGTCTCTTGCAGATGAGGAAAAACGAAACGCCCTATTTACAACCTCGGGGCAGGTACGACGTGATATATTGATAAAAGAATCGGGCATGACCAAGTATGCAGTATTTGTATACGGGACTGGACCGGAGACGGCGTCACCAAACCCGGAAAAGGCAGGTTACATCACCTTTGATGTGGATGTGCAACCAGGAAACGGTGCAACAACCACGCCTCCACCACCACAAATAGTAATTCCAGACTGGATCAAAAGAAATGCGGGCTGGTGGGCAGACGGCACAATAGGCGACAACGACTTTGTTCAGGGACTACAGTATCTAATTAACCAGAAAATCATCAAGATACCATCAACATCATCTGGCGCCGGCAGCGGAAGCAATGTAATTCCAGACTGGATCAAAAGAAATGCGGGCTGGTGGGCAGACGGCACAATAGGCGACAAGGACTTCGTCGGCGGCATTCAGTATTTGATTTCGAACGGAATTATCAAATTAAGGTCCTAAACTTACCTATCTGTCTTGGTTCGCAAAATAATCGTAGTACCATTAGCCATAATGCTTGGAGCCGCAGCCATAGGACTTGCATATCCATTACTAACTGGACTTCCCGGCTCAGAACAAAATGTGATCCCACGATTCGCAAGTCAGTGGCATGTTGGAAAAGGCGCCGAAGCAAAACCAACATTACAATATGCCGTCAAGACCGCCGACATGGACTTTACAGTAAAGATGAAATTTTTAGAGCGGGTTGGGGACGAACAGCAAGTACAACTAATAATTGATGACAGTGCTGGGCAGCATTTTGATGAAACACTCAAGATTGGAAAAGCATACGTGTTCATAGATGTGCCAGAACAAATCAAGCCTTACGTCGACACTTTAGATAAAACAGTTCTATCTGTGCGTGATACGGTTGTGGAACCAAAATACCTTGTGGTGGGTGCAGAATGGGGCACCACATATATCGGCAAATTCACACCCAAGATGAAAATTACTGATTACAAAGACGAAACATTTGAATTTGGACAGCTCAAAACATACAAAATATCATACAAAGTGAACGATGTCGAGAACTATTTTTTGGTTGCAGACAATATACCATTACCACTAAGGTCAGAATATTATAATCTCGATGGTGTGTTGGAGTATTCCTACGAGCTTACCGGCCTTGAATTAAGCTGATAGACATTTGACAAAAGCCAATCACAATAATTGGTAACCCTCTCATCAAATACGCACCAAATATGAAGTGAGTGTGGCAGGATGTCGATGCGGCCATTCTCAAACGTCACCCTCACACCTTCTTTTCCCTCATACATGTAAGCATCGTCGACTTGGACATTGCCTAAAACTTCTTTTGCTTTTTCTTTGATGGTGGAACGCGGAATTGGGAAATTCTTTTTTTGTCTATCTACAATTATGGAGAGATCTCGTTTTCCGTAAAAATCAAACTCATTTATCTTGTTTTGCTGTGGAAAGTTGACCAGCAATTGTATGTTGTATTTTTTTCCCACGTCAAACCCTATCTCAGTGATTTTAGTGTATGCCATAGCAGGGTTTTTCTTCAACAAAAATCGGATCTGTGGCAAATTGGATTTGAGCTCTGCTTGCAGCTTGGTAGTAATGTCAGAAAAACTCACGACTGTTTTTAATTTTTTAGAGTTATATTTCATTGATTTGCAAACCAAGCAGGTTTTTTACAGGCATTTTGTAATTATGAACATGGCAATGCCTGCGGATTACGACGGAATGAGAATAGATGAGAGTTCTGAGCGTGCAAGCAGCGTCGACGACTACAAAGTTACTTGTATAAACTTCATCGAGGATATATCAAAGGACTATCTGGCATGGGTTGACAGATATCAGCTTCCACCAGACGAAGACAAAAAAAGACGTGAAAGAATTGCTGCCGTAGTTCAGAGGACAAATGAATGGATTGCCAAAATTGCGCAAACCATCAAAGGAGTAGACGTCGTAATGAATGACGGTATACAAAAAATGGCGGAATCTACTGCAGGACAGCCTTTTCAGCTTGGGGTGTTTGTCAACAAACAAGCAGGATATACGAGCTCAAAACCTCAAATAATTGACATTAATGTAAAGGCAGTAGGCAGAAATGGAAGAAGAACCAAACTAATTGAGCATTATAAAGGGCAACAATTTCGAATCGAATCAACGTCAAAAGCATTCATAGATGAAACTGCGCTACCACAAGAGGAATTTGAAATGATGGACATACACCTTTCTTTAGACGCAACGAATACACAACAACGTGACCTGATATCATTTACCATATCTGTTGCAGAGATGGAAAATGGAGTGGAAACAGAAAAACGTGGAGTCACCACGATTATCCATATAATATAACTAAATGTCTAGTTCTACTTGCAACACAATACGGACGTCTTGGGCGCGTTCCTCGCCAGGATATTTCAGCTCAGAGATCTTTTTTGCAAGTGTTTGGTCTGTTACGAGCGATGCGATACCCGAATGTGTTTTGCCATCAATTGATACCGTAACTTTGGGGTTCGTAATGGCGTTCTTTAACCAGTCGGAATTTTGATTCCTTCGTGAAAAATAGATTTTTCCACCATACGCAACGGCACGAAGCAACACAGTGTGCTCCTTGCCAGTCTTCCTTCCCTTGGTAGTTAAGGCAGCCTTGAAGGCACTATTTTTCACGCAACTTCAAAAAAAGTCAAGTAATTTAACCCCATTGATTGAAAATTGTAATTTTTACCTTCCATAAACCGTTCCAGAAAAACAGCTCATGGCAACAACACTCGAAGGAATGGCACCAAATCTGTGTACAGCCGATGAATTCAGAGGCAAAAAGGTAGTAGATAGAGAAGGCATCGAGTACGGCAAAGTAAAACACATTCACATTAACTCAAAAACGCTTAATGTAGCTGGGGTCACAATACATCAGGGATTCCACAAGGATTACTACTTGCCAACCGAATACATAGACAAATTCACAGAAGAGACGCTCTTGTTAAGCAGGCCTCCTATTAGAACCGACGTTGAAGTGGTAGACATAGACGGCCACAAGATAGGAAAAGTAAAGAGACTTGTCAAGGATAACGAAACAAACGAGCTCCAATCAATTGAGATTGCAGACGGCGTGATGCATACAAGAATTTTGCCAAAGTCTGAGATTTGGGGCATAGGCGAAAAAGTCATACTAAAGATGACA
>JBFLWI010000073.1:0-5476 GCA_040757675.1 Thermoproteota archaeon | reverse complement strand
AGACAGGTAAAGACTTGTTTATGCCCTGAAATATCACGTTCTCAAGTTTATCTAAAAGAAAAAAAAGTTTATGGAATTACTTCAGTATCGATTAGTGCCGTAATGCCCAATCCAGTTGCTAGGCAATCGGATCTTGGGCCTATGGTTCCTGTTGCCGCAAGTGTGATAGTGTCATGTTGTACCTTGAAGGATGCTTTTGGGCTTTCAAGTTGATACAAATTTCTTTTTATTTGGTTTCTAATTGATGCATCTGAATTAGATCTTTTTCAAATGGTTTTAATGATTCTGGTACATCTATTGAAATAGGGTCTTTTAGTGAAAACCCCTTTGACTTTTTCTCATTCCATACTTGAGAGTTAAAATCGGTGATCTCTTTTGTGTACTTGCTCATGTCCTGCAGATTCTCTGGCTCTGGATGGATCTGTTTGTGTATGGTTTCCTTTGAGTACAGGGTCTGCCACAAAAAGTCCGTGATAAATGGTGTAATTGGGGCAAGCAGGAGCAAAATGGTGGAAAGCACTTTGTGTAGCGTGTAAATTGCTGCATTTTTTTCATCTTCTGTAAAGCCTTCTCCGTACGCTCGCGCCTTTACCATCTCAATATAATGCGCAGCAAAGACATTCCACGTAAACTCACGTATTGCTATTGCAGGCACAAAAAAGTTATACTCTGAATACCCTTTCTTGCATTCTTTTATTAGGTTGTCAAGCTCAGACAGAATCCACGCATCAGTCAGAGTTGGCTCTGCTTTTTGCACAACAGGGTAACTTGAGATGAATCTTGAAATATTCCAAAGCTTTGTGAGAAACTTTTTTGTTGCTTCTATTTTCTGCTCTGAGCATCTAAAGTCATATCCGTGATTTATCTCGCTTGCACTCCAGAATCTAAAAGTGTCTGCGCCAAACTTTTGAATTACGGGAAGTGGGTCTATGACATTTCCCTTACTTTTGCTCATCTTCATTCCTTTTTCGTCAAGGCCGTATCCCATTATCCAGGCCTCAGACCATGGCGCCTTTCCTGTAAGCTGCTCGCATCTCAAAATAGTATAGTATAACCACGTTCGCACAATGTCTTTTGCTTGTGGACGCAGGGTTGAGGGGTATGTTCTTTTGAAAAATTCTTCTTCTTTTTTGTATTTTGAGATGAATAGTGGCGAGACGCTAGAGTCCATCCACGTGTCAAAGGTACGTTCTTCACCTACGAACTCCGCATTACCACATTTACTGCACTTGTCAAATGGTGCTTTGTCCTTCCACGGCCTGTAATATTTTCCGGGCTCTGGCACATGGGGTTCAGAGCAGTTTTTGCAGTACCATATTGGGATCTCGGTTCCGTAAAACCTTCTGCGGGATATGGGCCAGTCAATCGTAATGGAATCAAGCCAGTTCATCAGAATCTGTCTGTGCATCTCAGGATAGAACTTGATTTTTTTGCCAATCTCTCTGATTTTTTCTACTGCGTCAACCTGCCTTACGTAATATTCCTCCATTGGTATTATCTCAATTGGTATTTTACTGCGCTCAGAAACAGGCGTGCGGTGCGTAATTTCTTCGATTTTTTCTACCAGACCTGCATTCTTCAAGTCTTCAATTATTTGGGTTCTGGCTTGTTTTACCTTGAGGCCAGCGTACTTACCTGCGGCCTCCGTCATCAAACCATTCACTCCTATTGCGACAATCTCATCAAGTTTTAGCTCGCGGAACAACGCAACATCGTTTTGATCACCATAGCTGCACACCATGACTGCTCCAGACCCAAACTCCATCTGTGCAGAGTGATGAGCCCTGATTGTGACTTCTCTGTTGATCAGCGGAACTATGATCTTTTTTCCCACAAATTCTTTGTACCTCTCATCATCTGGATTCACAATGACTGTCTGGCATGCACACAAAAGCTCGGGCCTAGTGCTGGCAATAATTACGGTCTTGTCGGAATCCTTTATTCTGAATTTCATGTATACCAACTTTGTCTGGATGTCTTGGTAGAGGATCTCTGCATCTGCAATGGTGGTTCCTGAGACCCAGTCGTAGTTGTTTGGCCGTGTCGCCTTGTATATGACTCCTTTTTTCCACAGCTCGATGAATGTTGACTGGGTGAGTATTCTGTACTCTTCGGAATCGGTTCTGTAGTAGTTGGCAAAGTCTGCAGAAAGTCCAAGGCTCTTCATTATCTGGATCATCTCTGCTTCCAAATCATCAAGAGAGTTTTTACACAGCTCCAAGAATTTGGCACGCTCAGTCTCCTGCATTCGTATGTTGTGCTTTTTTTCTGTGTAAAGCTCAACTGGAAGGCCGTTCCTGTCGATTCCTATTGGAAAGTAGACATTGTGGCCTGCCATTCTTGCGGTCCTTGCAATCATGTCTATTTGAGAATAATGAGCTGCGGCACCAATGTGCCAAGGTCTGCCAGAAGGATAGGGGGGTGGCGTATCTATTACAAAATTCTTGTCCTGAGGTGTAAAATCATAGAGGTGAGCGTCCTGCCATTGTTGTAAGATCCTTGCTTCAAGCTCGGGATTCCATGCCGTCTCTTTGATCTTTGGTTCCATGTCCTAGGATTTTGAGATCTTTGATATGAGGTGTGCTCCTTTATTGTAGCCTTCGTAGATATACACCCCTACTGCCTCTATGTTCTTTGGAAGCTTTGGTACAAGGAGCTTGATTATCTCAGTTGACAGATTTTCCACGGTTGCCTCGCCCTCAAGTAGATAGGTGGTGTCTTTTGGTACTTGCATATCAAAGGTGCCACGAGGTCCCTCAAAGGCGATTCGATAGTGTGTCTGATCCTCGCCTTTTAGGTACTTGTTGTTGATAAAGAATTTGTGATCTAAAATAGAAATCGTGTCTTTGATTATCTTCTTTGCCTCGCCAAAATCAATTAGCAAATTGTTTTTCATGTCTCCCACCATCTCAACTAAAACGTTTGATGTGTGGCCGTGCAAAATAGAACACTTTTCAACAAGCGGCAAAATATGCGCATAATCAAAAGCAAAGGAGGGATCTTCTATGAATATGGAACCGCTTTGCGCATCTTTTGTGTCATAGTACACTACATCGTCTAACTCCTTTATCTTTGCTGCAAATCTGGGCTGGCCTATTGCCATTATTTTGACGTCTTGGCTGAATTTTTTTACGAGCCTATAATTCTCAATATCTGCATCGGAATCTATTACTTCAATCAGCTTTCCGTCTTCTGTTTTAAAATCAATTACAACAGATTTTCCATCTGGCAGGGTGACTGTATGTTGGTAGTGGTAGTCGATTCCCAAAAAAGACAGCATTTGGGATACTGACAGCTCTGTTCTTGACTTGAGCAGCGTGCCTTTTTTGTCGATGTACCTAAAATCGGAATCTACGATTACGGGTTCTGTTACCATTTGCAAAAATGCTCTTTATTCCGTATATAAATTGAAATAGTGTGATCATTGGGATTTTTACTTCAAAGAATCAAATGCCTTTGCAAGGGCAATATCGTTTGAGGTTATACCTCCTACATCATGCGTCATTAGGTCTACTTTGAGCTTGTTATACACGTTGAACCATTCTGGATGATGATTCATAGTCTCCGCATGCAAAGCAGCCTTTGTCATAAAGGAAAACGCCTCGACAAAGTCCTTAAAGACATATTCTTTATGCAATTTGCCGTTCTGCAACAACCAGCCTGGGAGATTTCTTAGCTCTTCTTTTATCTGTTCATCTGAAAGCTTTTCAGGTCGCACAATTAAGATCAGTCTAACTTAAATTAATAATTTTATGTGTGTAGTCAAATGCCACAATTGAATGTGTTACTAGAAAAAATCAAGACGGCAATATCGCAAACTGTATTGGACAAAAAAATCGGATTCGCATTTTCAGGCGGAGTGGACAGCACAACAATGGCAAAAATCTGCAATGATATGAACTACGAGGTAACCTTACTCACTATTGGATTTGCCGGATCTCACGACATCGAGTTTTCAAAACAAATAAACAAATTTCTGAAACTGCCGCATAAAATACTGGAAATTGATCCAAATGAGTTTGCACCTATTCAAAACAAAATAAAATCTACAATAAAAACAGAAAATCTATCTTGGAATGAAAACAGCATTGCGTTTTACTATGTGGCTAAATTGGCACAAAGCTTGGGATTGCACACAGTAGTCACTGCAAACGGAATAGACGAACTGTTTTGCGGATACAATGGATATAGGGATGCAATCAGGGAAGGAGAAAGTAAGGTGATGGACCTGATGAACTCCAAGCTAGACAATGAAATAGCAATGATGAAAGCAGTAAATCTGGTCTGTTCTGAATTTGGCGTAAAGATCGTCCAGCCACTGCTTTCAGAAGAATTCATTGACTATGCAAAATCGATTCCTACCTCAGAAAAAATAACCGATGAAAACGATCTTTACAGAAAACACATAATCCGCAAACTTGCAACTCAAATAGGCGTTCCACAAATATCTGCAAACGCAAGAAAAAAAGCGTTACAGTATGGCTCACTTATTCACAAAGCAGTAATAAAGTCTAGATAAACTTCTTACAAACTCTTTGTACTGTAGAATTCACATTCTCAATTATCTGTGGTGATGCACCAAGGTGGCTTGCCGGAGAAAATACTTTGTCTATTTCGTAGTCAGTCAGCTTTGAGGAGATAAAATCGTCGTTCTTTATCGCATCGCTGTAATCCATTCCCTTATCATGTGCTTCGAATGCAGCCTTTTGGACTGCTCTGTATGCCTCAAATCTTGGCACTCCTTTTTTGATCAAGGCCTCTAAAACAAACTCTGCAAATATCTGCCCCTTTGTAACGTAGAGATTTTGTTCTATTTTCTCTGTGTTTACCTTGAGTTTTTCAATTATTCTTATCATGGTTTCTAGCATCTCATCAAGTAAAATGGAGCACATTGGTATCGTAAATCGCTCGTTTGCAGAATTTGAAAGATCACGTTCGTGCCACAAGGCGATGTTCTCAAATGTTACACTCATCTGACTGCGTAACAGCTTTGAGAGAGATGAAACTCTCTCACTTTTAATTGGATTTCGCTTAACGGGAACTGCACTGCTGCCCATCTGACCTTCTTTGAAGTGCTCTGACACCTCGCCAATCTCCGTTCTCTGCAGATTGCGTATTTCGACTGCAATCTTTTCAAGTGTGCTGCCTATTAATGCAAGCTGAAAGACATATTCGGCATATCTTTCCCTTGGAATGATTTGTGTGGTGACTTCGGCAGGAAACAATCCAAGTCTTTTTGAGACCCTTTTTTGTACTTCGATTGCTTTTGCTCCCATAAGTGAGCCAGTACCAACTACACCAAGTGTCTTGCAGATGAGCACTCGTTTTTTTAGCTCCTCTATTCTTTCTACATGTTTTGCCATCTCTGAGGCCCAGTTTGCAAACTTGAGGCCAAACGAGATGATACTTGCATGCTGGCCGTGTGTGCGCCCCACTGCTGGGATATCTTTGTACTGTTTTGCCTTTTGTGCTAAAA
>JBFLWI010000072.1:0-5495 GCA_040757675.1 Thermoproteota archaeon | reverse complement strand
CTTAGCAGCCTCTCCAAGCTGTCTTGCATTGTAACCTGTGCTTGCAAAGATCTCAACAAGATCCTCAATTGAGGTATTTTTTGTGATTTTGATGTGTGGTATATCTTTTCCACGGAAATGATGGTGATCCATATCGATTGGGTTTTTTCATTGGTATAATAATTATTGTGTCAATTATGAAATTTTTAAAATAGTTTGAGATCCTTACCAAAATTGATTGAAAATAATCGATATTGCTAATCCTCAGCGAGTTAATCGACTACCCGATGACACAATTACATTACTTAATGGTGGGAACTTTATGGAACAAGGCTTTGTAATTAAAAAGATAGATTTGCGACTATTCGTGGAAAAAATAGACCAAAAGCTTGGGCCTTACTCTCTCATTACGACACTTGTCGAGACCGATAAAGGCACAGTCGAGATGGTCTACGACGAAGGATTTAAGGGCCAAAATGCATTAAAAAGAACAGCTGATTTCGTGCTAAACAATCTTGGCCTCTCTAGCATAATTTTGCGTTCAGTGATTGCCCTCGACTCAAAAAAATCTTAGTCTGTGACATAACATTTAATTCAATAGCCAGAACTGTTTGAAATTGTGCGCATACTGCAGTTACATTGTGATAGCATAGAATATACCCCAACCAAAAAAGAGATCAAAGCCGCAGAAGAAATAGAGCCTTCAACTAAACGAATCGACGAAGTCGTAGTTGCTTTTGTAGCAATCGAAGAAGGCGACGACTCGGATGTTGCAAAGAAAGCAATCTCTGAAATAAAGACCAGCATGGGAAAAATTGGCTGCAAAAAACTCCTCCTGTACCCGTATGCGCATCTAAGTTCAAATCTGGCATCGCCATCACTTGCACTCAATTTGCTAAAGGAAATGGAATCACTTGCATCAGAATTTGAGGTATCCAGGGCGCCTTTTGGATGGACAAAATCATACAGTTTGAAGGTCAAAGGACACCCCCTTGCAGAAAGCTCCAAAGTGATAACAAAGGAAGGTCACGACCACGAAGAACAGACGTCAGAGGCACTCAAATCCGAATCAAAGATACAATCATACTGGTACATCATGACACCGGACGGTGCTATGCACGAAATCGGCAAATTCAATTTTACAAAGCACAAAAAATTAGAGATTTTATCAAAATATGAAGCGGCAAAGAAAAGAGCAGTCGATGAACCGCCACCACATGTGAAACTCATGAAAAAAATGGCAATTGCAGACTATGAGCCAGCCTCCGATTCTGGTAACATGAGATTTTATCCCAACGGCAGGCTGATCAAATCTCTTCTTGAACGATTTGTCACAGACGAAGTCAAAAACTACGGGGGATTGGAAGTGGAGACCCCGATAATGTATGACTCTCATCATCCAAGCATGGAGAGTTACTTTAACAGGTTTCCCGCAAGGCAGTACAATATCAATTCTGAAGGAAAACAGCTCTTTTTGAGGTTCGCTGCATGCTTTGGTCAGTTTTTGATGGCAAACGACTTTCAGATATCATACAAGAACCTACCAATGAAGCTGTACGAACTTACAAGATACAGCTTTAGAAGAGAGCAATCAGGCGAACTTGTTGGCCTGCGTAGATTGCGTGCCTTCACCATGCCTGACTGTCACGCATTTTGTGCAAACATCCCCCAAGCAATAGAGGAAATCAGAAAACGCTTTGACCTTTCACGATTTGTACTTAAAGAAATAGGTATTGATGAGTCAGATTACGAAATGGCGATTAGATTCACTGAAGACTTTTACAAAGAACACAAAGACATCATAGAAGAACTAGTCAAAAAAATTGGCAAGCCGGTGCTCGTTGAAATGTGGAAGGAAAAGTTCTTCTATTTTGTTCTAAAATGGGAATTCAACTACGTGGACAATTTGGGCAAAGCATCGGCTTTGTCAACAGACCAAATCGATGTCGAAAATGGGATGCGATATGGAATCAAGTACTTTGACGAAAACAACATTCCACATCATCCGGTAATTTTACACAATTCGCCAAGTGGTGCAATAGAGCGTGTCATTTATGCATTGTTGGAAAAGGCAGCACTTGATCAAAAGGAAGGTCGAAAGGCACAACTTCCTCTGTGGCTTGCGCCAACGCAGGTTCGCATAATACCGCTCAAAGAAGAATTTTTGAAATACTGTGAAGAATTGGCAGAAAAACTCACTCGACACGATATACGAGTCGACATTGATGATAGAAACGAAAGTGTGGGCAAGAGAATCAGGGATGCAGAGACCGAGTGGATAAGATACAGCCTAGTCGTAGGTGAAAAAGAAATGAGGAAAACCAACCTGTCAGTGAGGGACAGAAAGACAGGAGATATTCATGAAATCACTTTTGATGATTTTGTAAAAGAAATAAAAGAGCAGACTAAAGACAAGCCGTTTGCAAAGCTCAACCTTGCCTTACATCTCTCAAAGAGACCGCAAATAATGGTGTGAGACATGCGTTGCATAATGATTGTTTGTTTAAACCAAACATGTTAAACTAGAATAAGCCAACCTACGCAGTTTATCTAGATAAAATTGGGCCTCAACATCTTGGTCGCAGAAGACAGTGTCGCATATGCTGTACTTTATCAACAAATTTTCGAGGCACGTGGCCATTCAGTAAAGATAACCTTGGATGGTGAAGAATGTGTTATGGCATATCAGAGTGCGTCCAAAAAGAAACCGTTTGACATGGTAATACTTGACTATTCTATGCCAAAAAAAACTGGTTTTGAAGTGGCAAAAGAGATTTTAAAAGTAAGGCCAGAACAGAAAATCCTGTTTATAACTGGTTTTGGCGACGAGGTCGAATCAAAATTAGATGATCTTGGCAACATCAAAAATATCACCGTACTTGAAAAACCATTCAATTCTTCAACACTTATTGAATGGCTTGATCAAATAATCAAAGAAGACACAACAAACAAAATTCTAAAATTAAACCGCATCTAAATCCTCACAATTTAATTTACAGTATTTTCTGGACTAGTTTAGAAGATGAGCTATCTTGATTTGTATCTAAATAAAAGTCCATTAATCATATCTCCAAACGAGGACGGCAAACCTGTAGCAACCGTTTTTGGCGTCCCATTTGATTCAACGCATTCATACAAACCTGGAACACGATTTGGCCCTGACACAATAAGAAACACGTTTAACAATATCGAGATATTCGAGCCAAAGTTTGGAATAGATCTAGAATCAGTCAACATAGAAGATCTGGGCAATACGCAACACACAGTAAATGTGCAAGAAATGTTAGACATGGTAGGGAAAATTACAAGCGAATTACAAAAAAACAAAAACATGACGATAATTCTCGGTGGGGAGCATTCACTAACTTATGGTACATACACAAATTTTCCAAAAGATACCGCATACATCGTTTTTGACGCTCATTATGATTTAAGAGACGGATACGCAGGCGCACAATACAGCCATGCTTCATATCTACGTCGTATTGTCGAAAAACGCAGTGCAGAAAATATAATTCATGTTGGGGCACGCTCTTTTGTTAAAGAAGAATTGGCATTTCTACAAGAAAACAAAATCACAACAGTCACCGATAAAGACATTCGCCAAGGAAATGGTCCAAAGCTCATCAAAGACATGCTTTCCCCATTTGACAAAACATACATCAGCGTTGATCTGGATGTGCTGGATCCTTCCTTTGCGCCAGGTGTTGGAAATCCTGAAGCGGTTGGGATTACCTCAAGGGAGCTTTTTGATATGATCTATTCATTAGAAGGAAAATCCATATCCTGCCTTGACATTGTCGAATTAAATCCAACATACGATAACGGCTCCACCGCAGCCGTAGCTGCAAAGTTAATGTCAACAATAATTGCCATGAATATTAAATAGACTCCTCCAATCTCAAAAAAACAGATGTTAAACAACTTTAGAGGTTCATTGAAGCCACACCTTGAAAAACTAGGTAACAGCTTTGCATCGACTGGGCTTTCACCCAATTTCTGGACAGCCGTCGGACTTGGATTTGCATTTTTGTCCGCCGTGGCATATGGCTTGAATTCTCAAATTCAATTTGCCGCAATAATTGGCGGGGCTTTATTACTTGTTTCTGGGTTTTTTGATATAGTGGACGGCCAAGTTGCCCGGGTCACAAAAAAAGTCTCAAAAAAAGGAGGTTTTTTGGATTCGGTTTTTGATAAAATAGCTGAAATTGCCATATTTTTGGGGTTACTGGTTGGCGGTTTTGCTGAATCATATTTGGTGTTTTTGGCAATAACGCTTTCCTTGCTTGTGAGCTATGCAAGGTCAAGAGCAGAATCGCTTGGTGTAAAACTACAGGGAATCGGAATAGGTGAGAGAGCCGAGCGACTACTAGCTATTGCGATAATAGGAATGATTGGGTTTATGCAGTATGCAATAATAATTGTAATCATAATTGCAGCAATTACATTCATTCAAAGAATTGCAGTCACTACAAAAAACATTCAAGAATAATTAGTATAATCTTCCTGCTTGTCTTCTCGAGTCGGCAGATCTGATCTTCAATATTCCAAAGTGAATTGCACAAGACACGCAATACCATTTTAGAACTTTTGGTGCAGCAATGTATGCACCTTGTGCCCTTAGCTCTTTTGCAAGAGATGATTCGACCAAGTTCAGTCTCGATGTTACTTTCTTTGCTTTGTCTTTTGGAACCGTAGCACCGCAATTGGTACATTGAATTCTATCGGAAGAGCCTTTTCCACCCTTACGTCGTCCTCTGCTTGCACGCTTTAATGGCATGCTTGTCCTTGAAGATGCCTCTTTATATTCTTGTGCGCATGCGAACGCAAATTTGGAGCAATAATGTGTCTGTCACTTTGGTTTTGGATTTACTTGATAGACGGCAAACTTGTTTTCAGCATCTATGTTATACCGTGTGATCAGCTCAAAGCTGTAATCTTTGACAGTCTTTATCTTTTCATAAAGTGATTCGCCAATCACCATGGTGTTTGGCTTTGCAAGAGAGTTTATCTTAGAGCAGGCGTTCACGGTGGATCCAAAGATGTCGTCAATTGCGGATGTAGCAATGATTGCCACTCTGACTGGTCCAAATGTTGCGCTGATCCTATAGCTAATCTCTGGGAGATTTTCATTTCTTAACGTCTGGTTAATTTTTTCTTTTGCAGCTAATACCTTCATGCAACAACTCAGCATTTCTTCAAATGGAGCTATCTCTTCTGAATCTGTTTTTGGGAAATAATACAATAACGCGTCGCCGATATTTTTGACTACTACGCCATTGTTTTGCGTAATTACTGTTGCAAGCGAGTTGAGAAATATAGAGTAAAATTTGGTAGTTTGAAAATCACTAAGTTTTGAGGTGAGCCTAGTTGATCCTACTATATCTACAAAACACACACAGTAATTCGAGCTGTACTGTGAGAACTGCAAAAGTATGTCTTTTTGTTGTTTGATGACATCCTCGCGTTCTTTAATTTTTAATAGCGAATCTTGGATTTGCTCTGCCATCTGATCA
>JBFLWI010000071.1:0-5566 GCA_040757675.1 Thermoproteota archaeon | reverse complement strand
GATCTTTTTGTCCTTTAGAAAATAAGCCAATATGGTACTATCAAGCCCGCCAGAGAGAGAAATATGCTCAGCAGTGCATTTGGTGATTGCTTCTTTTAGCACGTTGTATGTTTGAGTAACAAACTCTTGCATCGTTTTAATGTAAGTGAAATTCAAATAAAGTTTTAATGAAAATGAAATTAGCTTCAGCTATTTCCAATAAAACAACTTTGATGTTTGTGATTTCAATGCATTCATTGTTAACTTTAAATATATTGTAGACCGATTTTTCATATTGCTACTGCCTGCAGAAATTGAATCAAAGACGCTCATACCAGCATTGCGTGCTATCTTGGCCAAAAAGCTTGCCGAAGAACACAAAATCAGAGAAGATGAAATATCAAAGATGCTTGGTGTTACTCAAGCTGCAATCAGCAATTACATTCGAGGCACCCGTGGTGATCCAAAATTAATTCAAAAACTGGTGGCCGACGAACAAGTATCCGAGATGCTCAAAGAACTCAGCGATAGACTAGCGTCCGACATGGCATATACGCCGTCAAGCCTTGCAAAGTTCATCAGTCTTTGTAACTACATCAAATCAAGTCTCCTTATATGTGAAATTCACCACAATCTTGAAACAAACATCGATGAAGCAATCTGCAAAGAATGCGAAAACATGTTGCTAAAAGGTCCAGGCAGCGTATACTAGTTTTTTGTTATTGAAATCTCAATAGTGGATAACATTCGTTTGCCGAACACGTTAGAGTTTTCGGAATCAAGAAGAATGTGCTGAATCTTACATGCTCCGTTGAGCATCTTTTCTACTATGATGTTGGCCACAGCTACGGCGTTTGGAATCGAGTTTCCTTTTGCCAAAAGAACGACCTTGTTGTGCTTATTAATCAATGTGAAGACATCTAATGCTGATTGCATTATCGGATCGTTTCTTACATAATAGTTGTAAGGTTGATCTGAAATAACTTGATTATTTGTCTCCCCCATACTGATCATTGCACTTTTTCCAAATTCACAATTCTTTTAAGTTTTATCGATGATTTGTCCATTAGTTAAAGTAGTCAATTGGAATGTTTTGATAATCACCATTTGGCAATCTTCTTCTAATCACAATTGGAATTGCTCGTTCTTCAAGTTCTTGTAATGCTATATCTAGGGATGTTCTGGCAGTTGGCGGGATCTCAATAAATGGTGGTGCTCCCTGAGAGAGCTGTAATGCGCGCGCCCCCAAAATTCTTGCCTTCTCAAACCTTGTGAGTGTGGGCGGCCCAATTGCAATTTTGCCTTTCCCTGCAAGCGGGATTTCAACTGCTTCATGAACGGGATCTACGTCAATTATCTCGCGTTGTTCCATTTCTTTTATTTTCTTGTCAAGTTCTGCACGTTCATCGTCTGTTAGTTCTTTCGTCTCAAAGATTTTCTTGTATGCGTTTATTGCGTCTTCCATTGTGGTGTCTTCGCTGATCTCTTCGGAAGTTGTTGGCCTAGCAAATTCTGGTTCTTCTTCAACTTCCTCAGTAATTTCGACTTCAGCTTCTTCAGGATCCGACAAGTGAAAAAACTGACTTGGTACGGTTATATATTCATACGCCAAAATTTGTAAGATGAGTGCCGGTTCTGTATCTAGTTCACATCTCATAATTGAGATAAAAACCAAATCAAAGCTTACATGCGAGCTAAAACGTCACCTTTCACCAAAAACCGTGGGCTCCATATTACGATCATTGCCGCTTGATGGAAACGCCCATTTTCTTGGGCAAAACATAGTGTACATTGAAACTGCAATAAGTTCTGGAGTTGAAAGACAAAGAAAAGAATTCAAAAAAGGTGACATTGCGTTTTCACCTGCAGGTGGAAGCATATGCTTTTTTGTGTCTGATGTGGTGACGACAAAATCAATGACGCCAATTGGCAAAATCCTAGAAAATGTTGATGCGTTAAAAGAAGTAAAACCTGGTGATGTTATCGCAATTTATCAGCCGGCTTGTTGATAGATCCAGTGGCCGCTGAACCCACCTATGCGCTTTAATGCTCCTTTTTTCAACAGACTTACAAGGCATGCATTTGCTGCAGATATCTTGACACCTGTCTGTCTTGCTAATTCTTGTGCAGTCAGATAGTTGTTTGACTTGATAATCTTGAGTGCTTGGTCTTCGTTTACGATGACGGTAATTTCTGCCTTTTTTTCTGTTTTTTCTTGCTTTTTGTCTTTCTTGTCTTTCTTAGCTCCTTGGTCTTTTGTCTTGTCGCTTTCCTGCCTTTTTTCCATTTGAGCTGCGCTTGCTTTCTTTGCTCCACCCATGCATTTGCTCCAAAATTCTCTATTTATAAACGATTGATATCATGCGAAACGCGATGGAGAATAAAGACTAGGAAAATGTTTGTGCAATTTTTACAAACTAGGATTAGTATACTTTGTATTTTTACTGGATGTAGATTGGGTAGAAGGTATCTAGATCGTAAAACAAAAGAACACTTTAAGAGGATGGTTCGTTACGACGATGAGCCAAAGTACGTAACAGAAACAGGTCCAAAGATTCCAGAATTTGAAGATTCGTTAAATCCAAAGAGGGTGATCTACCTCAAGGATATTGGTCGTGAAGGTTCATCGGATCCTAGTGAGGTGCTGAATGAAAAAATACACGAATTATGTAATGCTGCTGAAGAAACAAGCCAATACATAAAACATGTCAACAATCATTTAGATAAACAAAAACTACGAATAGATGAGTTAAAGAAACTGCAAAAAATCTTTGAAAAGCAAATTTTGAGCCTGGAATCAGATTCAGAAAAGAGCAATCGAGAATAATTTTGAAAACGTTTTGATTTTAGATTCGTCCATGTTTGCTTAGGGTGATTGCTAATTGTGCAGGATCAAATGGCTTTAGAACATAGTCTATTGCTCCAGCTCTCATTGCATCTTGAACTATGAAGCTTTTACCTGTGGATGAAATCATAATTACTTTGGCATCTGGATCCAGTTTCTTTATGGCTCGCAATGCTTGTATGCCGTCTGCTTTAGGCATCAAGACATCCATTGTTACCAAAGTAGGATGGTGTTCTTTGTATTTGAGAACTGCTTCCACTCCGTCACCTGCTTCGTAAATCTTCCTTGAAAGCTTGTTGGATTCTACTATATTTCGTATTGCCCTTCTTGTAAAGTGCGAGTCATCTACAATCAAAAACGATGGTTCATAGTCAGAAGACACGCTCAATCATCGCCTGATTTTACTAAGGCATGCAAAATATTTGTCTTGTTTACTAGGCCGATTAGATTTCCATCATCGTCGTTTATTCCAACGCAGTCGATTTTTTTATTAAGAATTATCTTTGCAGCAGTTTTCATGTTCATTGTAGAATTAACTGCAATAATGCCTTCGGTCATTATGTCTCCGGTTAATTGTGATCCTACAAAACCCGTTTCGGACCACAGGCCGTCTTGTTCGAAATAATTGCTTCTACTCGATTGCACTATATTCATTTTAAATGTCTCCATTGTTGCTCTGAAAATATCGCCGTTCGTGATTATTCCTAGTGGTTTTTTGGTTTCATCAACTACCACTACTCTAGATATATCACAAGTTGCCATTAATTTGATGATTTCATGCAGTTTGTCATTAACTGACGCAAAAAAATAACTAATTGTCATATAGTCATAAACTTTGCATTTATCGTGGCAACGATTGACATAATACTGCAGCAAGTCAGTCTTTGTGATAATTCCCTCTAATTTGTCACCGTCTCCTATTCCGAGAGTGCTTAGTTTGTTGATGAGCATGATGTGTGCTGCTTGTTGACATGTAATGCTGCCTACTGTAAAGAGTATGTTGTTCATTATCTCTTGTGAAGTTATCTCGCGAATGTCGCGACCACTTTTGTCTATGAACAAAAATCGTATGACGTCCTTGTCAGTAATTATTCCAATAGGTTTGTTCTTATCAAAAACAAAGATCTTGCTGATTTTGTTTGTAATCAAATTCAAGATGGCATCGTAAATACTATTGTCTTTTTGTATGCCAATGATGTTGACATTCTTAACGTCGTCTATTGTATCATAATTTTTTGAAATATGTGCAAATTGACTGACTGTGGTCATATATTCAGTCATTAAAATCAGAATTTTATTTTCCCGTTAGTTTGTTCTGAACAAACATCTTGGCTATTTTTGAATCGATTTACGAACAATCAATAGCGTCATAATCTTAGTTTTCAACTATAAATAGCATCAAGTAAACATATCAGCATGGGATTAGTTTCAAAAGGAGCTAAATGTGATGTCGATGGCTGCAATAACGATGGCGCACGTTCGCTAAACTCGTCCAAAGTCGAAAATGCAGGCCTTCGTCTCAAATCTTCTGCAAAAAAAGCCGTATTGTGCAAAGAACACTATAAGGAATGGAAAAAGGAAACAAAGGAAGACAGGGATCTGGAGCGAGCCCGCTACGACCGCTTCTAGTGTTTTCTTTTTATCTCTAATTTTCGATTCTTGAGTTTTTGGAGATAGCTTTGTTGTAACTTTGAGTAATACGCGCTCAGATTTTTGTATATTCGCTTTGGTTTTCGTGGTTTTTGTGTTGCAAGTACATATGCTGCAATAATTGGAAATGCAATGGTGGAGTCGGTATACACTGTGACTGTTCCAGAGTGTGCATCTTGTACCTTTCCCCAGCTTTTTCCTTCCTGCAGGGTCGCGCCGGAGAGACCGCCCGTGTCTGGGCGTGCATCGGTGATCTGTATTATGTAGTCTTGACCACCGTCATTGTTGCCAAGTATCTGATCAAGCATTGGGCCTGTTTGTTGCGCTGTATTCTTTGGAACGCCGCCTCCAAGTTCTACTATTGCGGATTTTTTTGAATTATGTACTATTGCAGCTTGTTCTAGTATTTCTCGTACGAAATCTAGGTTGTAAATTTTGTTTTGTAGCCTGTGTACTCCGAGATTCATTGCCAAAGATGAATCTTTGAGTGTCGACACATAGACTGGAACGTCGTATTTGTAAGCAGAAACAAGAAAACTTTTCTCTGGGTATTTTGCATGTTTTGCACTCAGTTGGCCCATTATGTTGCAAAATTCCGCAGTAGTAAACGGCTTTCCAATTAACTTGTCTCTAAACATTTGTTGCACTACTTTGTCTTCGGCTGCAAGAGTTTCAATAAATTTGATGTAGACATCTCTTATTCTGACGATTTCTTTTTCGTAGAGTATCATATCGTCGACTTCAAAATGACCTTGTTTTACTGGAAATCCTCTAGCAAAATGGTCTTCGTGGTAGACGTTTGCGCCAGTAGCTATTATCCAATCCACAAATCCTTTTTCAATCAACGTCTTGATTATTCCGCCAAAACCAACCGGAGTCATAGCACCGGCAACGGTGAGGCAGATTACTGCGTCCTCTTCTATCATTTTTGCGTATAACTTAGCAGCCTCTCCAAGCTGTCTTGCGTTGTAACCTGTGCTTGCAAAGATCTCAACAAGATCCTCAATTGAGGTATTTTTTGTGATTTTGATGTGTGGTATATCTTTTCCACGGAAATGATGGTGATCCATATCGATTGGGTTTTTTCATTGG
>JBFLWI010000070.1:0-5643 GCA_040757675.1 Thermoproteota archaeon | reverse complement strand
CCACATCGGATCTGTCTTCAACAAAGGTAAGCGAAACAGAGCTGACACCCATATTTCTGGCGCGTTCAAAATACGTCTTGTCTATGAATTCCTGCGTGTTATATTTTGTGATTACGCTGTTAAAGTAATGTGGAATATTTTTTTGTGTCAACAATTGCAGGTTTTCCATTACTTTTTGGTACATTGACGGTGTCACACCACGTACCTTACAGTATGGCTCTTCAAAGACAGAATCTATGCTACATGTGATGAATTGGATGTATTTTTTCAGCTCATCCAGATCTATTTTGTGCAACAACGAACAATTCGTAATTAACGTAATTGGAAGTTTCAGAGAGTAAAGATGCCTCACGAGCTCCATAAAGTCAGGCCTGCTTGTGGGCTCGCCGCCTTCAATTATGGACCAAATACAGTATTTTGCGGTCTTGTCAAATACTGTTTTCCATTGCTCTGTGGTCAAGTCGTGTTTTTTTACCGCTCTGAGCTGGCCTTCCTTGTCTGGATCACCAAATGGGCACAATGGACAGTAATAATTGCAGTAATGGGTCAGGCTGAATACTGCAATAAGCGGTCGTCTTTTTCCGATCATTCTGTTTGCAGACCACTTGCCGACCCGACTTATTGTGCGGATCAGATCTACTGGCATCACAACTATGTTGACTGAAATTCTTAAAAATGATTCTGCTTAATCTTTGCTTCGATCTTTGAAATGAATTCGTCAATCTGCATATTCTTTGAATTGTTCTTTCGTAGCAAATAATACAGCTCTTCCGTTGCAGCATGATAATCCACACCTATCGTCTGGGCAATATACAAAGACAGATACGCCAAAAGCAGCTTTCTAATCAATGTTTGATGTGAAAAATGATGCAGATCCGAGTCTAGTTCCTCTAGGACGTTTGCAAAATATGCATCAAGGTATGCGTCCTTTGACTCACGCTCACGTAACGCAAATGAGCCGCCAAGGTGGCGCTCAACCATGTGAATCTGCTCGACTGTCTGCACAAACTCCTCATTGAGTGCCAGGTCCTCGCTTAGCAATTCGGAAACCAGGTCTGCGCAATCCTGCTCGGAAATGTCAAGCTTTTCTTTGAGTGAAAACATTACATGACAAGCAGCGCAGCCTTGATGCAATTCCATCTGGTGGGTGCGGATCTTTTCCAGCTCTTCTTTTATGAGGTTTCTAATTCTTGATTTTTCGCACATTTTGATAGCACCGTTTTTAATATCCTAAAGAGACTGGTAAATTGTTGTCTTTAAGAGCTATCATAATAGCACTGTTTGCAGTATTCTTCTCATTTAATGTGGCCTTTGCGCAGCACCATGGTGGGGAGGCTGCACCGCCAATAAGCTTTGGCAACAAACAGGTTACGGTCGCAACATGGCTTGAGCCTGCAGATTTTGATCCCACCAAGCACTCTATTGCAACACTCAAGGCCCGTTTTTACGACAGCCAAACCAACACCAACATAGAAAAGGTGACTTATCGCATACAGATCTTTTCAGGCGAATTACTCTTGGCATCGCAGATGTTCTACGACAGCGACGGTGAGCTCCACGTCAAGATACAACCAAATTCCGACTGTGCAGAAAAGGAGCTGTGGCGCTGCACCAAATATGATGGAGACAAAGATCCGGTTGTACCAAGCGCACTTACCTCATCTGCTACCAGCATTCCAGTAATGCGGGGTCCCGTGTTTGACAAAAGCGGTACCTACACAGTCAAAGTCTCAATTATTGGCGCAACAAACCCAAAAACCCAGACTGCCCAAGACATAGACTTTGAGACCAACATAAACATTGCACACGAGCAAAAATTCTCGCTTGCTACATCCTCTGGCCAAACACCAATCACAGTTAGAGCTTTTTCCGACAAGCTGACAGATCTCAAGTTCTCTGAATCGACAAAGACACTCTCATTTGAGATGCCGTTCCACTGGGAACACGCAGAACACACACAACTTGTTAGAAACGACATAGAGATCCCCAAAAGCTTCGCGCCACTTCAGGGTGTGAGCAGCTTCAAAGGAACAGTCAACGGGATTCCTATTTTCCCAAAAGACATACACTTTGATCCGTACTCGAACAAAGATACCAACGTCATCCATTTTCTTATCACAAACGAAGAGCTCAAAGTGCTCAAAGCCAAGATCGGAAACAAACACACAATGCTTGTGGAGATAACACCTGACACAAGTACTGCAATAAAATCAACAGATCTTACATTCGCAAACGGCTACAAGGCCACAGTTTCATATGATTCAAGATATGGTGCAAACAAAGATGTCTCATTCACAATCGCATTCTTTGAGCCATCGGACGCACTCGCAAAAGAGATCAGATACGCATACAGCGTCAAAGACTCCACTGGAGATGAATTTATCATAAACACCGGAAACAACGCCGGCCTTCTTGGCATTTTGGTCCCAAGCGGCGTGGATTCAAGATTGATCACCATCCCCTCAAAGGGAAGCTACACACTACAGCTGGTTCTAGTCGGCAGAGGCCTCATCGACTTTGATTCGTTTGTCCCAGCAAGCATGCAGTTTGAGCTAAGTGAGAAAACACAACAAGACGCCCCGCAGCAAAAACAACCACAAGCAGCAATCCCGAACTGGATTAGAAACAACGCCAAGTGGTGGGCAGATGGTACAATAGGTGATACAGACTTTGTCCAAGGAATCCAGTTTTTGATAAAGGAGGGCATCCTAAAGATACCACCGACAGAAGCAGGCAAGGTGGCAGGATCCTCACAAATTCCATCATGGGTAAAAAACAACGCCAAGTGGTGGTCTGAAGGAACTATTACGGACGATGACTTTGTCAAGGGAATCCAGTTCTTGGTAAGCCAGGGAATAATCCGGGTATAGTTAAAATCTGTTTTTTAAAAAACACAAACAGCTGATTTTTAATTAAATCAAAAAACCTCGTCTATGCTATCACAAAAAGCCACAAATGAAACTTGGGTGACATGCAGAAAATGCAAAGAACAGGTGAGCCTTTCATCGCTTAATGCCACATTGTACAGGCAAAACTGGTATCATCTGTCCTGCTGGAAAAGCTTGGTAGGCAAATTCTAATCCAAACCCACATCAATTTTTTTATTCTCAGCCCTGAAAATCGTCGTTTGTCCTAAATCCTAAAGTGAATTACAAGGTAGCATGCCTTGTGGAAATCTTGAAGATATAAAAAAGGGAGCTATGGGGTAAGCAACGTTGAAAAAAATCGAGGCAATAATCCGCAGATCCAACTTGCCATCAGTAATAGCAAGACTGCAAAATTTGGGATGCATCATAGTTGACAAACGCAACCTCGAAGATGGAACTGTCCTAGATTCACAAAAAGGCTCAAAGGCAGGCTCGACTGGCATCAAATCTGTTCCACTTTCGAAAATTGAGCTTGTTGTACAAGACAAAGATGCACGAAGTGTAATAGAAGTAATATCAAATGAATCCGGCGTTTCATCAAAGCCCGTAGGCAAGATCTTTGTTTCCGAGATGACCGAGGTTGTAGACATGAAGACATTTGAATCAGAAAAGGATCTCGAGTCGCAGGACTCGTTCATCTCAAGCATGCCAAAGCCGACCAGAAACAGACTCGTGTCATTGCAAAAACACACACTCGCACGAATCGAAAGAGTTTATGAGGAAAACAAAGAGACCCTTATGATAAATTACAGAATCAGGTCGTTTAACGACTTTGTAAATCACTGTGTCACAGCTCATCTAAAAACGCTTGAGCGACAGCTCAGACACCCAGAAGTCATCTACGAAGACAAATTCTAGATTACCGACTCGCCTTCATTTCCAGAAGCAATATCTACTGCTCGCAAAATAGGAGATACAAAGATCTTTCCAATTGTGGCATTTTGTTTTATCACGTTGATAACTTCTTCTTCCTTTGTTTCTGGGATGATTATCTGTACTACGTACTTGTCTGAAAACTGGGGAATAAAAACCTCCGTTCCTTTTGATGCGTGGATTTCAGGTGGTGGATTTTTTCCGCGCCCCCTCATCTTTGTAACTGTAAGGCCACCAATTTTGATCTTCTTTAATGCCTCGCTAATTGGCATGACGTCGTTTTTCCCAAGTATGGCCTCGATTCTTATCATTTACCTATCTTATTTGCATCTCACAAATATTGTTTTCATAAATTGTATGTCATTTGTATAACAAAATACTAGCTGATCTAGTTACCATTATTAACAATTAGTTGGTCAAACTGACTGTGGCGATAGACTCTGGAGACACTGCGTGGATTCTGATTGCAGGAAGTCTCGTACTGTTGATGATCCCGGCATTGGGCCTCTTTGAGGCAGGATTGTTGCGAAGAAAGAACACGGTTTCGATTTTCATGCAAATCTTTACGGGACTTGCGCTTTTGAGCGTGATGTGGTTTATCTTTGGCTTTAGTTTGGTCTTTGGCCCAGATACAGGTGGGATAGCTGGAAACTTGGACTATGTGTTTCTAAAAGGAGTTCCGTGGAACGATTCTCTACCGTTTGCTCCTACAATTCCAGGCGTACTGTTTGCAAAATTCCAGCTAATGTTTGCTGCAATCACGCCGTTGCTTTTGACTGGAACCATTGCAGAGAGGATGAAGTTTTCCTCATTTTTGCTATTTATTGGTGCTTGGTCTGTTCTGATCTATTATCCACTGACCCACTGGATATGGGGAGGCGGATGGCTTGGCCAACTTGGGGTGTTTGACTTTGCGGGAGGAATAGTAATCCACACAAGCGTCGGAATGGGCGCACTTGCAGCTGCACTCGTTTTGGGAAAAAGGAAAAACTACGGTCCTGCAATCATGGTGCCACACAGCATCCCAATTGCAGTACTAGGTTCATCACTTCTGTGGCTTGGGTGGTTCGGATTTAACGCAGGTAGCGCCTTGTCGTCTGGAGGAGTTGCCGGAAACACCGTAATCGTGACTCACATGGCGTCTTCGATATCTGCACTCATCTGGGTGGGGTTGTCATGGATGAGGACAGGAAAACCAAGTGTGGTTGCAGCAATTAATGGCGCAATAGCAGGACTTGCAGGAATTACACCTGCATCTGGTTATGTAAGTGTGGAGCATTCCTTTATCATCGGCATAGCAATAGGTCTTGCTTCTTACTGCGGTGTCTTGCTAATCAAAGACAGACTCAAAATAGATGATGCGCTTGATGTAAGCTCGGTTCACGGAATTGCAGGAATTATAGGCTCGCTATCTATTGGAATCTTTGCGTCTACTGCTATCAACCCAACAGGACCTGACGGATTATTGTTTGGAAATCCAACGCAACTGGCAATACAGGCGTTTGGAGTTACGGTAGCAGGCGGCTTGGGGTTTGGAGGCACGTATGCCATCCTCAAAGTGATCAAGTTTCTAATTGGCATCCGTGTTTCAAAGGAAGTGGAAGATATGGGCTTGGATATTGGTGAACATGCAGAACAGGCATATGCAGACGAAGAAGAGTTCAAACTAGACGAAGAAGAATACTCAAAGACACACAAATCGTAACTATTCCATTTGGATTTATCAAATCGAGATGAATCCCATAATTAACTAAACATCTGATTAATTTCTATGTAGTGGTTCAACATAGATTAAACAAATTTACAGTTTACTAGGACGACATCTTATATTTTTAGCAATGTA
>JBFLWI010000069.1:0-6021 GCA_040757675.1 Thermoproteota archaeon | reverse complement strand
GCTTTTCCATTGACAAAGATCATGAGGGCCGCATGATGGGGAAAGATCCTTCTATTGCATTTGATTCTATTGTTTCCCTATCGAAAGTAATAGTAGACGATGAGAATTTTGCCAAAAATGTCGGTTTATTGCATTCGTCCATTAAGAAACGGAAACCGAATTTTAGCCGTGGAGATGCATTTGTTTTACAGACGGCAAGGTCATTGAATGCACGAGTACTTACAGCTGACCCTGATTTCGAAGGCATCAAAGAAGCTGACATGCTCAAAAGAAAGAAGCATTAAGCGAATTAACATAACTACATTTTGTAGAAATTTAATCAATGTGAAATTTCAATGTGTTTTGTATAAAAAAGAAAACTTATCTCTGTTAGTGTATTAAGAACTGGTTGCCTAGTTTCAACAACAACAAACTGAGGGCAGTGAATGCGAATCATGTAAGCCACTCTGGTATGACACAATTATTGCCAGCTCAAGCAGGCACAACTGCTAATATGTCCTCACTTGGCAAGCTGTCTATCGTTAATCTGTCATCACTGTGTGGCATTGGATTCGCACAAGCACCACATTTTGGCAAAATTATCTCTGCATCATAAGCAACTTCACCAACGGCTTTGCCACATTTTGAACAATAGATCTGTCTTGTATCGTATATGTTCACATACTCACCCCGGTACCTTGGTGCAAGGTCTCTTACTATGCGTAATCTTGTCCTAAGGCGCTTTGTTTGTCGGAATCAAACAAACATGGATGTGACGCGAGGCTGGGGCTCACCCAAAACAAAATTCTCAACTAGAGGCTTCCCATCAAGTACCTTGTTGGCATCATTTTCTCCTGTACTGATAAGCTCGTTTATTGTTGCTTCCGAAAAGTCGGTATCTTCAAAAAGAAAGTGCTTGTCTTCCTTTCTTTCTATTCTGACTATGTCTCTAATTACTGCACCGCGCTCGCATGCAAGTTTATGATACTCTCGCTCCAGTCTTTCAAAGCGTCCCTTTTCCGTTTGATCCAGAACGGACTCTTCCAAAATGTCGTGCATCTCCTTGATTATGGTAAGGTATCGTGTGATTATCTTTGACATACGCACGTTGTGATCGGTTTTGTCAATGTGCATGATGTCGCGCGCCCTGTGCCACGTCTCCATCATATTTGTTGGCAGCTCGTCGTGTCTTTTTGGAAACAAATTCACAATGTAGACTTTTTTGTCGCGTTTTGGTGAGGCATCGATTATCTCACGCAATGGCGTGTTGCTCAATAACGTGCCATCCCACAAATACTGCTGCCCAATCTTCGTCCAAGATATTCCGTAGAAGGGATAGCCAGCACTTGCAAGGATGTGGTCTGGCGTTATCTTTTCTTTTTTGCTGTCAAATACCGTGGCACTGCCGTTCTGTATGTCGGTACAAGTCACGATGAGCCGCGGCCTCCCATCGTCGTACAAGCTGTCAAAATCAACATGCGCTGCAAGGCTCTCCTTTAATGGCTCCAAATCATACAAAGCAGGGCAGAACCAACCAAAACTAAAAAAATTGGGCCAAAAACACAGTGGTTTGAACATTCTTGAGTTTCCCCAAAGTGCAGACGTAAAAAATGCCCAGTACTCTCGGTAGGGGCTTGGCAAAAACGGCGGTGTAATCTTTTCTGCTAAAGAATGCCAAAAATCCTCAAGGCACTTTGCGGCATTAGAGTCCTTGCTTGCAGAAATCACTGCGGCATTTATTGCACCAATCGAAGTGCCGGCTATTATATCGAAATGAATGTTACGCTTTTGCAGCGCCTTGTACACGCCGCACTCATACGCGCCAAGTGAGCCTCCGCCTTGTAGTATCAGGACTGACTCGTAGTCTTTGTCTGAATTCTGCAGGCTATCTTTTGCCACCAGTAATATGCAGTCATGAATCATTTAAGGACTTGATTACAGTTTTTGATCAAACATTGTTCTTGCAAACTATTTTCTGTAGAAGCGCCTCAGAGTGTTTGTGATGTTTTTTTGCAGGTTTTTGTTACCAAGCTCTGGAATTATACGAGTTGTGTTCAATTCTTTTCTTGGTATGGTGTTTGCTATTGCTACCGCAGTCAAGTAAAGCAGCTCCGGCGTGATCTTGCGGATCCGCAGATCCAAAATCGCCCTCATCAGATACGGAAAGACAACCGCATTGTTTACCTTGTTCTTGTAGGTGTAGCTCCCAGTAGCCACTATTCTGGCGCCTGCCTTTTTTGCAACATCTGGGTTTATCTCCGGCTCTGGATTCGTCAGGGCAAACACGATCGGATCTTTATTCATCCGCTGAATGGTTTTAGCAGAAATGAGGTTTCTTTGGCCAGACACCCCAATGAAAACATCAGCACCCTTCATCATCTCTGAGAGGTCGCCTCTCTCTTTTTTCCTGTTTGTGAGCGAGGCAATCTCGGCCTTGTACTTGTTCATGTTCTCGGTTCTGCCTTTGTAGATGGCGCCAGACGAGTCCACCACTATTATCTTCTTGCATCCAGCATAAGAAAGAAGTGAAGAAATTCCATATCCAGCAGAGCCGGCGCCAGCTACTACCACCCTGATTGATGAAAGAGATTTTTTTGTTATCTTGAGCGAATTGAAAAGTGCGGCAAGCGCTACCACTGCTGTACCATGCCTGTCGTCGTGGAATACAGGTATTGCCAGATTCTTTTCAAGATCATTTGATATCTCCACCACCTTTGGGAACTCGATATCTTCAAGGTTTACTGCGCCAAAAAGCGGCTCTATTGCAGAAACAATCTTTACTATTTCAGATTTGTCTGTAGTATCCAAGCAGATGGGATACGCACTTATCTTGCCGTAGTGACGATAAATGACTGCCTTTCCCTCCATGACTGGAAGCGCCGCATCAGGGCCAATGTTGCCAAGCCCGAGTATTCTTGTGCCGTCTGTTATGATTGCAACGTTGTTTGACTTGGATGTAAGCTCAAATTTTTGTGCAGGGTTTTGGTAGATCTGCTTGCATACTGCGGCAACACCTGGCGTGTAAATCAGCTTGAGGTTACTTTTGTCCAGCGGGATCTTGCTTTGCACAAATATCTTGCCCTTTGCTTTTTTGTGCAACAGGATGGCCTTTCGTGCAATCTTGCTAGTCAATGAATCATGTATTGCGTGACGGCCGACTTGACTCTATAGGTGAGCTCTGGGGCGTCTTACCATCAATTTTTTTTAGCTATGACCAAATCTGCCTCATAGTGCAGGCTTGCTCTCTCGTGCAGCTTGAGGCGCCATGGCACAAAGCTGGGTTTTTTGGTTTTTGGGTGTATGGAAAAGCCGTATTTTCTTAACTCATAACGCAGTGAATCCGCATACAGTGGTTCTCTGACTGATTTGTCGCCACGCTCAAAGTCGTAGGGGTCCGAGAGGAGCAAGTCACCGCCTTTCTTCAACTGTCTTGCAAACAATTTGATTAGTGGCTTTGGTTCCACAAGTTCAAACAGGTTCAGTGCCAAGACGAATTCGAACTTTGTTTTCCCAAAAGGATGTTCAAGTGAATCCGACACAAAAAAATCAAGGTTTTTCCCATCTGATTTTTTTGCTTCCAATATGGCATAGTATGACTTGTCTATTCCAAATGCATAGTCGTAGTTCTTTGCGAGGTGTCTTGTCATGTGGCCAATTGAGCAGCCGTGTTCTAGTGCGAGGCCGGAATTTGAACCAATTAGTTTTCGTACAGCGGAATAGAATCCGGCCTTTTGGTTTGCCAAGTAGATGTTGCACCATCTTTTTTCTATGATGGAAAGATCAGTTGGCGTTCTGCGAATCTTGGAGAGTGCATCTTTGATAAATGATCTAATCTCCGCATCCTTTGCCAAAAAAAGCAGCTGGCCTCCAAGCCTCGGCCTGTTTGACAGATAAGCAGCAAAATCATTCCACAATATCGGAACGCCATCAATTATTGGATGTTTGAGGCCACACATTGTGCAAATCAAAAACCCTTCCTCAATCTGCTCGGTTTCTCCAAGTATTCTGGGTTCCAACATTCCATGACACTTGACGCAAAAAATATGCTTTAGACTAAACTTGTGCAAATTATCTTGTTCTACGAAAATTCGGATTAATACCTCTTTTCTGTCAAAAGGTCCAGTTAATGTTAAATTCAGTCAAAAAAGGAAAAAGCTATGAGCGAGCTTGAAGAGTTTGCAGACGCCTTGCTTGATCAGATCTCAGTCGAGGTAAACGAGGAAAAAGACATCGCGACGCTTACGGCAAGAATAAATGAGGACGGGGACTTTAACGTCAAGTTCGACTCACCATCTCAAGTAATGGCCTCAATACGCAGCGACCTTGAAAAAAAGATACAAGACTTTACAGGACTGTCAGTCTCAGAAGATGTCAAAATCGAGTTCCCAGGACTTGAGGAATTAAAAAAAATCAAGGGAAGAAAGGTCTTTGCGACACCAGATGCAAGAGAGTTCATCGACAGACTGTTTGCGGCCCTCGCAAAGCAGGACAAATGGGCAATAGTAAATCTGATAAAAGAAGACGCGGCCAAGTTTCTGGTATACTCGACGTATGCAAAATCCTACATCTCAAAGATCTCAACTACATATGGTGACTATCTTGATTCTACAATTTTTATCAACAACTTTGTCCTTTCCAGCTATCCCCAGATAATTCTGTACAAGCAGGGCCAGCCGTACCATACAAGGTATGAGGCAGTAAAGTCGGGGTATATTGGAGCGCTAAAGATGACACTACTTGAGGAACTTGTCCACTCTATTCAAAAAAATCTCTACGAGGAAAACAAAAAGGCGGTAATCGAGGTAAACAAGCTCAACGAAGAGCTCGCAAAGATAATACTGGCACTTGATGATGCCACCGCAACCAAACTTGCAGATTATTTGCAGCTTCCTGCAGTGCCAGACGAGTTCCCTCTCGCAAAGAGAGCAAACCTGTTCTTCACGCTAAATCCAGACAACTTTATCGTAAACGTTCTTGGCCCAGACGTGATGACCTTTACCAAGGTGGAAGTAGATCCTACCATTGGAGGATTCGTGCCACAGCTTCTGGACATTTACCAGAGGTGGCTTGGACCAATCCAGAGGCACCATGCGGCATTTTCCACAATGGAGGGAATGGCAGAATTCTGCGTCCAAAACATACTCGGCAATGACAAGGACTTTGCCCAGTATCTGAGCATGTTCATGGGCACCGATGTCTCAACATACCAAGTACGAAAACACATGGGAAAGGATCTCACCTCCGCAGTATACCAAATACTTGGAAAAGGTGCATTTGAGTTTCTGATAAACAACCCGCCAAACACGCGCGAGTTAAAAGAGCCGCAACTATACCTAAAGAGGGCCGTAAAATGAGCAAGGAGTTCGATCCGATAGTTGCAGAATGGGTTGCATTCTCATCCGACCCCAAGTACAACCTAGTAGAAAAATGCCTCAAGCTTGCACAACTGCTAGAGTATCCAAAGCTTGATGTTCAGCTTTACATAGACAAGATAAACGAGATTGCAAAGTCGCTTAAGATCTTGCTCTCAGACGTAAAAAACCCGACATATCTAATCTCGATGCTAAATGAGCACCTATTTACGACACTTGGGTTCCATGCTGACACAGATGACTATTACGACCCAAAAAACAATTTCCTCAATGAGGTTCTTGACAAAAAAAGCGGCATACCGATTACCCTGTCGATAATCTATGTGGAGGTCGCAAGAAGAATCGGACTGGACCTGAGGATCTGTGGCTTTCCAAGCCATGTGGTGGTAAAGTACGGCGAGGAGATGATCCTAGACCCGTTTGGCGGAGGCAGGCTACTTGACGTCGAAGACCTCGAAGAGATTCTGTACCGAAACTTTGGGGAAGAGATCGAATTCTCGCCAGAATTTTTAGACGAGCTCCCAGAGGACAAGGTGCTGATCAGAATAATTAGGAATCTGAAAAACTCGTACGCCCAGTCGTACGCCTACCAAAAGGCGCTCCAATGTGTAAACATGATCCTGCATTCTGAGCCGGATTCGCCAGATGAGATTCGCGACAAGGGAATACT
>JBFLWI010000068.1:0-6088 GCA_040757675.1 Thermoproteota archaeon | reverse complement strand
TCTCTTCATCCTTATCTTTGAGTTGGTGTACAGATCTGAACAATTCATGGCTCCACAGTTTAATTGATATAATAGTTTCAAAAGCGAGAGCATGCTGTAGTCGCGGGCTCTTGCCTTTACTGCGTCCATGATCTGCTCGTCACGCGTTATGATAAAGTCGTCTAATTGGTCTGCTACCTCTAGCGGGATGTATGTAAGACGTGCTCTCATCATACCGTATGGTACGGTACTTTACCTTAATTAAGCTTAGCTTAAAAGTAATTTGATTATGTGGTAGTTTTTTTAAACAACAGCCGTGGATCTAACAAAAATTTGAAAAGGAATCAAGCCACTGCTGGAATGGGCTTTTCTTCCTTTTTTGCCTCTTTTCGCATCTTTGCAATTATTGTTGCAAGCTGCATGGAGTGAATCTCGTCGAGGGTTTCACACATGGAATTACTTGGTGTTTTTGCTACTTAAGTCTGACTAAATTGAGTTCTGTCAGGTAATCAAGAAGTAAAAACTAACGCCTTGCAATTTTTCAATGTAAGAAGCCGACTAACTGTAGTGGTCAGTCAATCAGTAAGTTGAATCTGTAAAGGTAACCTTTCAAAATACTACAATAAAACAAAATCTGGCAGAATTTGGCTTGAATTAGAGGATAAAAGGCGACAACGTGATAATGTTTCATCTAGATTGGCACAAAGAAGGATAAAGTAGCAAGTCTGGTTGACATGAACTTGTTAAATAAAAATAAACATTGAAAACTGTCTCAAAATTTTACCCATTGATAACCCAACAGAACCCTAAATTGGGCTAACTGAAATTCCGTCACACCTTATCGTAGATGTTGTGACCGGCATGGCAGCCCACGGCAAAACAGTTCTTGAATTGTTAGCAATTTGTGATATGTTTTGCAAGAGTACTGGCAGGTTGTGAATGATTCTAACTGATTTTGCTGGCGACTTCAATTCGCCATCTCGGATCATCCAGATACCGCTTCGGGCAGTGCAAGAAAAGTCGCCTTTTATCGGATTTACTGCATATGTGTACCACAGCCTTGAGATGAGTATGCCATTTTTTGTATCTCCAATTACCTCATCGCGGCTTACTTTGCCTGGCTTGATGGTGAGGTTATGAGGCGCTGCTACCGGAATGGGCTCAGAGGAACGACCAAGGGGTGAGCCGGGCCTACACGCATTAGCTGAGGGCTCGATGTTTTCCTTGAAGGCGTTGTAAGAATCCGAGTATGTTCCAACAAAGATGCCCTTATCTACAAGCGATGTCTTTTTTGTAGGGATGCCCTCATCATCAAAACTCTTTGTGCCCAAACCGTTTGGTAAATGAGGATCGTCAATGAGGTTGAATTCATCAACGGCAATCTTTACTCCCTGTTTACCTGAAAAACAACTGCGTTTCTCAGAAAAAGTTTTGAGATTAAAGTTTGGCCCAATCACAAAAGTGAGGAGCTCACCAATTGCAATTGGTTCAAAAACTATGCTTGTTGTGCCGGCATCGCAGCTTCGAGGGTTTAATGAAGATACACACATCTGCATGGCCTCTCTTCCCACACTTGTGGCATCAAAATCCTCAAGCATTCGTGAGTTTGCTTGGCCTATGCCGGAAACTGGAATGCTGCCAGATTCGGAATCTGCATTTATAACTGCACTCAGATATGTGGCACGCTCGCTTCTTTGTAGGCCGTTTGAGTTCTCAAGCTCAAAATCGTCGCAAACTACATTTAGTGAGCCTGAAATTCTGTTTACTAGCTTGTGGGATGCGGCATCGATCATCTGGTTGGCAATCTCGGATGCCTTTGTGGAATCGATCTCCCACACCTTTGGATCGTTTGTTTTTTCAACAATGGGAGTCTTTTCATTGGATGGGAGGGACTGCCAAAACTCTCTTTTTGTGAGATTTTTTGTTGATTTTAACGCCTCATCAACGACTTTTTTGGGCTCTAAAATGGTAGATTCTAGTGACGATATTTTCTTGTCGTGAATAAGCCTTACTCCGAGAGATTTTTCAAAATTTTCTTTTATTTCCGCAATTTCAGAGTCGGTAATTCGTACTGTTAGAATTTTTTTTGTACAGAGTATGGCCTCGCATTCATCTATTGCCAGATTTTTTGCATAAGATATTGTGTCACTACAAATCGTCAAATCTAATTTGCTCTTGGATTCTTGTATCTGTATTTGTCAAGCTTTACCAGCTCAAAATAAGATCCAAATTTCGACGCATCATCCACTCTATCGAGCTCATCTTCTTCTAGCTCAGAGTTGTATATTTTGAGAATCTTGTACGTCGTGCTTCTTTGTGCTGGAATCCTGCCTATCTCTCTTATGAGGTGTCTGATTTGTTTTGGTTTTAGCAGCTGTCCATGTTGGGATCCTGCAGAAGTGGAGATACTTTCATTGATGAGTGTGCCACCAAAGTCATTTGCACCCCATGTGAGAAGAACTTGAGACATTTTTGGCCCTTCTTTTACCCAAGACATCTGTATGTTGTCGATGTGGTTGTTAAGCATGATTCTGGCTATTGCATGTGTCAGCATGACATCGTCTGCACTTGCTCCACTTCGTATTCCACCATGCAAGTTATGTTTGTACATTGGGGCCTCAGTGTGGATAAAGTTGAGGGGGACAAACTCAGTAAATCCACCAGTTTCTTTTTGGATCTCTCGAATCTTTGCGATATGTCTTATCCTGTCTTCATGACTCTCAATGTGGCCAAACATAATAGTCGAAGTCGACTTTATGCCAAGTTTGTGAGCAGTCTTGATTACCTCTACCCAATCGTTTACAGTAATTCTGCCCGGTGAGATCTTGTCGCGAATGTCCTGATCGAGGATTTCGGCCGCCGTGCCTGGCAGAGTGTTGACACCAGCATCCTTTAGTCTTGCGAGATATTCTTTAATCGAAAGTCTTGAGCGACTTGCCCCATAAAGAACCTCTTCTGGTGAAAATCCATGTATGTGAATGTCTGGAATCTCTGTCTTGATTGCTCTGCATATGTTTTCGTACATGTTTCCATCCATGTCTGGTGGCAGTCCTGCTTGGATGCACACCTCAGTTGCGCCAAGACTATGTGCTTCTTTTGCACGTCTTACGATCTCTTGAGTCGGCAAAAAGTATCCTTCTTCTTCTCTAAAATCTCTACTAAATGCGCAAAAGCCACATTGCTTTATGCAGACGTTTGTAAAGTTGATGTTTCGATTCACAACAAAAGTAACGATGTCACCGACGCGTCGCCTCCTAAGCTCGTCGGCTACCATGCCAACTAGGTGAAAGTCTATACCTTTTGCATCGTACAGCCTTACTCCCTCTTCGACTGTGATTTCCTTTTCTTCTAGTGCTCTATCAAGTATGTCTGCTATGAGTGGGTCTGCGTTCTTCAAAAGGGAATCTATCTGACTCATCTCCAACACTCCTCCTTTACAAAACCGTCTTTATCCATTATCTTGGCAATTTCATTGTATAGACGTGGTTCCACAAGATGAATAAATTCGGGATAAACTGGGAAGCGAGCCTTAAACTTGAAGCCGGCCCTTTCAGTATTTTTTTGAACAAATTCTATTTGCGGCCAACCAAACTCAGGATTTACGTAATCTTGCGTAATGGGAGATATTCCACCCCAATCGTTTATTCCAGCTTCGATGAAGCTCTGGTATGAGTTTGGAGACAAGTTTGGTGGAATTTGGATATTCATTTGCGGCATTATTATTCGACACAATGCGACCATCATCTTAAAGTAGCTCTCTTCTGCGGATTCGACTTGGCGCATCGCAGTATCTTGCTTTGGCTGAAAGTTCTGCAAGATGATCTCCTGTATGTGGCCATATCTTTGATGAAGTTTTCTTATCTCAAACAACGAGTCTATCAATTCGTACGGCGTTTCTCCGATTCCAACTAGGACGCCAGTAGTCATCGGCATTTTTAGTTCGCCTGCACTCTTCAGAACACGCAGTCTTGCCTTTGGATTCTTACTTGGTGCCATATGGTGTGGCATATCTTTATGCGTTAACCGCTCACTTGAGTTCTCAAGCATCAAACCCATACTCACGTTGGTTTTTTTGAGCTCGCTTATCTCTGGTTTTGTGAGGTTGCCTGCATTTGTGTGGGGAAAAAGACCTTCGGAAAATGCAATCTCGGAGGCATGCACTAAATATTCTGCGGTGCTCGAAAAACCGTTTTCCTTGAGCCAATTTTTTGCTTCGGCGTATTTTTGTTCTGGCCGCTCGCCAGTGACAAAGAGTGCCTCAATACATTTGTATTTTTTTGCGAGTCTTGCTAAATCCCTGACGTCATTTTTACTCATCAAAGAAAGCTTTGATTCGCCAGGCTCTGCTTTGTACGTGCAATAACCACATGTGTCTCTGCACAGATTTACCAGATTGAAGAATGCTTTTTTTGAAAACGTGACTGATCTTGATTTGTGTTTGTTGCGCAGCATCTGAGCAGTCTTGTAGACCTCGGTAGGCCTTGTGACTGAAAAATCAAAAATCTCATATGCGTCGTCGCGTTGAATCTCTTTTCCATCTAATGCATGATTTAGCTGCTCGCAGCTTAACACAAGGTCACTCAATATGTGGATTTTTCAATTCTGCTATTTATCTTTGTGTCGAGGTTGAGTTTGCGAGTTCTCTGTTGGAGTTTGGTCGCTCCTCCAATGTAATTACTATGTCTGTGGCCTTACCGTCACGCAAAATCTGCAAAACCATCTGATCACCTACAGATTTTTCACGCTGCAGATGAATCAAAATGTCGTCAATTTTTCTTACAATCTTACCATCTACTGCAAGTATGATATCGCCTCCCACTTGGTAGCGTACACCGTCGACTTCTTTTATTTCAGTCGTGCCACGCATGCCTGCTTTTTGTGCAGGACTGTCATCTAAAACATTGATTACCAAAAATCCTCTAGCATCACGCAGGTTTAGAATCTGGGCCAAGTCTGGGTCTATGTCTCTGCCAGAGATTCCAACCCATGGGTGATGATATGCGCCAGTCTCAATCAACGTTGGGATGATTTTTTGAATCGTCCTTGAAGGGATTGCAAAGCCTACGCCTGCAAACTCTCCACTTTCTGACTGTATTGCTGTATTGATGCCTACCACCTCGCCACGCATATTCAAAAGCGGTCCACCGGAGTTGCCTGGGTTTATTGCGGCATCAGTCTGAATTATGTCTGGTATCTGGAATCCTCTGTCTTGCGATGGTAGCAATCTTCCTATCTGGCTTACTATTCCTGAGGTCATAGAACCGGACAACCCAAACGGATTTCCTATTGCAGCAATCTGTTCTCCAACCTTCAGCTTTGAAGAATCACCTACTGATAGCGGAAATAGCGCATCTGAGCTCGCATTTACTTTGATTACCGCAAGGTCGGTATAGAGATCTTTTCCGACCACGTTTGCACGAAATGATCTTCCATCCAGAAAAGTGACAACGAGTTTTTCTGCATTTTGCACAACATGTTCGTTTGTTATTATGTGGCCGTTCTTATCGTACACAAAACCGGAACCTATTCCACCAGGGCCGCGTGGGTCGTTGTCAGGCCGCTTGACGTTTATTCGAACTACCCCGGACTCGGATTTCTCAAAGATCTCAACTAAGGTAAGCTGTCTTGTCTGGTCTTGCGCAATAACTGAATTCTTTGTCGAGTCGGAAATCTCGTCTACCGTGGGTACTTTGGTTGGAGGGTTTAAGAAAATACTGTATGCGATCAAAACGATGACCACTCCGAGTAGCCCACCTACAATTACAGATGACTTGCTCAATAGTTTGGCACCTTTCGTTTAGTCTATAATCGTTACCTACACACTAATTGAATTCTGTACGTGATCCCTCATGGAGTAGCCTCTGCCGCGCCATGAAACGGCCGAGTCGCTTTTTGCATGCAACATTCCGCAGAAGAAACCTGCTACGACCACAAAGCTGCCAATTGGGCCACACACACTGTAGGCCGTCTTTATCTTGAGGCTTCTTGCGTCGACTATGCCAGCTGTGTAGACTAGCCCTGAAGACACGATCGAGGCTGCAAACAGAGCAAAAAACGATGCTGAGTCATCAAAGAACAAACTCGAATACGTCAAAAGAACGTACGGCAT
>JBFLWI010000067.1:0-6187 GCA_040757675.1 Thermoproteota archaeon | reverse complement strand
TCTATTTTGGGTTCAGAGTCTCCCAACTCTTCAAGAATAGAATGAATCTCTTGTTTTGTTTCATCTTCGAAATGTCTTGCACACGTGACGACAAGCTTCAATGAACAAAGTGATCTCTCCCCGTGTATTATGGTATCGTGACATCAAAAATTAAATAAACAAAATGACTCTTAGTTTTGCAATGAGCACAGATCCAGACTTGGAAAATGATTTCGAAGACGATTTTGAAGATTCGGAAGATGAAGAAATGGAAGACGAGGACTTTTAGATGGTAAGGCCGAAACTGTCGGCAAATTTGTTGAATGTGTTGTATGCTTGAAGAAATTCTCTTCCCACGTTGCTTATTTTGTATTTGAAAGTACCATTGGAGTTTGTTTGCTCAAGTAATCCCTGTGCCACAAGCGTGCTTAAAATCTTGGAGATTCGGCTGTGCGAGATGTTTGCTTTTCGTATAAGGTACGTAATACTGGCGCCATGCTCATCTGGCAGGTCGTCTCTTGTGGTGGTCAGAATATCTCCTATTATCTTCATGTGCGTTCTGTACACTGTGCTCATGGTACCTCTGCAAAATGGTGTTAACGTAATTCTTCAATATATTAACGGGCGAAAAATATTTGACAAAATTATATTATCAAACTAAATTCAGGCATAAAGTTACAGTTGTTCGTCAAACTTCATCTTAGTTAGGGGGACTTTGGTTACAGGGATAAACAACAGGATTAGGCCTATTATCTTTGTAGATATGGAAATGACTCCAAGCACGGACTGTGGGAAAACAAAGTAGTACCATCCAAGAAATTCTCCGAATCCGAGTGAGCCAAGGCCGACTGCTACAAATATTGCAGTTTTTCGGCGACTTTCAAAATACGACATTATGGTTTCTATTGCACCATATGCAAGCAAGATAAACGAAATAGATCGTATGATGTTTTCAATCGAAATAAACGAGATCAAAAAGAGTGGAACTATGCCAACTGAACGAAGATAGCTCGACTTGGGAAAAAATGATTTTATCGTATGTGAAAACGCGATAAAAAAATAACCCACCGTCTGCACCCCTATTCCCACCGTCTGCACCCATCTGATTGGCTCACCAGTTTGCAACACAAATATGTCTACTGCGTGACCCAGCCACATGATGATGAATCCGACACCAATTGCAAAGAATGCTAGCGTAAGTCTAAACAACGTAGGGCTTCCAGTGTTGCGAAAACCAATGTAGGAAATTATGCCGATTGTTATTCCTACTGCAAACCCAATCAGGTTTAAGATGCTTTCAAGAAAAAACTCTACCATTGTCTATCAACAATTACAAACGATTTTAAATTTAGTCCCACTCATCGAGAGTCCCTGCGTTCTGACCGGCAGTAGTGCCAGCATAGTCACCTAAAATGTCAGAATATGTAACATCGTTGTGTGCCACAAACTTGACGTATTCTCCATAACTCATCTCAAGATCACAGCTTTGACATTTTACAAAAGAAAAATCTGCCTCTAATTCGGCTGAGCCCTTGCATTTTGGGCATTTGATCTTCACACAATTATTTGTACTTGTTACCTTATTAGTTGTTCCCAGCATGACCTCTTGCTCATGCCAAGTTACCAAACAAGGAATAAATTGACAACTACGACTCAAAATTATATGCCTAGAACCTGTACCAAGTGCAAAACCGAAATTCCTGACTCTGAGCAGCTTGACCCAATGGCGGCAACCTATCCGTGCTGTACCAAGTGCTGGGAAGAATGGAAATCATACAGGATCATGGTCATGAACGAACTTAGGCTCGATATGTCACTGCCTGAACACAGAAAACTGCTCAAAAAGAACGAAAAGATCTTCGTTGGGGTCATGTCTCCACAGGGTGACGTCATAGACTTTACCAACGAGGATAACAGAAAGCCCGACAAGCCACAGGCCTAAATTCCAAGCAGGGCTCTGGCATTTTGAGGAATTATCAAAAACAGTCGTCTTTTTTGGTCTTCTGGAATTTCTGATACTAACTTTCTTATCGAGTTTGCTATGGTCTGTTTTTTGGAATCCTCAAGTGAGGAAAAGATCTCAAGAATTCCATCTAGGTTGAATGGGATCAATTTCTGTGGGCTTTTGAGTATTTCAGAAATGTATGTCGAAAACATAGTCGATCTTTTTTCCTCATCAAGATCTGCAATTATCTCAAGCCATGTGGCAAAAAGCTTGGCAAGATTTGGAAATGGAATGGTGTGACCACCGTCCAATGCGTTATTGATTATCTCGAGGCGCTCGGCAGGAGGAAGTGTGAAAAACTCCTCCATTCGTTTTTTTAGAATCGGCTTTCTTAGGAAATCTGGTAAGCTTGCCAAGTTCACAATTATGTTGCCTGCAAAATTAGGTTGTGACACGTTTTTTGTCAGATGATGGGCATTAAAAATTAGATCTATTGCAATAACTTAGCTTAAATTAAAGTGAAAAGCCTCAGCTAATGATGCCTTCGACTGTAGTTGTTGGTGGGTTTTTTGGTGATGAGGGGAAAGGAAAGATAATCTCATATCTATCTCAAAAAGATGATCCGTCCATTGTAGTTAGGGGAGGCGCCGGACCAAATGCGGGTCATACAATAGAAGACGGAGACAAAAAATACAAGGTACGGATGCTCCCAAGCGGCTTTCTCAACAAAAAAGCACAACTCATGATAGGACCAGGCGTTGTAGTAAACCCGGATGTCTTGCACAAAGAAATTGAAGAGTTTGGCGTCTCAAAAAGAACTTTTGTTGACAGAAATTGTGGCATAATTGAAAAGGCTCACACTGACGCAGATTCTGGAAGTCACTTAAAGGACAAGCTTGGTACGACTGGGTCTGGGACGGGGCCTGCAAATGCAGACAGGGCCATGCGCACACTCAAGTTGGCAAAAGAGGTAGATTCACTCAAACCTTACCTTTTGGACGTAGCTGAGAGGATAAACATGGCTCTTGACAACGATGAAGGCGTCCTAGTTGAAGGAACTCAAGGCACGTTTTTGTCACTTTGGCATGGCACATATCCGTTTGTGACATCCAAGGATGTCACAGCCTCCGGCATTTGTGCGGATATTGGGCTTGGGCCAAAAAAAGTAGATGAGGTAATGGTTGTCTTCAAATCATATGTAACACGCGTGGGAGGAGGCGTGCTTGAAAATGAATTGCCAGCCGACGAGGTTGCTAGGCGTGGGTGGTCTGAGGTGGGCACAGTCACAGGCAGGCAAAGACGCGCCGCCGAGTTCAGCCTTGATCTTGCAAAGAGGGCCGTCATGCTCAACAGCGCTACACAGATTGGGCTCACCAAACTGGACGTGTTGTTCTCAGAGTGCGCACACAAAAATTCCTTTGATTCTCTTAGCGAGCGTGCCAAAGAATTCATAACAAAAATAGAAGACGCCGTGGATGTGCCTGTCACACTGATCGGGACTGGGCCTGGGATCAACGATATCATCGACCTGAGGCAGTAGTGTTCGATTTTTTTTGGCTAAACTTTAATTTGCCAGTTATTTTATTGAAGTCGTGGAAAAACCAAAATCTCCAAAATATGTGGAGCTTGCATCACAATTAGAATTTTCACGCCTAGTTTGCGCCCTTGAGCGCATACCACGCGTATCGTTCCACCATGAGCACAACGGAAAGAAGATACTCTCAATCCAAATGGATCTGCTCAAGGAGCGACCCATAATATACTACGTCCCAATTGAACAGCAGGGACATTACCTATCTTACGGCTTCAAAAACGGCAAAGAAGAGGCAAAGGTGGTAGACGCAATATCTGAGCCGACGAAATTGTACTCGCCCATAGTCAAGATAAAGGAACTACCGCCCTCTCTTAAGCAAAACCAGGACGACCTTATGGAAAAATACGAATTACTTGAGCTTGAGGACTTGGCCAGCCTTGCAAAGCTGAGTTATGGCTACGAAGAGGCACCATTCCCACTATTTGCCTTCAAACACAAGGAAAAATGGCTACTTGGAGTCTTTATGAACTTCAACGAGGAGGGACCGTCGTACTTTTGCCATGTGGTACTTGACGCTGAGCCAAAATACCCATTCCTCAAGTATGCCATGAATAACGGCAACATTCCCATGTTCACAGACAACCTAAATGAACATGGCTACTCGTACATCAAGATAATAAAGCTAAACGAGACCCATCCTTTAGTTAGCTATGAGTAGCTTCAAAGAAAGGATCAGAAAACTCTCCTCCGAAAAAAGTCCTTTAATTCTTGCAAACGACTACGAAAATCCAAAAAATCTGGAACTAAAAACAACAAACAACATCAAGTCGCTTGGTAGGTATCTTTGTGCAATCAAACTTAACTTTCATTTGTTGTTGCCACTTGGAGAAAACCAAATCTCAAAAATAAACAAAATAGCGCACGAACACGGGCTGCAGACAATTGCTGACATAAAGCTAAACGACATTGGAAACACCAACCTGATTACCGCCAAGAGATTGTGGGACGTCGGATTTGATGCAGTCATCGTAAACCCGATGATGGGGCCGCAAGGACTTAGAAATCTCGTTAACTATGCGCACAAAAACAAAAGGGGTGTGATCTCTCTTTGCCACATGAGCTCACCTGAGGCAAAAGTCACATACGAGCTAAAACTTGCAACAAAAAAGAATCTCTATCAACTATTTTTGGAGTGGGCAATCAAAATGAGAGCCGATGGCATCATAGTGGGCGCAACGTTTCCAAAAATGATTCAATACTGCGAACAAAAAAGCAAAGACAAGCTCGACATTTACTCCCCTGGTATAGGAACTCAGGGCGGAGATGTACACAAAACACTGGCTGCTGGTTCAGACTATCTGATAGTAGGTAGATCGATTCTCAACTCAAAAGATCCATCACAGGCTGCAAAGGTGCTGTACGATCTAGCTTGCAAAAACTAGACTCTTGGCTTTTCTTAAAAGATCTTTGGCGTTTTGGTAGGTGGTCTTTTCAAGAGCCGCATCAAAATCTAGCCAAAGATAATCATGATGCTCATCGGACAGATTTACATCAGTTGTGTTTGTCTTTGCCAAAAAAAATATCACTTGCTTTCTTACGGGCCGTCCCTCAAACTGGTAAGTGTATTGTATTTTTTCTTCAAAACCGTCAATGAATTGTATGTCTGTAATTCCTGTCTCTTCCTGTGCTTCTCTCAGTGCGGCATCCCTTGGTTTTTCGTCTTTTTCTATTCGGCCCTTGATGAAATCCCAGTGTCCTGACGGGTAATGCAAAAGCAAAAACAACTTGGGGTCGTCTTTTTCACAAAACAATACTATTCCGGCGGATTTTTCATCAAATGTATCGGGGTTACTTGCCAATTCTTCTGTTCCTCTTTTGATATGTTCTGATTGCCCTGAGTAGATCTATCTTTCTAAATTCAGGCCACAAAATGTCCATAAAAACAAGCTCGCTGTAGGCGCCCTGCCAGAGAAGGAATCCGCTCATTCGCTGTTCACCTGACGTTCTAAGTATGAGGTCTGGCGATGACTGGGGAAGATGCGCAGTATACAGATTCGCTTCGATGACGTCTTTGTTTATGTCGTTGACGCCTATGCTGCCATCTTTAATTCTTGCAGCAATTTTTTTTACGGCGTCAACCAACTCGTTTTGGCCACCGTAAGCTATTGCAATGTTCAAGTAGTGTCTGTTGTAACCAACCGTTGCCTCGTCGAGGCGTTTTAGAACATCATTTATGGAGTCTGGCAAAAGCTCCAATCTGCCAAGCGCCTTGACACGCATCTTGTTTCTGTGAATTCTTGGATCGTTGTAGAGCTTTTCCAGTCTCTGGCGTATGAGCTCAAACAAATATTCAAGTTCGTTGTCTGTACGTTCCAGATTTTCAGTAGAAAGCACGTAAAGCGTTATGATCTTTATGTCGAGCTCTTCACACCAGTCAAGCAGGTTCTCTACTGCATCGGCGCCTCTGAAATGGCCTTCCTTGCTTGACTCCAATGCCTTTTTGGCCCACCTTCTGTTGCCATCCAAAATCACTGCAAGGTGATTTGGGAGCTTACCTTTTCTGATCTCTTTTTCCAGTCTGTTTGCGTATAGTTTGTAAAAACCAGAAAGGTATCGTGATGTCTTTATTACTCCGTTAATACCTCGCCACCCTTCTTCTTCCTATATTTTCGGAATAGGAATGTGGCCGATATCAGTGTTATTACGAGGCCCACTAAGAATGGCGGAAT
>JBFLWI010000066.1:0-6232 GCA_040757675.1 Thermoproteota archaeon | reverse complement strand
ACACCATATGTCACACTGCCAAGAAACAGTTCTTTTATTCCGCCAAGACTCCTTGATGAAATAACTATCAGATTTGGTGTTGTTTTGGTTGCAAAATTGATAATGTCGCTGGCAACTACATCGCCGAAGATTATTTTTCCAGTAAAGACAACTCCGTTTTTTGCAGATAATAATTTTGCTTCTTCCATGAATTTTTTCCCTTGTTCAAGCAATTGTTGGCGGTATGGTCCCAGCGTCTTTGGCCCCTCTGTTACAATAAAAGCTGGAATCACATACAAGCCAGTGATTGTAGCAGCAAATTGCCTTGCGAGATAAATTGCTTGTTCTAAGGCACGAATGGAATTTTTTGAGCCATCTAAAGGGACGAGAATTTTTTTAACCGTCAATAGGATCTAGATGACATCCCCCTTTTTACTGGTTTTCTATTTTCACAAAAAGAGTGCGTTAGATTAAGGAGGAAGATTGGTGCAAAATTTCTTTTTAATTGGAGAAGGGTAAAAGTAAACTTGATTTTTATCAAAAGTAACTTTTACAAAAGTTCTATTTGACCAGTAGTTTCGAAAGACCATTGTTTTGCCATTAATGAGGCCTTCTTCTGGAATGAATGGGCTGGAATGAATGGGCCCACAGGGATTTGAACCCTGGATCTTCGCCGTGTAAGGGCGACGTCATAACCGATCTGGACTATGAGCCCAGAAAAAGTCCTTTTCGGAAACCATTTAAACTTTGACAGGTTTTTCACAAAAATCATTGAATGCACTCGATATTGGATTTTTTTGCAGCCCAATTGGCCTAGGACATGCAACACGAGATATAGCAATAGCTCAGTTTTTTGAGAGGATCTCTGTCAAATTTGTCACTGGCAGCGCAGCCGCTAAGCTGATTTCAGATTACGGATTTTCTGTAAATGACGCATACAACCCGCCAAATTTTGCGGTAACAAACGGCGCACTTCAAAAATCACTTGGCTGGCTACTCAAATATTACAGATACTACAAAGACTGCAAAGAGCTCGCCGCCAAGTTTATCGAAGACGCAAAGCCAAGAATTGTTATAAGTGATGAAGATTTTGCATCGCTTGTCATAGCACAGCAAAATAAGATTCCAAATATTTTGATCACAGACATTTTGGAGACCAAGTTCACAAAAGGAATAAGCTCTTTTCTGGAAAAAAAGATGAATAAAACCATGAAAGAAATAATGCAAAAATGCGATGTTGTAATATTGCCCGAGTTTGGCGACGATGAAGACAATATCAAAAGAGTTGGCCCGATTGTAAGGACCACAAATTACACTAGAGAACAACTGCGACAAAAATTCTCATTTAACAAAAAAACAATCACAGTTAGTGTAGGAGGAACAGGTGCTGGAAGATTCCTCATACAAAAAACAATTGATGCAGTATCAAAGTTGAAAGGGGATTTCGATCTTGTCTTAGTATCTGGTCCGTCGTTGAAGCCAGATTCCAAGATAAGAGATCTTGGTTTTGTAAACAACCTTCATGAGATAATTTATGCGTCGGACCTTGTGATTTCGCTTGCCGGAAAATCTACAATAGACGAAACAAAGGCATACGGCACCCCGGGAATTTTTATCCCAATCAAAGATCATTTTGAACAAGAAGACAACGCAAGACAAGAGGGGTATTCTTTTGAAGACATATACAGACTAGAATTGTTGATTCCGCAAAAACTGGAATCAGGCCGAGCTGCTGTCCAGTCTGATGGTGCAAAAAAAGCATGGCAAATAATTTGCGAATATCTCTGAGTGGGACGAATGCTTAAAAGAGGATTTACTTTGACAAATACTGCTACTTGGAAAAGCTAATTGTTGTAAAATTTGGTGGTAGTGCAAGTGGAATCGACGGCGAGTTTGTATCGGACATAGTTAACCGCATAAAAGAATTAAAAAAGCAGTCCAAGGTCATTGCGGTATTTTCTGCCCCGTTGACTATGCATGATGGAAAAAGAAAATCCATAACAGACTTGGCGCTACAAATAGGAAAAAAGGCAGAAGATGGAACAGATCCTGACATATCACCCATCAAAAGCTCGTATGAGAAGATACTTGGGGCAGTCAGTGATTCATTAAAACCAGAGTGTCAAAAAACAATCGATGTTTTCCTGCAGAAAGCAGTTCAAGCATTCAAAGATGCGAAAAGTAAAGGCTCCTTTGCCAACGAGATACGTTCAAGGGCACTTGCCTTTTCTGGTGAGATTCTAATGTCATATGTGATGGACTATGTTCTCAAAAGCAACGGCATCAAATCGGACGTTATAAGCTATGATGATTGGCCCATAATTACCGACAACAACATAGAGTCAACCAATTTTATTGTTTCAGAGTCACTCAATAGACTAGAACCACTTGAGCGCCTCTTGCAAATCAATGAGGTGGTCTCAATAGGCGGGTTTATTGGGAAGACGTCAGACGGCGTAGAAACCACATATGAAAGGGGTGGCTCAGACAGGACTGCAGCAGACCTTGGTATACTATTTCACAAAAAATACGACACCAAAATAGACTTTGAAAAAGACAGTGCCGTAGTATCTGCAGATCCACGCATAGTTAGCCAAGAGCTAGAGGATATAACACAGCTGTCCTACAACGAGGCAAGACTTGCAGGCATGTTCGGAATGAAGATACTGGATCCAATTGCGATCAAGGAGATTCTGGAAAACGGAGTAGACATGCCCATCATAATTACAAACATGAAAGACCCAAAAAAGACGACTACCATTACCAGAAAGTCGGACAATCACAATGGACATCCACTGAAGATAGTGACCGGCAAGAAAAACTGCGCCATACTGAAAATAGAAAGTGTTGCTGCACAACAGCTTCTAGAATCTTTGGAAAGGGATCGCAGATACAGCGAGTTTGTCATATTGTCACCATTCACTAAAGACGACATCGAGTTCACAAGAATTTTGTTTTTGGATGCCGATTATGTGAAGAGGAATGAGCGCTACATACTAGGATTTGATTCTCTTGCAACAATCCAGTACAACCGCGGAGTCATTACATTAATTGGGGATCAGATGTGGCGTGTCCAACAAATTGTGTCAAAAGCAAGCTCACGAATTGGCGAGGCAGGCCTCAACATACTAAACATGGACGCACAAGAAGAAACATCACGCGTCATCATAGTGGTCGATGATTCAGATAACAACATAGAAACAGCGATTCGTGCTGTACATTCAGAGAGGTCAAAAATAACCTTCACCTGAATGCTACACAAATCGCATATGGCCCCTCTGGGTCTTGCCCATGAGAGCCACGCTGGGTTTGTTCTTGGGCCTTCATCTAGAATCAGCCCGGCGTTACCCAAAACACGCGCTGATATTATATCATCATTGCCATATTTAGAGCTGATCTATATAGTCTATCTAGAGTTTTTTGCGAGCTAGGCACGTCTACGAAATCTTTTAGAATCAAAACAATGCGTATTACTTGGGGCGTCTTGGTACCATGGCAGATGGCTACAAGATTGTTTTAACGGGAAGTAAGACTGCAGTAAGTGATTTTAGGCATTTCAGCTACATTGGTTTTTTGGGCTGCATCCCATCTAACTATCCAAAGATTCCATTCAACGTACGATTCATGGAGAATTTGTTTTTTCCCACACAAAGTGATCAAGATGGCAGATTAAAGTACGCCCCGTACGCGTTAAGAAAAATCGAGGCCGCGTTGTTAGAATATGGATTCAAAGAAGACGAAGTAATAGTCGCAGACCCGCGGAAGCTTCACAAAGTCATTGGGCCAAACACGAAAGCAATCGGTGTCACTGTACATGATCCCATGGGCTACTCTGCAGTGTCTCAGCTAAATGCGTCCTTGTTTAGGCTCATCAACTGGTGGCCTGCCCCCTCGTATACTGCACTAGATTTTAAGAATTTTATTGCAAATCCTATTTTGAAGAAATATGGCTCCAAGATTATAGTTGGCGGACCGGGAGTTTGGCAGCTTGAAGAACATCCAGAGATGTTTCCACAGTGGGGAATAGACTGTATTGTGACAGGTGAAGCAGAAGGATTAGCTGGCAAGCTTTTCGAAGATGCCATAAATGGTCAGTTATCACAAAGAGTTGCATCGACAAAGCCGCTTCGTGCAGACCAAGTGCCACTAATCAAAAACCCATCCACTGGTGGAATTGTGGAGATAACTCGTGGTTGTGGAAGAGGATGCCAATTTTGTTCACCTGATCTTTTGGCGTTTGGAAGTATTCCTAAAGAAAATATTCTAAGGGAAGTAGAGCTCGAGGTAAGATCAGGCATAAGTCGAATTCTTTTGCATTCTGAGGATGCCCTGTTTTATGGACGAAAAATGGGAAGTTTTGAGGTGAACCATAACGCAATAGTCGACCTTTTTTCTGCAGTCAAAAAGACCCCTGGAGTAAAGGAGGTAGAAACGGACTTTTTTGCCTGCTCTACTATCAAGTCCAGCCCGCGCACACTCAAGGCGATGTCTGAGATAATGGAACTTGATAAGAATCACCCAGGCTACGTAGAAACAGGTTTAGAGACTGTAAGCCCTACCCTAGTCAAAAACATAATGCCTGGCAAAGTAAAACCATATGAAATCGAGGAATGGCCTGATGTCATAGATGACGCCCTTGGCATACTAGATGACAACCACTGGTTTACTGTGGCGTCTATGATGACTGGCCTGCCAAAGGAAACAGAAGATGATGTTCTCAAAAGCATCGAGTTCATAGATAGAATCAAGCACCATAATGTCTTTGTGTGGGTCTTTCCACTCATGCCACTTCGTGCAATGAGAAAGAATGCAGCAAAATGGATGCCACAGTATACACCGCTGCGCCAAGAATTGATTTTGAAGGCAACACAGCACTCAGTCGATCTGATAAATAGAGAAGTGTCAAGGATTCTCAAGATTTTACCTGTATGGGTGCGGCTGCCTGCTGCGGCCACACTCAAGTATGTCACAAAGATGACTCTGATGTATTTCAAAGGCACGCAAAAGGCAATCGAGCAGGGCCAAGACAGGTTGCAGCTCTACAAGGACTTTGAGTCGGGATTTTCTGATGGGCAGGCAGTCATGCAAGTCTCAAACGTGGTAAGCAACCTCATAAAGATTGGAAACACGACAAAGGATTAGCCACTTTATTTTACTTTTCAGAAAATTACACCACAAGTTGTTTTGTCAGTTGTTAGTTCAGTGCCGAGTAAACATTACTTTCAATGATTATTTTGTCATGCTCAACCCGTGAGCGTGTATATAGAAAAGAGCGGGTCTATGGACTCAAAAAGACTGACAGAAGTGATTGGGGCACTTACAATATCTCTACCGTGGTTTTTTACACAAGTAAAATACTAAATTTTCAAGTCGTTTTTACAAAAGTTCCATTTGGCCTGTTGCTTCCAATGACCACTGTTTTGCAATCTTGCTTGGCGTGCTTATTTGGACATCAAGTGGCTCCTGCCCAAAATCAACATCTAATGGAACTGGTGAGTCAACAGATAGTCGAATTGTGCTTATATTTCCTTCTTGATCCATTACCTCACCAATTAGTACCATAGAGTCTTTTACTCCGGAAGTACCAGAAGAGCTTATTCTAGCCTTACCAAACATTATGTCATAGTATGTATCGCCAACGATTATCTCGCCGCCAGTCACACGAAGCTTAGAAATGTTTTGGTTAGTAACTTGGGTTTCAAGAAAGATTTCTCCTGAAAGTATAGTCTTCGATTCATCCTGCATCGACACTGCACTGCCATCAAATGATATGCTAAATGACTTTGAAACATCATCCGCGTTTTCGATATTGCCAAAGTATTTACCACTTTGTAGTTGTTCAAGCAAGGCTTGAATCCTCTGTTCGAGCTCTGAAATTTGGGATTCAAGTTCTGCTATTCTTGATTGTGCCTCTTGAATAGACTCTTCTTTTTGAGTTATTGTTTTAATATGAGCGGATTCATCAGAATCATCTTCTGCATCCTCAGATTCTACTTCTAATTCCCATATGTCTTGTATTTGTGATTCTGTTAATCCTGTCTTTTGGCTTATGGCAGCTAGTATTTCTGCTTCATCCGTAGTCTCAAGAAGGAATTTTGACTTTGTTCCGTTTTGTTCGATTTTTATTTTTGCTACCTCGTTTTTAATTTCAACTTCGATCTTAGTTTCTTCAAATTCATCATCAGTTTCTTCATTTTCTAATTCATCGCCTTCTAATTCTTCATCTTGTTCATCTTCAAACTCATCATCCAAT
>JBFLWI010000065.1:0-6488 GCA_040757675.1 Thermoproteota archaeon | reverse complement strand
AAAAAATAATTAATTATTACAATCCTACCGATTTGATTCTAAAATCTGCATATGAAAGGAATTTGATTGAAAAACCAGCGGGTTGTTTTAGCCTAAAAAATAGCAACAATCGTAAAATTGTGGAAAAAAGAGTTAAGCCATTAAATCATAGATTCATGAGCTATATTACAAAACTTGATTCAATGTGAGAGTATTTGTTTAATCCGGTGTGTTATGTCTTCTACAACAACTTTCCCTGATGACCATGGGTGTATGAGACAGAAGTAGGATATTCGCTCTCTTCTTCAAGTGTAAATTCGAATTTCTCTCCTAGATTAAACAAGCCACTATCAAATATCCAACCGCTCCTTGGTCAACGGTTCCACTAGTTACGGTGTGTGTAGCGTTGCCATCATTCATCCAAGTTATGCTATTTTCTGTTTTGACTGTGCTTGTATGTGGTATGAAACATTTATCTGACATTTTACAATCTGGGTTAGATGAACCGTATGAAATTGAAACAGCTGTATTCGATTGCCCACTTGTAGGTGTACCGATTTCATCTGCTGCTTTTATCCTAGGTCGTTTTCTATAGGAAATAATGGTAGAACAGCAATAACAATCGGTGTTAGGGCAGATGCTAAATGTTTAGCAATTAAGCTAATGAGCTGGTTAATACTGGCTTCGGTATATTCTAATTATGGCTATAACTGGGTTTGGTATTGAAGTCGGTCAACTTTGTAGTCCTAGGCGACCACAGCATTGCAGCAATGCTTGGTAAGAAGGGAACTGCCACAGACATGACCATATATGACAAAAAAGAGGCCGGAGTGATTCGAACATATACTGCACCTACTGGTTTTCCTGACAAGATACAACCCCTCTTGCAGACAATAAATCTAGCAGAATATGTGATATTTCATGTAAACAAGCTGGACAAATTCACAGGCGAGCAGATTTTGGCAGTAGACATGCTAAAAAAATCAAAAGGTGTCATTTCCCACGACTACGAGGTGGACGAAAATACATTGAACCTCATGATAAAAAACACGGTGCTTTCAAACTATGAAAGAATAGACAAGGACAAAATAAGAGAAGAGACTGACCGGCTTGATCAAATCTCAAAGGAAGGAAATGCCCGTGTGGTAATTGATCACTGCTTTGATGTAAAAGGCGTCGGAACAGTAATCTTGGGCAAAGTAGAACAAGGCAAGATAAAGCAATACGACACCCTTAAGCTCTTGCCCGCCGGAATAGATGTTTTGATCAAATCAATTCAGATGCATGATGACCCTGCCGAAGAGGCCGCGTCGCCTGCCAGAGTCGGCCTTGCCGTAAAAGGTGTCACGCCAGACCAAATAAACCGAGGCGATGTTCTTTGCATGCCTAGCTCAGAGCAAATCTCATCTGAAATTGAAATAGATTTTACAAAAAGCCAGTTTTACAAAGGCGAGATTGGTCAAAACCAAATGTGTCTTGTAAGTGTTGGACTTCAAATAAAACCTGCAAAGTTTTCATCACTGAACCCAATGAAGTTAGCACTTGAAAAACCGCTCGTCTACAATAAAGGAGACATCTGCGTGATTCTCAAGCCTGAGTCTCAGAGCACCCGTATTTTAGGAAGTGGTGCCATCAAGTGATGCGATGTGCAGAGTAATACATTTACATTTTGTCCGTTTTAAACGAATTAGCACTTAATGGGATTCGAACCCTTGATTCATTATGCTGAAGAAATGTTTTGCTGCACTGGGGTTCATTCTTGTATCTGGGTTTGGGTCAGGCACATATGCGACAAGCGTTGCTTTGCCAACAGAACAAGATGGTGGCATCAAGGTAGTGGGCAAATCACTCAATCCGCCAAAACAATATGCTGTAAATCGCGGCAAAATCTGGTTCACAATAACTGGGGTCGATAAAAACAAGGCAGTCGATGATGGCGGTCATACGTAGACCTTTGACAAAGAATGGAAAAAAAGACTACGTCCCACGAGAAAAATCAACAAAGATGACACAACATGGAATGGACAGAAAACACGCATTCTTTGAATCCTATAAAACATCCCAGCAACTAATCACAAAAGAAAACTAGGAAATGTCCACAAAAGATGCTTTGCTGAGCCATTTGATGAAATAACTACGATATTTTCATACGAATTTCCAGAAAGGATAGCAAAATTAGACAATCCCAAGATCCAGTATACAATGCAGTTTGAGGCGTTGAGGGCTGCAAAATATCTACAAAGCCAGCTAATCACGGAATGGGCATTAAAGAAATAATTAGTTAGTTGAGCTTGTTACACCGTGGAGCCGCTAAGGTCGTGTCCAATTTGCCCAAAATGTGGCTCGAAAAAATTCGAAAGGCTGCAGACAAACGATGTTCAGGTTAAATGTCAAAAATGTGGAAAAATCCTTACTATTTGATTTTGATGGTTTTTATTTGCAATACTTTGAAGCCTAAGCATGGCAAAGATGTGGAAGGACTCTGATATCAGTCTCGATCCAATAAAAAACCAAACCATTGCAGTAATTGGGTACGGAATACAAGGTGACGCGCAGGCAAACAACCTTCGAGATTCAGGGCTCAAAGTTATAGTAGGGCTCAAAGAGGGAAGCCCGACTTGGAACAAGGCAAAAAATGACGGACACACCGTAATGTCTGTTGCTGAAGCTACAAAAAAGGGCGATATTGTTCACGTTCTGATTCCGGACATGATTCAGGCCAAAGTCTATCGAGAAGAGATTGGCCCAAACCTCTCAAAGGGCAAAGCACTCTCATTTTCGCATGCAGCCGCAATCCATTGGGAGTGGATAAAGGCACCGGATGATGTGGATGTGATTATGGTTGCGCCAAAGGGACCAGGCTCAAAGGTGCGAGAGACATACTTGGAGGGATTTGGCACACCGGCAATTGTTGCAGTATACCAGGACAAGACAGGAACTGCATGGGACCGGATTTTAGCTTTAGGTAAAGGAATAGGTTCTGCAAGGGCAGGCTTGATTCAGACAACATTCAAAGAAGAAGTAGAGACCGACTGGTTTGGCGAGCAGGCAGACCTCTGTGGCGGTTGCGCATCGATGGTGGTAAATGCATTTGAGACACTAGTAGAAGCAGGCTACCAGCCAGAGATTGCATATTTTGAAGTGCTACACGAGCTCAAACTCATAGTAGACATGATTCAAAGGTATGGGATTAATGGAATGTGGAGACGCGTCAGCGAGACTGCAAGGTATGGTGGACTCACGAGAGGCCCAATGATTATGGACAAGGATGTAAAAGAGAAAATGAAAAAAGTACTTCAAATGATTCAGGACGGCACGTTCAACGAGGAATGGATCTCAGAGTACCAAAAGAATGGCAAAAACGCATTTGACAGATACATGAAACAACTTGATGCCCACCAGATAGAACAGGTTGGAAAGCAAATGCGAAAAATGATGTGGCCTGATTCTACAGAATAACTAGATTTTTCTTAATTTTGCAACACCGGAATTGATGTGCTCAATAATTGCAGAGAGTGGTGAACCTGGACCAAACACTTTGGAAACTCCAGCTTTTTCAAGCCCCTTTTTGTCTTCTTCTGGTATCACGCCACCACCGACTACTAGGACATCGTTGAGGCCTTTCTTTTGTAGTTCTTTGACCACACGTGGAAACAGTGTATTGTGGGCGCCGTTGAGCAAACTTAGAGCTACTGCATCCACATCCTCGTCTTCTGCAATCTGTGCTACGCGTTCAGGTGTGGCAAAAAGCCCAGAATAAATCACTTCCATTCCTGCATCCCGGAAGGCCCTGCACAAAATCAAGGCCCCTCTGTCGTGACCATCAAGGCCCAGCTTGGCTACTAGAATCTTGACTCTTCGAGACGCAAGTTTTTGTTTCATTTAGTTTTTGTATCTAAAATGCGTATTTTAAAACTTAGCCTTGACGCAGCCTGTCTTCTGAGAGCGACTTGAGTCTGTCAAGCTCATACAGGATCTGGTCGCGCATTCTCTCCAGCTCCAAAATCTTCTCTTTGAGGGAAAATAGCGTAATGCGTTCATGCGGAAACAATGACTTTGAAAATGTCTTGTCAGGCCTCTTGTCGGCATCTATCCATCTGTCTAGGCCAGAATCTTCCATGTTGTGCATCGACAGACAAAATGATAAAACCGATCTGATGCTTTTTTAGCTGAGTACAAGCTAAATCTCAGCTTCGCAGGCAAAATCTTCTAAATATACATTAAACCCAATCGAATCATCGACAGTATATGCAGGCACGGCCACTCCATTACGATCTTACATTTGAGCCACACTTTGACGACTTTACCTTTTCTGGCAAAGAAATAATCGATGCATTGGTTTTAAAACCTACAAACACCATTACGCTTCACGCAGCAGAACTAAAAATAAAAAACTGCCATGTGCTATTGGCCGGCCAAAAAATCTCAGCTAAAACAAGATTGGATGAAAAGAAAGAAATTCTTACTATAGTGCTACCAAAAAAGATCAAAGGCAAAGCAAGGCTGTTTGTAGAGTTTACTGGAATCTTAAACGACAGACTCGTTGGGTTTTATCGCAGCCAATACAAAGACAAGCAAGGCAGGACCAAATACCTGGCAACGACCCAGTTTGAGGCAGCAGATGCACGAAGGGCATTTCCGTGCTGGGATGAGCCTGCAGCCAAGGCTACCTTTGATGTTGCGCTAATCGTAGAAAAAAATCACACTGCCATTTCAAACACCAATGTCATATCAAAGAAAAAACTTGGAAACAAAACACTCTACAAGTTTGCGAGGACTCCAATAATGTCCACATATCTTTTGTATCTTGGAGTAGGCGAATTTGAATTCCTCTCAGGCAAAATGGGAAAAACGGTAATTCGCATCGCGACTACGAAAGGAAACAGCTCAAAAGGCAAGTTCTCACTTGATATCTGCAAAAAACTCCTCAAGGCATACGAAGATTATTTTGGAATCAAGTATCCTCTCCCAAAGCTTGATCTCATAGCTGTGCCTGACTTTGCATCAGGTGCGATGGAAAATTGGGGAGCAATCACATTCAGAGAGACAATTCTTTTGTATGATCCAAAGACATCATCAACTCAAACCAAACAACACATAGCAGAAGTAGTCTCACACGAGCTTGCACACCAGTGGTTTGGCAATCTGGTCACCATGGAGTGGTGGAATGACCTGTGGCTCAATGAAAGTTTTGCCACATTCATGGCAACTAAGTTCGTAGACAGGTTTTATCCCGAATGGAAACTCTGGGATCAGTTCTTAGAAGACACGATGAATACCGCAATGGCCCTTGACGCATTGCATTCATCGCACCCAATTGATGTCAAAGTGAACAGCCCCTCAGAAATCCGAGAAATATTTGACGCAATTTCATATGACAAGGGTGGATGCGTGCTTCGAATGCTCGAAAACTTTGTCACAGAAAAAGTATTCCGTGCAGGTCTCCGCAAATATCTAAAGAAATTTGCATACAAAAACGCCAAAGGCGATGACCTGTGGGGCGCAATAGGCAAAGAAGCAAAAATGCCTGTACGCGTAATGGTGAACTCGTGGCTAAAACAAGTGGGCTTTCCATTAGTGGAGGTACAAAAACAAGACTCTAAGCTGATAATCTCGCAAAAACGATTTGTTCATGAAAAGAAAGGAAAAGAAAAAGGACTCTGGCAGATTCCACTATCTGTATCTCAGGACCACAAAACCATCCGCAAGCTTGTAACAAAATCACAGGATGCTATTCGGGTCAGAGAAATGCCACTGGTGGTAAACGCAGGCAGGGCCGGATTTTACAGGGTGAAATATTCTTCAGATCTTCTCTATAGTCTAAGGCCGCTAGTTTCAGAAAAAATGCTTTCACATATAGATAGATGGGCTCTCCAAAATGATCTGTTTGCGCTTTGTGTTTCTGGAGACAGCACTGTAAGGGACTATCTTGACTTTACATCCAACTATGAGGACGAAGATGATTACATTACGCAATCAAACATAGCATCAAACCTGTACTTTTTGTACAATAAAACCATTACAGAGCCGTTTTCATATGAAATCCGAAATGCGACACACCAATTTTTGAGAACGCTTTACTTCAAGTTAGGCTGGGATGCAAAAACCAACGAGCCACATACTAACAAATTACTTAGAAGCTTCATGCTTGGCGCGCTTGGAAGACTCGATGATGATGAGATAATCTCAGAAGCAAACAAAAGATTCGATGCATACCTGAAAAATCCCTCATCGCTTGACCCAGATATCCAAGAAGCTGTGTTTTCCATTGTTGCATGGAATGGCAATTCTACAACATACAAAAAGCTACTCGAACTATACAGAAAAGTAGCAACACAAGAAGAAAAGATCCGATTCCTTGGAGCACTGTGCAGCTTCAAAGACGATAAGCTCCTCAAAAATACGCTTGACTTTTCTCAGTCAAAGGAGGTACGCTCACAAAACATGCACATACCAATAATGAAGGTGGCTGCAAACCCGTACGGCAAAAAAATACTGTGGCCATGGCT
>JBFLWI010000064.1:0-6695 GCA_040757675.1 Thermoproteota archaeon | reverse complement strand
GCAATACTTGATCTTTGGATATTTTGTTTAGCCATTTTTTAGAATCGTTATAAAAAAACAAAACATACGAGTTATTCTTTATCTTTGCCATAAATTGGCATTTTGTGTTTTGGATAAGAACCTATCTAGAAGGTCTTTGCTTTTTGGATCTTTCTTAACGCGTCAAGGTAATCACGAATTTGTGCGTGTGTAGGATTTAGATCCTTGAGGTTTTGTATATTCACGTTTAGTTTTGCAAGCTCATCGTAAATTGTTTTGTCTTCGATTGTGTCAATTAGGTCTTGAAGTCCAAACGGTTTTTGCAATAGCTCCACTATCTGTTTTAGATTTTTTATTGAATCCACCAGTGTTTCTTGCACGTATGCAGATGCGAAAATTATTCTCTGCGATGGGTTTAATGCCAGTATTTCCTTTGCTGCGTCAAGGCCATTCATTTTTGGCATGGAGTAATCGAGAACTACGGCGTCAAAGGCATTTTCAGAACTTGCGGCATATTCTTTCGCATAAACATCGACGCATGACTCACCATCATCAGTCGTGACGACTTCGTGCTCTCTGTCCTCCAGTACTGTTTTGTATTGGGAGAGAAGGTCCGGTTCGTCGTCGGCAATCAGTATTCGCATACTTATTATGATTGGGACGGATTTATAGCGTTTGTTGCGTCATTGCTGCACTATGACTTCTCCCTTGTAGACTCGTTGTATTACATCTATGACGCTATCAATTTCGTATGGTTTGTAAATTATTGCCGACGCATTGAGTTCCTTTAATCTTTTTTCTGTGTCGTACGTCAGATCTGCTGTAACCATGATCACTTTGGCACTTGGGTTTATCTTTTTGATGTTTTCAAGGCCGAAAAATCCGTCGTATTCAGGCATCATCACATCCAAGAGTACAATGTCAGGCCTCAGCTGTTCATAGAGTTCTACTGCGGTCTTGCCATTGTAGCCCCGACCAAGAACAGTTATGTCTTTAATTTCCAGATACTCAGAAAAAACCTCTACTGTGTCGACATCGTCGTCAATGACTATTACTTTTACCATAAAAATCACCTTTTAGCCAATTTTGCCAGCAACCGTTGTGGTACCAGCTTTTACCATACAGCACAGTGCCTTCCTCAATTTTGAGCAATTTATTGCACAGATTACACTGTAGCTTAGACGTGCAAAACTGGTTCATGTTGTTTCATTTTTCTCACATCCGATATTATCCCCTAGTTTGTTTAAAGTAAACAAACGTAACTACATTCTTACTGGCGCCTCTATGCCTATGAGCGCCAGTGCTTTTTCAAGGCAGGATTTGAAAGCATGTACAAGGCATAACCTTGCTGCTGCCAAGTCTTTGTCGGCCACATCCAAGACTCGCTCGTGCTCATAAAAGGCGTTAAACGATACTGCCAGAGAATAACAATACTTTGCAATTACTTTGGGTGAGAGATTCTTTGCGGCGTCTTGAACGTTCAAATCAAATTTCCCCATCAAGCGAATTAAGCTTGCTTCGTATGGCCCTGAAAGTAGGCCGTATGATGCATCAAAATCAGGCTTTGTATTTGATTTCTCAATTATTCTCATAGCCCTTGCATATGCATACTGTATGTAAGAAGCGGTGTCTCCCTCAAGGCTTAGTGACTTGGTAGCATCAAATGTAATTATTTTGTCGAGATCCTGTTTTGCCATTTCGTATCGCAGTGTCGCGACTGCGACCTTTTTTGCAACATCTTTGAGTTCAGCCTCATCCATGTCCGGATTTCGTTTTTGTGTTTCTTGGAGCGTCTTTTTCTCAAGATCATCAAGTATCGAGTCAGCGTTGACGTACAGCCCTTTTCTGCCAGACATCTGGGCACTTTTTCCTTTGGTGTCAACACCAAGCTGCCTGGCAGTATCAGGGCTTAATGTGACAGACTCGTAGCTTAGGTGTATGTATTGTTTGTTTTCTGCAAATTTTGAAATTAGTTTTGTTATTATGTTTTGTAGTCTTGCTTGTCTTGAGTCAATCACAGTGATCACTTTATTTGCTGTGAAATTGTGCTTTGGTTCGTTATTTTTTTCAAGAGTTGTCTGCCAGAGAACCTTGTTGTTTGCCTGAACAGAGTATTTTTTGTAATAAAATGGATCCTCTAACATGCCAAGTTTCCATGCTGCGTAGGGAATGTCTTTGGCAATGTATGTTGCGGTGCCGTTGCTGCGTACCAAAACCTTGTCTTCTTCGCCGTCAGCTGGGATGACCCAGCAGCCCTTGTTTTTTCCTTCTTTTTCAAATCTGATCAGGTCCATTGTTTTTAGTTTGTCAAACACCTGCGACCACAGCTTTGAGCGAACTATCTCAGATTCAAAATTCAGGCAATCATAATACGCCCCAAGCCTCCAGCATGTTCTGAGCTGATCCTCTAAAACTCTGTTTGTTATGCGCTTGGCAAACTCTGCCATCTCTGACTTGCCGTCTTCCAGTTCTTTTAGAATCTCTTTTCTTTTTTCTTCCAAGGCAGGCTCGTTTGCGTATCTTTCTGTAGTTTTTACATATACTACGTCACCACAGTACTGATCGAATTTTTGCCCCCTTTCTGGAGTCTCCGAAAACCCAAGATATTTGAAGCCAAGCAAGATATCTGCCACCTGCAGGCCTGAATCATCTACATAATTGAGTGTCTTGACGTCATAATTTGCTTTGGTGAGTATTCTCACAATCGAATCTCCGATTACTACATTTCTTACATGTCCTATATGCAGTGCTTTGTTGGGATTGACGCTTGTGTGTTCTACTACAACGCTTGACTTTTTGCCTACATCTATTGAACCATAATCATCTTTTTGCGAAGCAGTGATGATCAGTTTGGATAATTTTTCGTTGTTTGCGTAAAAATTCAGATATCCAGATGGATGAGCTTCCACTTTGCTGACAAGATTACTTGAGAATTTTTCATACTTTGTTTGCAGCGATTTTGCTATATCATACGGTTTTTTCTTAAGTGTTTTTGCCGCCAAAAATGCAATGTTGCATGTGACGTCACCGAACCCCTCTTTTGCTGGCTCTAGTACAAAATCAACATCGTCAAGTTTTTCCTCCTTGACTATTTCAGAAAGATGTCTTCTAATCTCATCAAGTAAGACCTTAAAGCTCATATCATGTCTCCGACAAGATCGGTGCGATCATATCCAAGGCTTCAAGAACACCATCACCGGCATGTGCCGAAGTGGTCATTTTTGCCTTGGACTTTACTTCATCTGATGCATTCCCTACTGCGATGCTGTACTTTGAAATCTCAAAGAGTGGCACATCCGTTTCGCTATCGCCTATTGTGATGACATCTTCGTAGTTGATATTCAGACGTGCCATCACCTGCTTGAATCCAGCCGCCTTGTTTATTCCAGCAGAGTTTATGTGGATCGCATATTGACTGTCTGACAATGATACCTCTAGTTTTTCTTGGCGGATTATTTTTTGTGCGTCGGCCATATCAAAAGTCCTTTCAAGAACAACTTCGGTCATTCGTGGGAACACTGGTTTTTCTTTGACTCCACTTAGTTTTGAGCGTATCAGTTCAAATGCTTCAACACATTTGGTCTTATTGCCAAGCAAGATGTGATCATTTGCACCGTATGTAATGCAACCTCCGTTTTCTCCCACTGCCATAGTGTTCAATCCGCCATAGACTGACAACAAATATCCTTCTACTGACGATCTGCCAGAGACCAAGATTACATTGTGGCCTAACCTGCGAAGATGACGCAACGAGTTAAGTGCCCCAAGATGAATTCTGCCTCCTCCATTTTCAGTCAGAGTTCCATCTATGTCTATTGCAAAGGTTTTTCGTCTCACCAAGTTACTGTTACATACCCAGATAAAAATCAAATAAGATTTTATTTAGAAAATCAACTCTCAAGACAATGGGAATTCCTGAGAAAATCAAAGCCATCCAAGACGAGATTCATCGAACTCAGATCAACAAAGCTACTGAACACCACATAGGCTTACTAAAAGCAAAGATTGCCAAGCTGAGACGCGAGCAAGAAAAAATTCAAACAAAAAAGAGTGGTGTCAGTGCAGACGGTTTTGATATTAAAAGGACCGGTGATGCCACAGTAGTATTCATAGGCCTGCCAAGCGTCGGAAAATCAACACTGCTCAACAAGCTAACAGGTTCAAGATCTGCCATAGGCGCGTATCAATTCACAACACTTACAGTAGTGCCAGGGGTACTTGAGTACCGTGGTGCACGAATTCAGGTATTGGACTTGCCCGGCATCATAGAAGGCGCATCGAAAGGAAAAGGCCTTGGCAAAAGAATCCTAGCTGTTGCACGAAGCGCCGATTTGGTGATTTTGATTTTGGATGTCTTTCAGCCGTATCACGAAAATGTCTTACGCACAGAACTTGGCAATATAGGAATAAGGCTTGATCAAAAACCCCCCGACATAGTCATAGAAAAAGCTGCTACTGGAGGCATTGCAATCGCGCAGCAAACCAAGCTTACTTCACTTTCAGAAAAACTACTCAAAGAGATATTGCACTTGTACGGCATAACCAGTGCCAGGGTAGTCATACGTGAAGACATCACATCAGAGCAACTCGTAGACCACCTCACAGGCGACAAAAAATATGCCAAATCGCTTACCGTCCTCAATAAAATCGACCTTGTTGACCCTAAATTTGTAAAGGAGGTACAGGCAAAGGTAAAGTCCGACGTCATTCCAGTCTCGGCCGATTCTGGTATCAACATGGATCTACTAAAAGAAAAAATCTACGAAAAACTCGATTTTATTAGAATTTACATGCGCCCCAAGGGAGGCGAGACGGATTACAAGGAGCCATTAATCGTTAGAAGAAATGCCACTGTTGAAGACGTTTGCAACAAATTACACAGAAACATGAAAAAAGAATTTCGCTACGGACTGGTTTGGGGCAAAAGTGTCAAATTTGGAGGCCAGCGTGTAGGCCTTCAACACATATTGGAAGACGAAGATGTCCTAACAATAATCAAATCACGATAAGGCAAAATTGTGGTATAATTTAGATTGATTATGGATCAAGAAACTGAAAACCGATGGTGCAAATTTTGCATGATGAAAACAACGCAAGTGATCGTTTTTCTTCCTCAAACTGCAACATACAAGCGCAGAAGACAATACAAATGCACTATTTGTGGTCACACAAGTTGGTTGCAAGGTAAAAGACCATCAGCTGAAAGTGTTTATTGAAAATTTTTGCGATCAGAAAAAAATTTCTGCAAAAAATTCGTTTACAATTTATTATCACTTGGTGTAATTTTGTTTAGTTTAACTATAGAAAAACAAGTACAAGTTATTTTTTCTAATGGCTACTAAACGTAAATCGAAAGCTAAACGCAAAGCTGCAAAGAAATCAGTAAAGCGCAGTGCAGCAAAGAAAGCACCAAAGCGAAAAGCAGCAAAGCGAAAAGCTTCGAAGTCAGGCAAAAAGAGACGACGATAGATCAACTAGGATCGTCAAAATTCGTCAATTTCGATTGACGCAATTTTATTATTTTTCATTGGATTTCTAACTAAACATCTGGCCTGGTGGTTTTGATTGCTTATCTTTTATTCCCTTTTCAACAGAAAACGTCCTATCGCTTGGAATCACGGTGATTTTTACTGATGTGTTTATTGCGTAATGAGGTGTCCCATCTGGGTTTTTGTGATTTGTAGCAATTCCCACCCTATCTAGGTCAACTTTTACTTTTACTAGAGCACCATCCTCAAGCTTAAAGGCCACAAAATCATTGCCTACACGCTCATAATCTAACATTTTGAATTCAATCTTGTTTTTTGATTCACTCAATTTACTTGCTCCAAATAGGCATTTAGTACAAGTAGCTCATCAGTTTTATTTGTTCTTCCGTAGAGATGATATTCTTTGCAGTGAGTACCTCCAGAAGTTCTCTAAAGAGTGCTTTTTGCTCATCTGACATTCCTGTAGTACCCGGGGGGCCTGGTGGGCCTGGAGGGCCGCGTGGGCCTTTGTCGCCAGGTGGACCTTGTGGGCCTGGAGGGCCTTTGTCACCTGGTGGGCCGCGTGGGCCTAGTGGACCTCGTTCTCCTTGTGGGCCCTGAATACCTTGTGGGCCTTGTGGGCCTTTTTCACCTGGCAGCCCTTGTGGGCCTTGTTCGCCTTGTGGGCCTTGTGGGCCTGGGGGGCCTTTGTCACCTGGTGGGCCTTGTGGACCGGTTAGACCTTTTTCGCCAGGTGGACCTTGTGGGCCTCGTGGGCCTCGCTCTCCTTGTGGGCCTGGAACTCCCGTGAGACCTTTTTCGCCAGGTGGACCTTGTGGGCCTTGTGGGCCTTTGTCGCCAACCTCACCTTGTGGGCCGCGTGGGCCTTTGTCGCCAGGCGGACCAATTGGGCCTTGTGGGCCTTTGTCGCCCATTGGACCTTGTGGGCCGCGTGGGCCTCGCTCTCCAATTGGGCCTTGAATTCCCTTGTCACCTGGAGATCCTGGTGGACCTGTTGGGCCTTTGTCGCCCGGGGAACCGACTGGACCTGTTGGGCCTTTGTCGCCCGGTGGGCCTGGAGGGCCTTTGTCGCCTTTGTCGCCAGTAAGTCCCTTGTCACCCTTTTCACCTTTTTCACCTGGAGGACCTTTGTCGCCTTTGTCGCCTTTGTCACCTGTTAGTCCTTTGTCGCCTTTGTCGCCTTTGTCGCCCGGTGGGCCTTGGATTCCTTTGTCGCCTTTGTCGCCC
>JBFLWI010000063.1:0-7032 GCA_040757675.1 Thermoproteota archaeon | reverse complement strand
GAATACCAGATCGGTTTTTGTGACTATGCCTTCAAGTGAATTGTCGCTGCGCATGACGACGACGGAGCTTATGTTGTTGTCCTTCATCAGTCTGGCACATTTGTATAATGAATCATTTTTTTTGACGGTGACTAGATTTTTTGACATCGCATCTATTACCTGAATTGAGCCTATTGGTTTGCTGCCAAGAGGAAAAAGTGCTCGCAGTATGTCTTTTTCAGTCACGACGGCCACGGGCCTTCGATTCTTGTCTGTGACGACGAGCCTGCTGATTCTGAATTTTTGGAGGATTTCTATTGCTTCAAGAAGTGAGGTATACGGAGTTACGGTGATGGCTTTTTTGATTAACGAGTCCCTAAGTCCTGGGTTTTTTAGCAACATAGGATAGATTTTCTTTTGGCAGATTAAATACAGGAAACAAGAATATCACGGCTGATAATTGTGGTTATTTTACGATGAGTACCGGTACTGGAGACTTTTGCGCCACGTAGTGTGAGACGCTTCCCAAAAAGAACTCTTTGACGTTGCTTCTTCCACGTGAACCCATTATGATGAGGTCAGCCTTTCGGTCTTTGGCTAAATTGACCAACTTGAATCCCTCATTGCCGCAAAGTATCTTTTCATAGAATACCACGCCGTTTTTTGCACAACGTATCTTGGCGTCTGACAGGATCTTTTTGCCGCTTTCTGCAAAGATCTTGCCCAGCTTTGAGCTCGGCTTTGCCACATTTACGGAAAACAGCGGTATGACAAAGACGCCAGTAATAGTGCCTTGAGCTTGTCGAGCAAGGGAGATTGCTATATCAAGCGCCCTTAGAGAATTCTGCGAGCCGTCCAACGCTACAAAGATTTTTTTCAAATTTGCCAATTGGCTTTTGTAAAATACCAACTAAATTAAACAATGCGGTAGATTTTCTGTGTTGATTTTCAGCGTTGAGAATTCTCAACTGACCTCATATAGTTGGGAGTCGTTTCCGATGTAATGTCGCAAACTCATCCGACCATACTCGTAAAGGACATTATGACCAGATCGCTAGTCACTGTAGATGCGTCCTCAACAGTCAACGAGGCTGCCAAACTTATGGAAAAAGCCCAAGTCGGCTCAGTCATAGTTGTGGAAAAAAATGTTCCAATAGGAATAATGACGGACAGAGACTTTGCGATAAAAATCGCAGCGCATGCTTATCCAATACACACCAAGGTAAAACAGGTCATGTCCTCACCCTTGATTCACATTAGTCCCAATGACGAAGCATGGGATGCGGCGGATCTAATGTATGCAAGAAAGATACGCAGGCTTCCGGTTCTCGACGAGGATGAGTTGCTTGGAATAGTTACTGCAACCGATTTTGTCAAGCTTTACACCGTGTGCAACAGAGAAGATACAAGAAAGATGTACTACCGTGCACTCACCAGAATCTTCGACGATCACAACGAAGAGGCAGTCGCAACCTACTAAACCCTTACAATATTGCCAAGAAGATTTCCTACTAGATAAGCTACACTTGCAGCGATTGCTCCAATTAATAGAGTCATCAGGCCTGATCTTAGGAGGGGCTTTTTGACAACTCTTCCTTTGATTATTCCAATTAAGAAGAATGCGATGCTAGTAAAGACCACGGAATACGTAAAGCCATGCTGTGAGTGGTTGCCAAGTCCAAGGGCGTACATCATTACAAACGGCAGTATCGGGATTAGTCCGATTGCAGTAAAGCCCAAAATGGTGCTTGTTGCAGCGTGAATCGGTTTTTTGCCGTCTTCGATTAATCCAAGCTCTTCTTTCATCATGGTATCAACCCATACCTTTCTTCTTGCAGTTATGACTTTGACTATCTCGTCGAGCAGTTCACTCGTAAAGCCTTTTTTTGCGTAGATGTCTCGGATTTCCTGTTTTTCTGATTCTGCCATGTGGTCTATTTCCCATTCCTCCCTTTTGCGTTCCTTTTCTATGAACTCGATTCTGGCCTTTGTTGCTTGGTAGCTACCCACCGCCATGGCAAAGCCGTCGGCAAACAGATTCGCAAATCCAAGTATGACTACGATCATTGGCGAAAGAGATGCACCTATAGCTCCGGCAACTACCGCAAACGTGGTCACAGAGCCATCAAATGATCCATAAACAAAATCTTCAAAGTGCCACTTCATAATTTAGAGGGTGAGCAAATCGGATTAATAATGAGTGGGAAAAAATCAAAAATGGTAATCAGTGATCCTATTGGAATAGGCTTCTGATTTTTTGTAGTTCTACTTTGATTGAAGCTATTTGAGCGTCTATATCCCCTGCCGGTTGCTGCGTGTTTATTGCGTGCCTTAGATCTCGCCTGAGCATTAGTTCTACTTTTTGCATCAGTGCGCCGTCTTTGTCAGCAATTGCGCCTTCGATGTACTCATAGTTTTCCAAGTACGCAGTTGTTGCAAGCGAGAGCGCTCCAGATGTGTCGCCAGAACGATATTTTGAGGAGACTTGGTCTAGGAGGTCTTCTATTTTATCTACCGTCTTTAGCACATCAGCCTGCTTGGTAATCGGTGTTCCCATCATCATTGACCCACCCATCATTCCTTGGGTGCCCATCATGCCTTGTCCACTCATTGGCCCCCCGCCTGATCCCATCATTGGCCCCATCCAGTTTTGCTGGAACTGCTGGTTGGTCATTAGCTCTTGCATGAGCTCTTGGTGCTGAACCATCGAGTCTATCATTTGTTGGCGGAGTTGTGGGTCGTTCATCATCATTCCTGTCATGCCTGGCCCCATCATATGTGTCATCTGTTGCATGTGTTGTGGGTTGTTCTGCATCATTTGATGCATTTGCTGCATGTGGTTTGGATCGTTCATCATAATGTCATGCATCTGACCAATCAGTTGTGGATCTGCCATCATCTGGTTCATCCAGTCATTCATGGTCTGCGGGTTTTGTCTCCACTGAGTCATCATTTGTTGCCTGAAGTTTGGATCGTTCATCATGCTCTGCATTTGTTGTGGATTCATGTGCGCAAAGTTGGTTGTCGAGGTTCCCTGGAAAGCTGCGTATCCTATTCCTAGGCCGGCAAAGAATACGCCTACTGCAAATCCTATCCAAATAGCTTGTTTTGCCATTGATTGTGTGGTGAATCCAATTGTATATACCACCTGCAGTCAATTTTCAGTTTTGATAAGCGGACTAGATTCTCAAAGTTGAGATTTAACTTATTCCATAAATACAATTTTTTGTCTTTTTATGCAGTGTCGGCTATCCAAACTACCTCAGAAGGCATTCCAGTAATAGTCCTAAAGGAAGGCTCAAAACAATCAAGGGGGCGTGATGCGCAGAAAAACAATATCAACGCAGCAAAGATCATTGCGGAGATAATCGCGTCAAGCCTCGGACCACGAGGCATGGACAAGATGTTGGTTGATTCTATTGGTGACATTACAATTACAAATGATGGTGCAACTATCTTAAAGGAGATCGATGTCCAGCACCCTGCAGCCAAGATGATGGTTGAAGTTGCAAAGGCAACTGATAGTGAAGTAGGAGACGGCACCACGTCTGCAGTTGTAATTGCAGGCTCGCTTCTTGAAAAAGCCGAAGGACTAATCGACAACGATATTCATCCGGTAATAATCGCAGACGGCTACAAAAAGGCATCAAAGAAGGCAATATCTTTTCTTTCTGAAATCGCAAAGAAAATAGACGTAAACGACAAGCAGACCTTGGAAAAAATAGCTCGCACCTCGATGCTTACGAAACTCGTTGCAATAGAGGCAGCAGACCTTGCAAAGATAGTAGTTGAAGCAGTTCACGCAGTCATGGAAAAAAAGGATGGCGAAAACAAAGTCACAATAAGCAATGTCAAGGTGGAAAAAAAGACCGGTGGCTCCATCTCAGATAGCAGTCTCATCAACGGCATAGTACTTGACAAAGAGGTTGTCAACAACAACATGCCAAAAAAGATTCAAAATGCCAAAATCGCGTTAATCTCAGCTCCACTCGAAATAGAAAAGACAGAATTTGATGCCAAGATAAACATCTCCACTCCAAATCAGATAAAATCATTCATGGAAGAAGAGAATCAGATTCTACGAGAGATGGTTGAGAAGATAACAAAGACAGGTGCAAACGTAGTTCTGTGCCAAAAGGGAATTGATGATATTGTGCAGCATTACTTGGCAAAAGCAGGAATTTTGGCAGTTCGAAGAATCAAGGAAAGTGACATGGCTAAGCTCGCAAAGGCCACAGGCGGCAGGATAGTCGGGAACGTAGAAGATCTTACAGACAAAGACTTGGGCCTTGCACAAAACGTCGAGGAAAAACAAATTGAGGAGGACAATTGGACGTTTGTTGAAGGCTGTAAAAACCCAAAGGCCGTGACTTTTCTTATTAGAGGCGGCTCGCAGAGGGTCGTAGACGAAGTAGACAGAGCAGTCCACGACGCACTGATGGTAGTCAAAGATGTAATAGAAAGCCCTTACTTTGTGCCAGGCGGAGGAGCCCCAGAGGCATACATCGCCACAAAACTCAGGGTATGGGCGCAATCATTGTCTGGAAGAGAACAGCTTGCGGTTGAAAAGTTTGCAGAAGCTCTTGAAGCAATACCAATTTCTCTTGCAAGAAACGCTGGCATGAACCCAATTGATGCGATAACACAGCTTAGAGCAAAGCAGAGTGCAGGTGAAAAGTACACCGGCGTCGACGTCATAAGTGGCACCATAGGAGACATTGAAAAAATAGATGTGTTGGAGCCGATTCGCGTAAAAGAACAAGTGATCAAGTCTGCAACAGAAACCGCAAACATGATACTCAGAATTGATAACGTCGTAGCGGTATCAAGAGCACCTGCCCCGTCTGGGCAAATACCTAATCAACCACCACCGATGTATTAGAGACATTGAGGAAAATCATAATCACAAAGGCTAACGGCCAAAAGGCGCCATTTGATCCAAGAAAGGTAGAGTTTACCTGCATCAGGGCAGGAGCAGACCCGAGTGTTGCAAAAGACATAGCAAGACAGGTTCATTCCAGAATCCACTTCGGAACAACCACAAAAGAGATCTATTCCATGGTTCTGCAGCTTTTGTCAAAGCGTGGTAGTGTCGCAATAAAGCAGAGGTACCGCCTCAAGGAGTCAATTATGCGTCTTGGCCCTGCCGGTTTTTCATTTGAGACCTATGTGAGCCAGATTCTTGAGAATTTCGGATACAAGACCAAATCAACAGGCAAGAAGCTTCAAGGAAGGTGCGTAAGGCACGAAATTGATCTTGCCTTGGAACAGCTTGGCAAAAGATGGCTTGTCGAGTGCAAGTACCACAACATGCCTGGCAGGTACACTGGGATCAAGGAATCACTTTACACGCATGCCAGATTTTTGGATCTTGTGGACAGCTTTGATGGCGAGATGCTTGTGTGCAACACAAAGGTATCAGATGACGTAATTACTTACTCTAGTTGCATAGGTCAGAAAGTCCTGTCATGGAAGTATCCTGTTGGAGCAGGACTAGAAAAGATGATCGAGGACAAAAAACTGTACCCCATCACCATACTTGGACCTACGAGGTTTGAGCTGGAGGCATTTGCAAAATCCAAAACGATGATAGCAAAGGATCTGATTGATGTGGACACCAATGAATTTTCCAGGGCCACTAGGATCCCGCTTAAGCGGGTCATTGCGTTGCAGAGGTTGTCAAATCAGATCATTTCCTAGCTTGTAGAAACTCCAGCACCTTGTTTATGTTGCCCCTTACAACTGATGCTGATTTGTGCAATGATTTTTCTTCATCGTGGGTGATTTCTATCTGATTGATCTGTGCGACGCCCTTCCTGTTTATGGAAAGCGGCACGCCCACGCACACATCAGACAACCCGTATTGACCCGACAGTAGTGTGGAGGCCGGAACAGCAAGTGTGTCGTTTTTTATTATGCATTTTACGATGTCAAATGTATTTCTGGCAATTCCGAACACAGAATGACCTTTGTAGTCACGGAGGTACTTCCAGTAGTTTCTTACCTCCGAGACAATTCTTGCTTTTTTTTGCTCATCAAGAATCTCAGTTATCGGTTTTCCGTTGAATTTTGCGCGTGAAAATATAGGCACCATAGAATCATCATGCTCACCTAGTACAAGTGCGTCAGTGATCTGCGACTGATCTGCTCCAAGCTCCTCAGATAAGAGATATCTAAATCTGGCAGAGTCTAGACTTGATGCGACTCCTATTACGCTTGTTGGTGGCAGGCCGGCCTCTTTTTGCAAAAGATATGTCATGACGTCGACTGGGTTTGTGACCATTAACACTTTAGAGTCCGGGGCGTGCTTTGCAATCTCTTTTGCCATTCCTCGCATCATGAGAGCCTGGTCATATATTATCTCGCTTCTACTTTGTATGTGTGCTCCGCTGCTTGCGGTAATTACAATGACTTCGGAGTCTTTGATTTTTGAATAATCGCCTGTTCCTTTGATTGATATTGCAGATGACGGCGGAATTGCGTTTGTGATGTCTAGTGCTTCACCAACTGCTTTTTTTTCTGTGCGATTTACCAAAATGATGTCATCGAGGCCAAAAGAGGCGCATAGAAATGCAACAGCGGATCCTACTTTGCCGCTACCAATAATCGATATCAATACGCATCACACCTTTATTCAGTTAAGGTCACACGTACTGCACGAATCGTTCCAAGAAATTCCTTTCCATTTGCGACATCATAATAGTTGAAGACATCCTCATTTTTACTGATTATGGTTATTGTGTCTGTATCAGATGGCGCCAGCAATTTTGTTTTTAGCTCCACGCCGTCCACATAAAGCTGGTGTGGCTTTGTGTCCTTGTTTATCACAGTAATTATGTATGAATAGTCTCCTGTCCTCATGATGAGCTCCGGGTTTGTGCCTCCGTTTCCTTCCGTACCCACCACGACCGTGCGGCCTTCAAGTGTTTGGAACTCGAGTGTTTGCCTTACCACTTCTGGCCAGAATATGTTAAACTGCCTTACGTAGCCCTGGCTCGCATAACCGAATATGGCAGCCAGTGCGACTCCGCCTGTGATTAGCCCCATTATGAA
>JBFLWI010000062.1:0-7118 GCA_040757675.1 Thermoproteota archaeon | reverse complement strand
AATTTTCAATTCTTGCGATTCCTTTTTGAATGGAGGCGTTTACGAGTTTTACGTATTGACTGGTATCTTTAGATTTGTCCAAAGTTGAAAGCGTTAAGGCGTTTATCAGTGCAGGTCTTGTCTTTTTTTCAAATTCTTGATATTTTGGAATTTTTCTGTCAAGATGTTTTTTAATTATGCTCCCAAGTGTAAATTGGTCAATTGTTTTTTGAAGTATTTCTTCAATCCCAAGCTGTCTAGCTTGTTTGATAAAAACATGCTCAAGTGAATCAACAAAAATGATTATAGTGGCCATCTGATGTATTCCTACCAGTTTCTTTACAAAGTCTAAAACGTCGGCGTTTGGCAGTTTGCTGTCAATCAGTGTAATCTCTGGCACGTGTTTTTCATAGGTGGGAAACAATTTTGTGCCGTCAGAAATCTCAATGAAATTTGCGTCTATTTTTACTAAATTCACAGCAGCTTTGACATAGTCACGAAAAAGCTTGGCATCGTCTGCGATCAATATATCAATTTGAGTCAGATCAGTATCACACCTTTGATTAGAAGTAGGAAATTAGCTAAATCCATGCCTGCCATGTAGCTTAATTGTATTTAGAAATCTGTTTGTTCGGTTTTTTGTAATAGCGAAGCGACTAGCCCAAAATATTCAAAAGCCACTTGTTTTTTTCACAATGTGATGAGTGGTGAGGCGTGGTCCAATCTTGACAAAGTCGACCAGAAAATAATTGAAATCCTAAACGTAAACGCCCGTACCCCCTCAAAAGACATCGCAGTCGAGCTCAGAAAACTTGGCCACGACGTCTCGGACAGGACAATACGAAAAAGAATAGAAAGACTCGAAAAGAGCGGAATCATCAAGGGCTACAAGGCAGTCCTATCCGATGTAGCAGAGACAAACGAGCATGAAGCTTTGTTTTTAAAATTCAAGGTGACAAAATCCCTTGAAACACTAAAAGAGTCAATCCGTGAGCACGTAGTTTCTCTTCCATACTATCTTCTGGTTGCAGACATGGAAGGAGAATGGAACATGCTTGTCATACTGAGAGTGGAGCGCGGCTTCAAAAACCCAGCATCAAGACTCATCGAAAGGTTCTCAGACGACATCATAGACTACAGGATAACAAAGTTCGACTTCAAAAACGTAAACATTGTAAACATGTCGCTCTTACTTCTTTGAGAGCGAGTATTCTGATTCGGCAGTGGTAAGGGCGTCCTTGAGGTCATTGATTGTGAACGGCTTTTGGATGAATGCAAGCGCACCTGAGCTTATGGTATCCTTGACGCGCTTTGTCGTCTTTTCGTCTGCCGTGATTAGTATTATTTGAGTGTCGGGCTTTAGCTCAAGAATCTTTGATGCTATCACGTCTCCGCTTGTGTCAGGCAGCCCCATGTCGAGCAGAATTATCGGGTTTTGTTTTAACAGTTTTTTGCATCCAGTTAAAGCAGCTTCGCCGTTGTAAAACGATTCTGTGTTTGTGTATCCAAGATTGTGTAGGTGGTTTTTGATTTTGAGCACGATTGCCTTGCTGTCGTCTACTATGATTATGGGCCTTGTCACAACGGACTCTTTGAGCTTGAATCCCTTTGACTTTTCAAATGCGTCCTTTGCACTGTCGTATTTTCCTGCTTTGAGAAAGCATTTTGCCGCGCACAAAAACGCCGATTTCCCAGAATAGTCCTTTTTTGTCTTGGCATAAGTAAAGAAGAGCTTGCCTGCTTCTACGGCCTCGTCTGTGGAGTCCTTGTTTTGGCGGTTCTTGCATTCTGTTGCCAAGATAAGCGACAGAGCTGCCTTGAGTGGATCCGACTTTTTTATCTGCGAAGCTATGCTAGTGAGCATGTTATAGGCAGCCATGTTCTGGTTGTTTCGCAGGTGCATCAGTGCCATATCAAAGTCCGGCTTTTTTGAGGCCATAGATAACAACCAACTCGTTTTGTTTTATGTTTAGCTGTTTGCTTGATGAACAGTTTGTGATTAGAAAATTTGATTTATGCTCCTGCCAGCCAGTTGATCAGGTGCGTTGCGCCAAAAGCAATTGCTGCGCTTCCGGGAATTGTAATCAGCCACGCATATACAATTTGTCTGCCCACCTTCCAGCGAACCGCGTGCTTTCTTCGAGTCGCCCCTGCCCCCATTATAGAGCCGGTTATGGCGTGCGTGGTGCTTGCAGGAATCCCAAGTGATGCAAATACTGCCAAAATTATTCCGCCACCGGTTTCTGCTGCAAACCCCTGGTATGGCCTAAGCCTTGCAATCTTGAGTCCCAGAGTCTTGATGACTTTGAAGCCTCCAATGAATGTGCCAAGTGCGATTGCTGAAGCTGCAGCAAGAATCACCCATATTGGGACCTCAAAGCTTGTCAGTATTCCCTCCGACATCAAAACAAGCACGATGATTCCCATTGTTTTTTGGCCATCGTTTGCACCGTGGGTTATCGCAAACCAAGTCGAAGATATTATCTGCAGCTTCCCAAAGGTCTTGTTGACTGGTCCTGGTCGCCTCTTGGCAAACACCGTAATTATTATCGTAGTAAACGCAAGACCTATTGCGATTCCACCAATTGGCGATACGATTATTCCTAACAGCACCTTGTAGAGACCATCAAAGAGCAGTTTTTCATACCCTACTGCTGCAAGGCCCGTCCCGATCAGGCCCCCAATCAGGGAATGACTCACGGAAATAGGCAGTCCAAGGTACGTGCAAATTGAGGCCCAAGAGATTGCACCTGCAAGGCCTCCAATTATCATGTATATGGTGACATCTTCGGGATTGAGGATCCCCTTTGCTATGGTGGTTGCGACTGCGACTCCGAAAACGAACGGGCCTACAAAGTTTGCCGCAGCCGACATCATGACTGCATGAATCGGTTTTAGCACGCGCGTGCCAATCACTGTTGCAACCGAGTTTGCCGCATCGTTCCAGCCGTTGACAAAATCAAATACCAGTGCCGCTGCTATTGCCCCGATTGCCAGCTCGTACATACCCTACGTGTATTTTAGAACAATGTCTTCGATTACGTCTGCTACGTCAAGGCACCTATCGGATGCTGCCTCGATAGCTTCGTAGATGTCCTTAAGCTTGATGATGTTTACTGCGTCGTTTGTCTCAAAGAGCTCGCCTACTGCGTCGCGGTACAAATCGTCTATTCTGTGCTCAATGTCACTTATCTTGCGGCAATGTTCTACTAGCGACTTGTCCACTTTGACGTTTTTTAGCTTGGATATGAGAAACTCGACTTCCTTTATTGCGGACAAAAGCTCCTTTGTTATCTCCAGCATGTACGGCGGAGCAGAAGAGACGTGGTAGCTTTTGATTCTTCCTGCTATTCCTTCCATGTAGTCGATTACGTCATCTGTCTTTGCCGCAATTCGCTGTATGTCTTCTCTGTCCAAAGGAGTGATGAAGGTCTTGTTTAGTTCTGCGAAAATTGAGCGTGTAAGCTCGTCTGCTTGGCGCTCTAGTTGTTTTATTTTAGTGTGATGATCGGATGGGTTTTGCATGTTTGAAAAAAGCTGCACCAATTCTTCTGCAGTCTCTTTTGCCTTTATTGCCAGATTCTCCAAAATCGTGAGGATTTCTTTGTCGTTTGATTTGACCCAGGAAAGCCACTGTCCCATGAGCTTGCTCAGTTTTGTATGTAATTAAAGCATGCTCTACATATTCTATATGTTACTATATAGGTAGGAGATCATGCTAGTTTAGATCCAGTGTCTGCAGGCGGTTTGCCTTGAGATCAAAGACTCGAATCAGGTGGTTGTTGGTATCCGCAATGTACAGCTTGTCGTTGTAGAATTCTACGTCGGCCGGCTCGTAGAGCCCAAGTATGTCACAATGCGGATTATCTGGCAGGCAGGCCGTGTCGTTTTCCTTGCCAATTAGTGTGTAGACTGTGTTGGTTTTTTGGTTGATCACCCGGATTGCGGAATTGTACGTGTCTGCAACAAATATGGTCTCTCCTGTTGCAGACAGGCCCAACGGGTGCTGAAACAACGCTTCAGCAGTAGTCCCGTCCTTGTGGCCAAACTCAAAGAGGCCGTGTCCCACGATCGTAGTCACTTGTTTTTCTGAGAGGTCGAGCTTTCTAATAGAGGATGTCTCGCTGTCTGCAAAATACAATGTATTTTCAGAAATTGAGAGGCCGCTTGGCTGGGCAAGCTGCGCCTGCTTTGCTGGGCCGTCAATTATGTTTTCGTGACCCGAGCCTGCAAGCGGGACAACCGTGCTTGTCTGTGTGTCATATACCCAGATCTGATGATTCCCTGCCATTGCAATATATACCAGATTGTCAGTGCATGCAACATCCCAAGGCGAGCTTATCGAGACTGTCGTGCCCCTTCCCCCAGCTGAGACCCAAGGACCCTGCCTTCCAGTGCCGGCTACTGTGCTGACGCTTTTTTTATCGAAATCTATTTGTCGTATTGCGTGGTTTTCCGTGTCAGCAACATAGAGCAGCTTGTCCATCCATGCCACGCCCTGAGGCCTAAAGAATTTGCATGACTCAAAGCTGCCATCAAGGAGACCTGCCTGACTGCTACCAATGGTATGCAATATCTTGCCTGCCATGTTTGCTATTATGATTCGGTTGTGGTTAGAATCGCTTATTGCAAGAATGCCGTCTTTTGATATGGCAAGCTTGCCTGGAAATGACAGCGTACGAGTGTGTTTTGGTTTTGTATTGTTTAGCTTTAGTGGTCTTTTTGCCAACGTACCCTTTTGTGCGTGCCTCTGCAGGAGAACCTCGATTACGTCCTCGATTGCCTCTTTTTGGCCCTCGCCTGACTGCTTGTACACTATTGTTCCATTTGGATCGATTATGATTATGGTAGGCCACGCATTTACGCCAAAGCTAGACCAGATCCGCATCTTTTTGTCTACGATTACCGGGTGCGCTATTTCGTACCGGCTTGTGGCCGCCTCTACGTTTTTTGTTTCCTGCTCGTTTGTGAATTTGGCAGAATGTACTCCTATGAAGACGACGGGTTTTTGCTCGTATTTTTTTTCAAGCTGAGCCAAAACCGGCAGTGTGTGCATGCAGTTTATGCAGCAATAAGTCCAAAAATCAAGCACGACTATGTAGCCCTTTAGCTTTGATAGAGTCAGTGGGTCGTCTGTGTTTATCCAGTCGAAGCCTTCTGGGAAGTCTGGTGCCTTGGTGATTGAGAAAAAGCTTTCAAACATGTCATGGTATCTCGCTTACTAGCATTTATTGAGTTATCCCTTCGCGAAAATTGTATTCAAAATACCACTTTTTGCAATGTGTTCATCTGAAAATTCTAGCGTGACGCTTAAGGTGTTTTCATTATCTAATACTATGTTTATTTTTTTGATTGGCGACATGTATGCATGGGTTTTTTTACCATCAGTAGTTAAATCGAAACCACTTTCAACCAATAAACCATCCTTTATGAGATTATTTATTAATCGATACCCAGTTGTTTGTGAAGAAATTCTTGCTTGTTTTAGAATTTTTGATATTGATAATGCTGATGAGGAAACAGCTAGCAATATCGCTTTTTTATCTTTATGACCATATGATTCTAAGAGTAGATTTGCAAAAATTTTGTCTTTGATTTCGAGTGAAATTGTTTGTTTAGTTTTTTTAATAAAACAAATTTTTTCAAATAGTTGTCGGATCATACCATCTGCTGCTTTTCCAAAAAATTCACGTAATGTTTTATCAAATGGCTCATATTGTTTTAATGCATCAGTTAGAGTGATGCCATAGCGTTCGAAAATCCTATCTTTTATTGTTTGGTTTAAATCATTACCAAATTGAATCACAATTTGTTGTTCAATGAATTTAGCGAGTAATGAATCTATTTCTGCCATCTTATTTGAACATGGTTGAATAAGCAATGCTATTTTCCAAGGCGGATCGTTTTATAGTTAAAATTAAAGAATTCGTTTTCCCAAATTGCACAGTAATATTATCAAATGTTTTTACGTATAAAGCGGATTTCGATTTATTTATTTTCTGTGCACCTGCGCGTGTAATTAATCCATCTTCTTGAAGTCGATTAATTTTTCTATAAAGTGATGTGGTAGGGATTTTTAATTTATTAAATAGATCTTGAGGTGTTTGTGGAGTATCCAACATTGCGAGAATCTTTCTGCTTTCACAATCCAAACAATCTGAGATTAGATCTAGTACTGATTCATCATTAAGTACAATATCCACAACCTCATCACGATTAGAATATGAATATGTATCATGAAGATTTTTCAAAATAGTTTCCGAGTTTTTTTGTATTTCAGATTTTATTTGTGATACAGAATTAGGGCATTTCTTATTTTTCCATAACGGGTGTTTTTCATTGTTGAAAAATTTAGAAGAAGCTATGATTAAGCGATCAAAGGCATTTACTGACATTACCATCTGATTATGTTACTGATTTATAAGATTATTTTCAAATTTGGAAAAACTGTAAAGGATAAATATGTTGTTGATAAAAAAATAGAATGGCTAGACATAGTAATAATGTTAGAGAGTTCTTGGACATACTCAGTGAATTTTCTACAGTTCAGAAAAAGTCTAATGGTGAAAATATCGATTATGTTATTCCAAATCTTCTTGATGGTAAAATACCAAATCTAGAGAAAATTAGAAGATTAGCCAAGACGTGCGACATAATAATTTCTAACACCGATAAGCATGAAATAACATTAAGATTTTAGATTTACTAGTCTTCAAACCAAGATTTTTTATTGTTAGATAACTTAGACCTATTATGAACACCATAAAACATTAATGGATTAATGTGGTTTGTAAATTAAGCTTGCTCAACAGCAAAATTATTAAAAAAAAACAAGATATAATGGATTTGGATTATTCGCGAAGCAAAAGATCGTAAAAGATGAAATTATTTGGAAACAAACCAAAGATAGTGAAATAATTATTAATCTTAAACAATATTCAAAATTACCAAAGCCCTTGCAGTTGTATTTTTACGAATATGCTTGGGTGTGGGGTGAAGATATTATTTTATCGCTTGAAGATGATTCATTTATGAATCACTCATGTAACCCAAATGTATTACAAAATTCCAGAATTGTATGTAGGGCCATCAGAGACATTAATGTGGGTGAAGAAATTACTTTTGATTACGAATTAACT
>JBFLWI010000061.1:0-7226 GCA_040757675.1 Thermoproteota archaeon | reverse complement strand
TTGCCTTTTCCTGCGCAACCTGGAGCATTCTTGATGTTATCTCCTCGTTGAACTCCGCCGTGACTATTGCAATATTCAAAATCAGTGCACCTTTGAGAATTCAAGGAGTTCTTTGCCATCGACAAAGGGGATGGCATTTTCCCTTGCAAATTTCTGTGCCTTTTCCACTGTGAGTGCAGAATAGGTTTGCGAGTCCATCATTTCACATATTGCAGTTACCGGTGTGAGCTTTGCAAGCTCTGCCAGATACACAGACATTTCCGTGTGCCCCTGCCTGCTTGCAAGAAGGCCGTTTGATGCCAAAAGTAGTGGTACGTGCCCCGGTGTCGTAAATGACGAGACAAATTCTTTTTTTGGATCATCTGTGTGGTAGATATTTGCCATTTCCTTGATTGTCATGGCCCTGTCTCTATCGGTGATTCCAGTATAGGTTTGCTTGTGGTTAATTGAGATCGAAAATGTCGGATGGTCTCCATACGGTGCAGTACCCATTATCATCTGCTTAGAGTCAGCATCCAAATCAGAAGACCCAGAAAGTATGTTATGCATGTATTTTAGGTTAAGAGACTTTGCAAAAGAGTCCTTTATTGCAAGGCAGATGAGCCCGCCTGCATTCTGGCGCATCCTTGAGATGTGCTCAGGTGTCACAAACTGTGCGGCCACTACCATGTCCACCTCGTTTTCGCGTCCGCCTGAATCATACAGCAGCACAAACTCGCCGCGTTTTAGTGAGGATATGGCGTCCTGAAGACTCATACTTAAAATTGATTTTGTATGAATAATAAAGGTTACTAAAAAATTGGTAATTACCACTAAATTAGTAATAATTCATTCGTGTTTAAGAAGATATTTGCCTAAAATGTCGGTTTCAATATTAACCTTGTCGCCGACCCGCTTTGTTTGAAAGTTTGTCACTTCAACTGTGTGCGGAATAAGACATACCGATGCCAAATTTTTTTTTGCATCGACTACGGTCAGACTTATGCCATCTATTGCGATTGAGCCTTTCTGCACTACAAACCGTGAGAGGTGTTTTGGTATCTCAAACCAGACTTTGATCTCCTTTGGCCTTTTTTCGATTTTTTTTATTGTGCCTACGCCGTCTACGTGTCCTAGAACAAAGTGGCCTTCCATCCTGTCCCCCACCTTGAGGCTCCTTTCTATGTTGACAATGCTGCCTACCTTGAGGTTCCCAAGGTCGGTCTTCTTTGTTGTTTCGTCTATCATCTCAAAGTTGCATTTTGATTTTGAGATCCCAGTTACCGTAAGGCAGACACCGTTGAGTGCCACGCTTTGGCCTATCTTGAGGCCCTTTGCATTCTTGCCAAGATCCACTGTCATCTTTACTGCGCTCCTTCTGTTGGTGTTTTTGCTCAGCGAGAGCACCTTGCCGACACCTTCGATTATGCCTGTAAACAATTCCAGCTAGCAGAGTGCCGATATGGTATAAAATGATTCTTTTGGGGGAACATATTCAATGTTGATAATCATAGTCCGTTTTAATAGAAATCGTCGCACCTATATTGTATGGCAGGCAAACGATGTGATTGTGGCAGCTGTGGCCACGAAATGGTAGAGGAATGTTACAAAAAAGAATGTAAGTGTTGCCTAAGTGATCATCAAGGTCCATTTGGAAGAAACCGGTGATCTGCTGTACCACAATTCCGGCGAATTAATACATAGAATAAGGAAAAATTTGCCAACTAACAAAGATTTGTCGGATTTTTGCGAGTTTTTGTTTTCCATAGTCTGGCCTAGATAAGCACGCTCAAGATCGTTTTTGCAAAGCAGGTTTTTGTCCCAACTATAACGTTTTTGGAAATTCAGATGGTGGGTTTATCGATCCCAACTCTTCGGCCCTTGCAAGGTTGCCCTCAAAGAGACCTTTTCCTATGTGGATGTTATCTATGTGTGAAGACAGCGACTTTTTGTCATCAAATATAGAAGAACAATACGGGCACTTGATCTTGTTAGGAATTTCAAGCTCCGGCAAAACTATTGCTTGTCTTGCAATATTTCCCACCAAGACCTTCTGCGATGCGATGCCAACAGGTACTTTGTTGTCCATGACGACGACTCTGCGAACGTTGTTTTTGCTCATCACCGATATTGCGTCTTTTACTGTGGCGTTTTTGCTTATGGCGACAAGCGGTGTTCGCATGATTTCTTTTAGCTTTGTCTTTGTAGGATCCTTTCCTTTTGCCACAACATCAAATAGAATGTCCCTGTGTGTGACAATGCCGTTTATGTCGTTGTTATTCATGATCAGCAGGCTGTCTATTCCGTGCTCCTCCATTTTCCTTACACCTTCAGACACAGACTGGTTTCCCTCCTGAATTACAAATGACTTGTCGGTGAAATTTGAAATGGATTGTTCGAGTGCATTGGCCATGCTCATTTCTTGATTGGCATTGATTTTAAGTCCGAGATCGATTCTCAACTTTGAGAACCGCTCCGCTCAATATTTTTACGGCGGTGGCACAAATGGTTGGCATTGGCATCAACCTTAATGGAAAAGATCTTGTTTGGCATTGCAAAACAGTGGATCGCCGGCGATACAATCTCAGATGCATTGTCAGCTGCGCAAGACTCCTACAGAAACGGCATGGGCGTAATCATCAACAAGCTTGGTGAATACCACACCTCAAAGCAGATAATAGAAAAAACAATCGACGAATACAAGACCATCATGCAGTCATTTAGGAAGTGGCGCCTGTACGCAGGCATCTCAGTCAAGCCCACCCAGGTGGGCATGTCAAGAAGCAAAAAGGAATGCCTGCAGAACTTTGAGGCCCTCATCAAAGCTGCTACTTTGTCGCAGACCTTCGTGTGGATCGACATGGAATCATCTGAGCACACAGACGAGACGATTCAGTTGTACGAAAACCTGTTTGCAAGATACGAAAGGCTCGGCCTAGCTTTGCAGGCAAACCTCAAAAGAACCGAAGGAGACCTCCTAGATCTGCTTTCGATGGGCGCAAAAATCCGGCTTGTCAAAGGTGCCTACAAGGAGAACAGCAGTATTGCATTCAAGACAAGACATGACGTTGATCAAAACTACCTGAAGCTGCTGAAGATTTTGTTTCAAAAAGGCAACGAGTTTGGAGTGGCCACACACGATACCAAAATGATCGGAACTGCAATCAAGCTGGCAAGAAGATACGACCGCAAATTTGAATTCCAGATGCTCCGAGGCATCAGAGATGAGCTGAAACCCGATCTTCTCAAAAAAGGCTTCTCTCTTGCAGAATACATCCCGTACGGCACAAATTGGCTTCCATATTCCATTCGTAGGCTCAAGGAACGAAAGCGAAACATCCTGCTTCTTGGAAGCTCGTTTATCTCCAAGCACAAGATCCCAAAAAGCTACTCGTAGAAATTCTACTTGAACATTATAAGGGAAAAAGCCGAGCTTTTGTTCAATGAAGATAGCGGGAATCACACTGATTCTACTTGTAGCAACTCTCGCAGTTCCATTAGAGTATGCGCTAGCACAGACTGCAGCCTTGTCTCCTCCGACAGGCCTTACTGCTCAAGCAGTATCTGGTTCTCAGATTAATTTGAGCTGGACTGCACCGCAAAACAGCACTGAAAACAGTGTGAACGGATACAAAATCGAGCAAGACGTCGGCTGTGTCGGAATATTTTCAGTCCTTGTTGAAAATACTACAACCACTAGCACCTCATTCTCAAGTACAGGTCTGCTAAGTGATTTTTGTTACTCATACAGGGTATCTGCGCTCAATCCGGCAGGCACGAGTGCCCCCTCCAACACAGCTTCTGCCACTACCCATGGAACCCCCAGTGCGCCCACCAGTTTGGCCGTGATGGCAGTGTCTAGTTCCTCATTAAAGCTGAGTTGGAATGCACCATCCGATGACGGCGGAAGCCCAGTAACTGGCTACCAGATCCAAAGAAACGGCACGATTCTAGTGGCAAATACAGGCAGCAACCAAACCACGTATTTGGACACAGGCCTGCTTCCACAACACCAGCAGACCTATCGCGTAGCTGCATGGAACGGCGTAGGCCTTGGAGCTTTCTCTGCAAACGTAACAAAGACGACAAACCAGACCTCCACTCAACCCACACCCAAAGATAACTTGGGCCAAGCAGTCTCCGATTTTGTGCACAAGCGAAATGAATTGTTCAAAAAGCAGCGCGAAGAAACTCTGAAGATAATCAAAGAGTGTAATGAAAAAGTAAGAAATGCAAACGCGACACAAAGAAAGGAGATAAAAGATGACTGCCGCGGAGCACTTCAATCAATAAAGGAAAAATACAAGGAAGCAAGAAAGCAGTTCCAGCAAGAATTCAAAACATTCAGAGAGACCACCAAGTTGCTGCTCAAAGAGGCAAAGAAGGCCAATTTAGTAGAAAAACAGGATGTAAAAGAGATCAAGCGCGAAATCAAGTCATTCAAAAACGACACAAAGCAAGCTGAAAAACAGCTAAAACACGACATCAAAGAATTGAAAAAGGAAATCAAAAAACAACAAAAAGAGCTGAAAAAAGAACAAAAAAAGAACGACAGAGATGACGACTAGATCCCCTAAACCCTCTTTTTATGAAAAAATCGAGCTTACATGCTAACAAATAGCTTATTTGTCATATGATCAGCTGACTATAACCTATCAATTATGAATGCGTAGTATGGTCATGGAAACAAAACAAACTCACTGGAACTACCAGGTTCGAGCACCATTCAGAAAAATCATTGCTTGGGATACGCTGTTTTTCATCCTCGGTGTTGGCGCAGGTGCAGGAATCGGTGCCTTCCTAGCAACCATCTAGGAAAACACTTCTTTTTTAAAATTCCTTTAGCTTACTTTCCTGGAACGGCTCTGACTCATACCAGCAGTACCTGAAATAATCAAGACACCATTCATGAAACATTGGATCCGTGCTGTAAAATGCCTCCGTTATGTCAGGTTCCCCCTCTATGTTGGGAAACGATATAGTTGCTTCTTTTTCATTTAGAACAATCGAAGTCTGAATCGTCTTTCTCATCTTTCTTTCGACTAGGCCCTTTTCGATGAGCTTATCGTAGTTTAGCTTCTGCAGTAATTTCTTTCTGCCCTTTGGCACTATTGTTGACTCTGCCAGAATATAGTTGAATTTGATGCCCTTTTCGATTCTTTTTACCTTCGGCTCAATTACGTCAAGCGGGATTTCTGTTAGCATCTCGTAAATGTACTCATTTGCGTTCTTGTAGACTGACTTCCACTGCTCCAATATCTTGGTGACACCCTTGACATGCTGCGAGTTTGCCAGCTGTCCTATTCTCATTATGAATTTTGGAGGAATATCGCCAAAGTTGTGGTCCTCAAAGTATTTTCTGTTCTCTGAGAGAAAGATTATTGACGGTATTTGAGAGCAGATAGTCTTGCCGTATGTGGTGAGTGCGTAATAGCCGTCTAGGTCTTTTGTGATAAAACCCCCGTCTTCGAGTCGTGCAAAGTTTCTGTGCACTTCTTGTGCGGTGGCATCTATTTCCTTTGCCATGGTCGTGACCTTTGATTTTTTCTCCAAGAGCTTGAATATGATCTGCAGCCTTTGCTGGCTTGATAACTCCAAGAAATTGTTTGCCGCCTCTTCGTACAGGTTTACCATACAACCAATCTAATTTGATACCAATAAAAAAATGATGAGATTCTCAGATACGGCTACATAATTTTAACATCTTGTTCTTTTATCAGCAATCTTGCAAACTTGGCTCCAAACACTCCTGCGACTGCACCTATACCTGCAAGTATTGGCGATACGACTGGAAGCATCTCAAAGTAGATCTGCGCCGTCAGGCTAGGCCAGATGATTTTGTGCCACAGAATCTCGTTGTATGTGTAAGTGATTAGCGGGTAATACATGAAAAAAGCGACGCTTCCAAAAACTCCGCCTGCCACGTACAGGCGTCTGGCACCAGTAGCTTTTGATGCAATAACATCACCAAGTACGATTGGGATCATACTGCTCAAGTAAAACGGAATCGTGTGGATTAGCGAATTGTTTGGTATTATTGCTGTGAGCGTCATCATGCTCAAGAACGAGGCCCCAACTATGCTTGCAACACCAAATCGATTTTGCGCAAACAATGCTGCAAGAACAAGCATTGTAGAGATGAGAAATGGGTACGATGCCGCTGCAAATGATGCAGCAAATACCGGGTGTGGATTAAAGTCAAAGTAATCAGTATCCGAAAAAGGAAGTGAGAACGAGTATAACAATCCTGTTACAGAGAACCACACTGGCAAAAGCGACACCACAATCAACGGCCTGCCAAGCTTTTGTGAGTTGGCGTATTTTGCAGAGTTTGCCAGTGCGCCGATACTTGAGAGTATCATCCCCGATATCAGAACAAGATGCGGCGGGCTGAGGAGACCGTCGAGGCCGAAATTAGAGTGCCACACAAAGTCTGCAGGCCCTGCTGCCAAAAGAAGCGCCATGCCGATGCCGCTGATCCTGATTCCTCCTCTGAAGCTTTGTGGCCTGCCCGATCTGCTCCAGCTGAAAAACAGCGCCGAAAATCCCAATAATGCTATTCCAACGCCGGTGTAAAGCACCAGATGTGGTGGAGCAAAAAACGTCTCTGGCTTATTGAGTATGTGGTTTGTGATGTCCCAGCTTCCCCCACTTGTGACCAGAATTATTCCAACGCTTACGACAAAGTTACTTGCAAGCATCAGTTGTGGGTAGTCGAGGTTGCCTGCAGTCTCAAGTTGTCTTTTCATTATTGTTTCACAACCACTACTGTGTGCTCCTGCACAAATTCGTTTTGCTGATCCTGCAACCCGTGTGTCGGAAAATGTGATTCGTCGTCAACATGCGGCATTGCAACGGTCTTTGCATACAATTTGAAGAGACCTGCTTCCTTTGGGGTGATTTGTAATGTCATTTTGAAGGTGTCACCGCTTTTTGATGGCCTGCTGTATGCTTCAATGAACGGATATTCGGTTAGAATTATCTTTTGTCCTGCAGTATATTCTGAACTCACCTCTTGGCCCTTTTGTATCATCCTTGGCGACTGCAGAAAATCATATGATACCATCCTGACGTTCTCCAGATCGTCGTTTTGCGGAAACGCGATTGTGACTATCTGCAAGTCTGCGGCATCACCATTATTGTACGCTGTGATCTTTGCTTCAAACGATTCGCCAAGTGTTATTTGTTGTGCAGACAAGGTGACATCAAGTACAGGCCGTGGATGAACGGCTGTGACGTTTTGGTAT
>JBFLWI010000060.1:0-7336 GCA_040757675.1 Thermoproteota archaeon | reverse complement strand
CATGAGGCGCATATCAGCATTCCGTCTTCGTTTTCATAGGTTTTTGATCCGGGCGGACATTCACATTTTGGAATCTCAGCTTCCATGACATAGATTTGTCTGCAAAATATTAAAACTAGTTGCCAAAAACGGCTTTTGAAAAATCAGATAGGATGTGGATGTCTATACCCTTACTTTGGGATTTTCCTGCTTTAGTTTCTCCCAGTCTGCCAAAAAGTTCTTGAGCCCAATGTCAGTCAGGGGGTGTTTTAACATCTTGCCCAATACATCAGGTGGCAGGGTCACAACGTCTGCGCCTATTTTGCCTGCCTCTACCACATGCATGGGGTGCCTAACTGACGCAACTAAGATCTGCGTCTTGAAGTTGTAATTTGAAAAGATTTGTTTTATTTCTGCAATTAAGGACATGCCATCTTGACCTATGTCGTCCAATCTACCGATGAACGGGCTGACGTATTTTGCCCCAGCTTTTGCTGCCAGGATAGCTTGATTTGGAGAAAATACCAATGTTACATTCACAGCTGCTCCTTCTTGAGAAAGTGTCTTGCATGCCTTTAGTCCATCAGGTGTCATTGGTACCTTGATGACGACGTTTGAGCCATACTTGCGCAGTCTGTGCGCCTCGTCGATCATTTCACTGTATTCGGTGCTTACCACTTCGAGCGATACATCGCCTTTGACTATTCTGACGATCTCCTCCATTGCCTTTTGAGGATCACCGCCCTCTTTTGCCAAAAGCGATGGATTCGTGGTAATTCCATCCAACAAACCCATGTCGTTGTATAATTTTATGGATGCTAGATTTGCGGTATCCAAAAAGATCTTCATTGTCTTTTCCTACCTAACACTTGCTTAACTGCTTTTGCTATATTAAGTGATGTTATACCATGTTTTTCCAGCAGCAGTGGAATTTCGTTGTCACGCGCAGATTCGCCAAATTTGTCTGCTACGCCAATCCGTTTAATCGGCACTGGATAGGTTTCTGACATGATCTCGGAGACGGCAGAGCCAAACCCTCCCATGATGTTGTGTTCTTCGCATGTAACCATGCATCCTGTCTGTCTGGCAGATTTTTCCAAAAGATCTGCATCGATTGGTTTTACAGAAAACGAGTCGATCACTTTGCATGAGATCCCTTCAGATTTGAGCGAGTCTGCAGCATCAAGTGCCATCTTTACTGTGATTCCAGTTGCAGCTATGGTGCAATCAGAGCCTTCACGCATTACGATCCCTTTTCCGATTTCAAATTCTTGGTCTTCAGTGTGGACTATTGGTGTCGCAGAGCGTGCCATCCTCATGTAATACGGACCGTATTTTTGCGAGATTATCCAAGTAAGCTTTGATACTGCGATCGAGTCGGCCGGAATTAAAACAGACATGTGTGGGATTGCCCTCATGATTGCGATGTCTTCTATTTGTTGGTGGGAGCCGCCGTCTGCGCCAACAGAGATACCTCCGTGTGACACCACCAGTTTTACATTGAGTCCTTTTTTGTCCCCAGGAGACGGATACGCAATTGCGTTTCTTATCTGATCAACGCAGCGACCCGGCACAAATATCGCATATGTGCTTGCGAACGCAACTTTGCCTGAGATTGCAAGTCCGGCAGCAACTGAGACAAGATTTGCTTCAGCTATTCCTACATTGAAGAATCGATTTGGGAATTTTTTTCCAAAGTCAGCGGTTTTAAGCGAGTCGGTGGTATCTGCGCCCAGAACTACCACGTTAGGATTTTCGTCACCTAACTCGAGGAGTGTTTTTCCATACGCAGTCCTCATGTCACCAAGTTGTGAGCTCATGTGTATCCTAGCTCCTTTGCAATCAAAGTCAGCTGGTTCTTTTTGTCCCCAACTGCGTGAAGGTCAATCCACTTTGCCACAAGTTCTTTTCCTCCAAGCTCGTGTGCTTTCTGGATGAGCATCTTGCGCCGCGCATACGATATTCTGTTCCTAAATTCACGGATGACGCCACGCACATCCTGCTGCCCTATTATCGCAGAACCCCCCACAAATACGCGTGCTCCATCAACAAAACATGTGCTTATGTTGTCAAGCGTCACTCCCCCATCTGCTTCTATGTATCCATCAAAGTTGTGTGCTGCAAGAGTCTGAGCCAGTCGTCGCGTTTTTTCATGTGTAGACTCGATGTATTTTTGGCCTGACTTTCCTGGTACCACCGACATCACGATGAGCTGATCCAGTTTCGGAATAAATTGCATGGACCAATCCGGCAATTCAGTGTCCGGATTTATTGCAAGGCCGACCCCCACCTGGTTTGCCTTTAAAATATCGTGAATTTCTCCAAAGCTTGATGCGTCACATACTTCGGTGTGAACCGTAATTATATCAGAGCCGGCATCCACATAGTCCCTTACGTGTTTTACTGGCTCATTTATCATAAGATGCGCATCAAAGGGGATTACAGTCAGCGGCCTCAACTCCTTTATTTTTACATGATCAAAGGTCTTGTTGGGGACAAACTGGCCGTCCATTACGTCCAGATGTATGTAATCTGCACGGCCGTTAACGCACCGTTTTACTTCGTTTTCCAGATTAGTCATGTCACCTGCAATGATCGATGGTGCAATCATGGATTGTGTGTCAAGCTCCATTTCGATGATTGGTACAAACTCTTTTTTTGGCGCTTGGCCGTGCCACTTGGGGTTGTCCTCCATGTGTTCTACTCCTTTTCCCTTGATAGTCCTTGCAACAATGATCGATGGTACGCCTTTTGTCTGAGTCGCCTTTTTGATGGCGTAATCTATCTGCTCTATTCTGTGGCCGTCTATGTCTATTACATTCCAGCCAAAGGAACGCCACTTGTCACCGACCTTCCAGCGACTTGCGTCCTTCCACATCTCAGAGAGGTTGTCACCAACCAGTTCCTCATCAAGTGGCATCACTTTTTCTGTGTACGAATCTTGCTGTATGAAATTCCTGTCCAAAATGGCAGTAAGGTTGTCAACTTTGTATTTTGCGGCAGTCATGGCGGCCTCCCAGACTTGGCCCTCGTCTGTCTCACCGTCGCCAAGCACAGTAAAGATCCTAGTTTGCTTGCCATCAAGTCTTGCCGCAAGTGCACAACCTATTGAAAATGAAAGTCCTATCCCGAGTGAGCCTCCACAGAATTCAACGCCTGGGCATTTGAGGTCAGGGTGGCCTTGAAGCCTGCTGCCAAACTGTCTTAGTGTGTCAAGTTCTGAAGGATCAAAGTATCCTGCAATAGCCATGTTTGAAAAAAGGCCAGGTGAGGCGTGGCCCTTTGAGAGGATTAGCTTGTCCCTGTCTTCCCAATTCGGATTCTTTGGATCATACCTGAGGTATTTGAAAAAAAGGCATCCCATTATCTCTGCCATCGAAAAGGATCCGCCTGGGTGGCCTGAGCCCGCAGTTGACGTCGCGCGAATCACAAGCTTGCGAGCTTTTCTGACATTTTTTTTAATTTGATAATAATTGAGTCCCATATCTAACCAAACTGCAAAATTAACTGGTAAGTTTGCCAGCCCATGGTGAAAGCTCCGTACAAAGCCATAAAAAGCTACTTCCGTAAATTTTAATCTCTAGGACGCACAATAGAGCTATGGATCTTCATGGTATGGTACCACTCGTACTCTACGACAACAAGTGTTATCTTTGCATCAAATTTGCTAAAATAGTCAATTTCTTGGCAAGGGGTAGACTACTTCTTGTTGGACACTATACAGACCTTGGTGAAAAGATCCGCACGCAGTTCTTGGATTCAAACGCGTTGGAGATGTTTTGGTTTATCGATGGCAAGACCGCATATGGTGGTCGCGCAGCTCTGCTTCCTTTGCTTTCTGCAGTCATCAGCGCAAAGGGCAGCCAAGTATCATCTATGGATACTGAGTCGTGTGGAATGCAATGTAAAACTGCAAAGGCCGTCTTTTTAAGATCCGCAAGCCTGTTCTCAAACAGCAAAAAAATACCCATTGCTACCTGAGATCTATTTGGTTTAACTAAAAGATCTAATCTCTTGTTTCATCGTACTGCAAATATTGCGAATGAAGTAACAGTTTGTGTCAGAGCTGCCAAAGAAGGGACTAACCAAGGAATTTTTCGACTTTTTACAAAAATTTGGAGTAATCGGACTTGCAATTGCGTTTGTGATTGGTCAGGCTGCATCTAAGCTTGTCACTGCCTTTGTAAATGACATAATAACACCGTTGGTCGGCCTGCTGACGCCGCAAACAGACGACCTAAAAACGATGTCATTTACCATATCCGGCTCCACTTTTTTTTATGGAGATCTAATTGCAAACATAATCGACTTTCTAATAATTGCCTTCATCGTCTTTCTGGCATATAAGCAGCTTTCACGATTCAAGATTGTAGAAGATAAGACAAAAGACAAGCCATGACCCACACACATTTTCGCAAACTCAAAGCTTTGTTTCAAAAACGAACAAACTCCAAGATAAGAGCCAGAACATTGCACAAAGTATGTGTCAGTTGATACTCAGATAGTATGCCCCCAGATTGACATCTGCCGAGAGGTCTCGCCGTCTCTTATCAAGCATGTTTTGGTGCCATTTGACGAATCTGAGATCTCATATCACGCATTTGAGTTTGCTCTAGATTTGGCAAAAAAATACCAAGCAAGGCTTTCCGTCCTAACTGTCATGCATAGCGAGATTTTGGCCAGCTCTTTTTTGGAGGTATCAAGTCATCAGAAGATAGTAGAGCGGCAAAGAGTCACTGAGCTGAATCACCTTTTTAGGATCATGAAGGACATTGCAAAAAGATTCAAAGTCTCATTTTATTCGGACATCATACTCTCCAGAAGTGTTTCTGATTCCATCGTAGCTTTTTGCAGTCAACACAAAGTCAACCTCATAGTTATGGGCACCCGCTCCCGACAGGGGCTAAAAAGATACCTAATTGGGAGTGTTGCAATAGATGTACTGCAAAAGGCTTCTTGCCCAATTATTTTTGTGAAATAAGATCAGTGGTGGTGTCCGCCACATCCACACGAGCCATGGCCCATGTGATCCATCTCTCCTCCTTCCTTTTTGAGGCAAGAGTTACATTTGTTGTAACCCATTGGAGAAAAGAAGCTCTTACCGCAAGAGACACATTTCATGCTTGACATGCTCTTAGTTTGCAGTTGTGCTATTTAATTTAGTATCCTCTAGAATTTCTGTCCGGTGTGCCCACGTTTGGATTTCTAAATCCGTGTTTTTCCATCATGTGATTTAGAAATCTAATGTCGTTTTCTAGTTCCATTCCGCAGACAGTACATCTTGGCACAAGGTCTTGAAGATCTGCTTCTATTTTAAATGATGTCGGTTTTGGTGTTGTCAGAAACAGTTTGATTAGAAGATGCCAGCACTACTGCTTCCCAAGGGCTCTCGCACCTTAGTAACACAGTAGCGACATTGGGTTTGACTTCCAGGTTCGGAAAGAGACTGGGTCGCGCCCCAACGCTGTGGCCGGCTTGAAGGAATTTCGTTAATTGTTCTGTATTAAGATTACGACCAAACTCTTAAGGGATTATAAATTGACCAAATCAAAGGCATACCATGACACACCGAGTAGCAGTTCTTGATAAAGAGCTATGTCAGCCAAAAAAATGCGGCCTTGAGTGCATCAAGTACTGTCCAGTAAACAAGTCAGGGGCGGACTGCATCGTACTCAATGAGGAGGTAAAAAAGGCTCAGATCGACGAAAACATCTGCAACGGCTGTGGCATCTGCGTCAAGGTATGCCCCTTTGAAGCAATTACCATTGTGAATTTAGCAACTGAGCTTGCAACAGACAAGATCCACCAGTATGGAATAAACTCATTTAGGCTGTACAAACTACCCACACCAAAAAAAGGCGAAGTTGTTGGCCTTCTTGGCAGAAATGGTATGGGAAAAAGCACCGTAGTCAACATTCTTTCTGGAAACCTCAAGCCAAACTTGGGCAATTATGAAAATCCTCCAGATTGGGACCAGATATTGAAGTTTTTTGCAGGAACCGAGCTCAAAGAACATTTTGAGAAGATAAAAAACCAAGAGATCAGGTCCTCAATCAAACCGCAGCAGGTCTACAACGTATCTCAAATGTTTGATGGAACAGGGAAGGAACTCATAGACAGATATGATCAGCGTGGTGTCGGCTCAAGTTTAGTAAAAGAGCTTGGGTTGGAAAATGCAATTGAGCACCATGTCAAAGAATTGTCAGGTGGCGAATTGCAGAGGCTTGCGGTAGCAACCGCAGCTGTAAGGGAAGCAGATTTTTACTTTTTTGATGAGCCATCATCATATAACGATGTATTTCAAAGAAGGGGAGTGGCAAAGGTGATTCACAGCCTTGCAAATGCCGGAAAAAGCGTCATGGTAGTAGAACACGACCTGACGCTGCTTGATTTTCTGTCAGATTACATCGAGATACTCTATGGTGAGCCCACCGCATACGGCATAGTCTCAAGCGTTCTCTCAACAAAGGTCGGCATCAATGTATTTTTGGATGGCTATCTGCCTGCCGAAAACGTCCGTTTCAGAGACAAGAAATTCAGCTTTGATGTATCTACATCGCAAGACGATTTTGAAAAAGGCGACGTAGTGATAAGCTATCCAGCACTAAAAAGAAATTACCCAACGTTTTCAGTCTCAATCGAACCAGGCCAAGTAAGAAAAGGCGAGGTACTTGGAATCATGGGTGCAAATGCACTAGGCAAGACTACAATGATGAAGATGATCGCAGGCGTAGAAAAACCAGATGAGGGCAATGTAGACAAATCAGTTACGATCTCATACAAGCCGCAATACATTCCAAACGACTTTGATGTTGAAGTAATATCCGTACTTGACAAAGCCAACGAAGGCCCCATCATGGGAAGTGTCGAAGAAGAACAAATAGTAGAGCCACTGAAAATCAAAAAGCTCTATAACAAGATAATCAAGAACCTTTCTGGAGGCGAATTGCAAAAAGTTGCAGTCGCAACCTGTCTTCTCAAAAAAGCAGATGTGTACGCACTAGACGAACCTTCTGCTTTTCTTGACGTAGAAGACAGAATAGCTATTGCCAAATTTATTCAGAGATTTGTGCGCTCTTACGCCAAATCCGCCATAATTATCGACCATGACATACAGCTCATGGACTTGATATCAGACAACATGGTGATTTTTGAGGGAATTTCAGGACTCGAAGGGCACGCAAGCTCGCCGCTCACCAAGGCAGAAGCTATGAATCGATTTTTGCGATCTCTGGAAATCACATTTAGGCGTGATGAGCAGACGTTGCGTCCTCGTGTAAACAAACTCGGTAGCAGGTTGGATAAGCAACAAAAGGATTCAGGACATTTTTACTACAAACAGTAATCGGTTTATGTC
>JBFLWI010000059.1:0-7437 GCA_040757675.1 Thermoproteota archaeon | reverse complement strand
CTGACTCTGCGCGGTTTGATCATTAACAATTATGATTCCACAGGCTACGTGGCCGACGAGCTAGCAAAAGATTTGACAAATCTGACCGGAGTCGAAACTCTTTGCATCGTTCCCCATTTAGACGACTTCAGCATTCAGCACATCTCAAAAATATTGCAAAAAAATAATCTAATTGAAAAGCTTAGCTTTTAAAAATCCTGAATCTGATCTTAGAGCTCTTTGCAAAAAACTCATCGATGTCATCGAAGATAGCTGAAAAATCCGTGGTCACATCATATGTCCTAAATTGGGTTTGCACAACTGATTTTGAGATTATCCAAATATTGTCTTTTTTTGGTTGAATTTTTTGCAATTTCGCAAGATGTTCAATGGCCTTGTCACCGTCTGTCTTTACAAAATACAAAACAAGTGATTCGGCCGGTGACTCTGCAAGAATCTTTGAGTCTGGAATCACTATGTCTATGTCGACTCCATCTACTTCGATCTTTCTTTGGCTTGGAATCAGCGTGTTTGTGAGTACATAATGTGTCAGGCCTTCAGCACATGCAACAAAGTTCGCTGGACTGTCTTCGATTTCTGAGATTTTCTTAAAGCAATTTTGCAAAATCTCTTGGACTATCTTTGCCTTGTTTCCTGCTGATATTGCAGCCTGTATCTTGGCATCTGTTATCTGTCTTATCTCTTCATAGAGTATGTCTTTGATTTGTGAAGATTCCATGAGTTGAATTTGTTGTTTTATTTTTTGCTTATTCGCAGAATGCGTACTTGCGCTCGCCCTTACTTTCTGGAGATTTTTCGACGCTTACTAGGATGAATTCCTCTTTTGCGTCAAGGAGGCTCTCATGTGGGCTGCGTTTGTTTTCGTGAATCTCTTCGTATTCTTCTAGCGAGAGCTTTTTCCTTTCTCCTATCTCAGCTTCTATGTTCATGTTCTTTACAATGTCTTTGTATGTTGGTTGTATTACGCCGCTGAAGACCATTGCGCTACTGCCACTACCATAGGAACCAAAGCCTATTCGCTTTCCTTCTAGGTCTACTCCTTTTTGGAACTCAAACTCTAAGCAGCTACGGAATCCCAAGTAAAGTGATGCAGTATACAAATTGCCAATCATGGATGACGCAATAAGCGAGCTTGCAAGCTTGTCTTCATAGAACTGTTGATATTCCTTTGTCCTTGTAAACAGCTTTGTAAATTCATGATCCTTTGCCATGTATTCGTCGTCTGCCAAAATCGATTCAATCGTTCCTCGAGGATCCTTTGGAACTGGCTCTTCCATCCCTGTTTGCTCTATGATTCTCTTCCACCTTGGCAGGTGCCTCCACTCTCTCCTGAGTAGGTAGGAAAGCGCCTTCTTTCCCATGTTGCTGTATGGGAGGTGCATACACAGGTAGTCAATGTGATCAAGGATCGTCTCGCCTTCTTTTATCTTGATGAGGCCTGTTTCAAGCGCCTTCTTTTTGTATAACTCAAATGCCTTCTTGACCTGAATTAGATATAACAAGTTAGAGTATTGGCCGTGTACTATGGGCGTCTCTTTGCCAAATGGTCTGTAGAAATCGTATTCATTTTTAATTGACGTTGATGTCACTTTGGTGTCGAATTGGAGCAATCTTGGATTGTCATTTAAGAGCATGGCAATTGCACCTGCACCTTGTGTGTATTCTCCAGCCGAACCAAGGTCATACTTGGCAATGTCTGAAACAACGACAATAGCAGATTTACCTTCTGCCTCTCCGGCCCTAATCCAGTTACAATTATCATATAATGCGTAAGAGCCAGAAACACACGCAAATTTACACTCTATTCCACCACAGTGCTCAAAGGAGTCCTGACCATATACTTGTTCAAGCATGCCTATGACGTACGAGTTTAGGGCCTTTGATTCGTCTAGGGCCGATTCAGTAGCGACATATAGCCTCCCTACGTCCTTTGGGGAAATGTTGTTTCTTTGCATGAGTTTTAGGCATGCGTTTGCGGCAAGGCAGGCAGGATCCTGGTTGGTGTCCACTATTGCCATCTTGGATATGCCCAGACCCTGCTTTAGTTTTGCAGGATCGAGTCCCCTCGCTATAGCAAAGTCTGCCGAGTCTACAAATAGCCTCGGTATGTATACCGCTATGTCATCTATGCCTGCTGCCATGAGCTTTCCCTTCTGAATTTTGAATATAAGGGTTGTTAGCTAAATGTGTTCTACCCAAATGTATTACGTTATAAATTTATAAAAATTTGGCTGTTTTGCGGCAAAAATTACTGTTGATTTTTGGTTTTTTATTTTAGGTTTGGAAAAATCAAGTCTCTCTGATCCAACCAACTTGAACATCATTTAGATCTTCGCTCTCACCCACACCTGTTGCATAACGCCAAATCATGGGAGCGTTTGTGGTCATCTCCGTCTTTATTTTTATCAACGATTCGGTTTCGCCGTCAAGATTAGAGTTTGCAGTTCCACACATCTGAGAAAACTTGCATTTAGAATCCAACACAAGTGGTTCTGTCTCTAATAACGGATATGCTTTGCAGGCAAGCGGTCGATTATTGTATATTTTACAGACAAAGCCCCCGTGTGGTGATCTTTTCTGTGATTCCGTATCCAAAAAAGGACACGTATTTCCATTTTTTTCTCTGCCCATCATTTGATATGCAATCACCTTCTCAGGCTTTGTCAAATCCTGATACGATATTCCGATTCTAGGTATGATGTTGACATTGACATGGTGTTCTTTTGCTAACTCTTCGATTTTTGTTTTTTCATCAGGGAGGACTAGGACTCCAACTTTGCCGAATCTTTTTGAAGGAAAATACTCTCGCTCAATGCAGCACTGTGAACAATCCTTTACACATCTAAATTCCATAACTCAGAATTGTTTATCGCAAATAAAATCTAGTTGCCTTTAAGCTGCTCTGACTCCAAGATGTTCACAAACACATCGTACGGCTGAGCCCCTGACACTTTCACAATCTTGTTGTTTGGCCCAATTATGAAAAATCCTGGAGTTCCTGAAAGGCCCAATGTTTGCGCGTCGTTTGTGCTGGCCTGTATTTTTTCATTGTACTTGCCACTTTCCATACATTCTGTGAAAGCTGCAGTGTCCAGGCCTACCTCTTGGGCGAATTTATGCTGGTTTTCAAGTGATGCCCAGCCGTTGTTTTCACCATTCCAATTGTTATATAACGTATCATGATAATCCCAGAATTTACCTTGCTCATCTGCACAATGGGCGGCATGGGCGGCAGTAACTGAATCAGGTCCTATTATGGTAAAGTCTTTGAATATCATTTTGGCCTTCCCAGTCTTGATATAGTTTTCATAAATTTGGCCTTCTGTATCGTGGAAGAACTTGTTGCAGTAAAAACACTGATAGTCGCCAAACTCAACTATCGTAATTGGTGCATGTGGGTTGCCAAGAATCGGTGACGTATTATCTGAAAAGATCGACATGCTCACTTGTTGTGGCGCGTTGGCAGCTGCCGTCTCTTGTTCTTTTTCAGCTTCGGACTGCTCTATGTCTTCTGTCTTAAAGCTTGTTTCCATAGGCGCATTTATTGCAAAAAAGACTCCAAGCATAGCAGCAACTGCTATTGCCGCGCCGATTCCTAGCGAAGGTGCGTGTATCACACGATCCCTCAGACGTGGATTAATTTAGTCGTTTTGTGCGAAACGAACATCCCTAAATTAATTCGCATTGTCATATCTGATCACACATTGGCAGGCAGCAAACTCTGGACTTTGACAATAGTGGCAGCATTATCCACACTGCTGATTCTGATCTATTTTGTCATGGCTCCACTGGTTGACAAGAAGGGTACCATCGAGCAGACTCATGAAGGTCTAGGCCGTGCAATAGATAATTTTGATGAACTAAAGGACGAAATACGATACGGTTCTGCTAACAGCTCTGATTTCAATACGTGATACCAGTGTAATCTAAATAAATACGGCGTATTTGAAAAAAACATGAAAAAGGTCTTTGTGAATGGCTATGGCTCAATTGGGAGCCGTATAGCACAGTTCCTCAAAGACGATCCGGAGATCAAAGTAGTCGGAGTAGGAAAATTCTCACCAGATGACAAAGTAAATGATGCTATATCGAGGGGTTTTGACGTCTTTGTTCCGCAAAAAAATATCGACTCTTTTAAGAATTACAAAATCAAAGGGAGCATTGAAAGCGCACTCGATGAATGCGACATTGTAATTGATGCGGCCCCCGCTGGCGTAGGATACCAGAACAAAAAGCAACTATACGAACCAAAGGGAGTCATGGCAATATATCAAGGAGGGGAATCTATCACAGGCGAAGAAAGCGTCTCTGATTTACTGTTTAACTCGCGCGTGAACTACAAAGATGCATTTGGCAAAAAACACGTTATGCAAGGAAGCTGCAATGTGACTGGGATGGGTCGCGTCTTACAACCACTGCGAGAAAAATATGGTTCACGATTGGCAAGATTCGACGCAGTGCTTGTGAGGCGATGGGCAGATCTTGAACAAACAAACAAGATAGTTCCTGACACCGTAGAGTGGACTGCAAACCCGCACCACCAAGATGACATAAAACAATACATGGGAAAGGATACGCCGCTTTTCATCCAAGCAATCAAGGTACCAACACGTCAGATGCACGTACATATACTCAACATCAGATTCAGAGACGATGCACCAAAACCGTCTGAAATTTTGGAGATATTCAAAGACGAATACGGTGTGGCTACACTGTGGACTGCAAAAGGCACAAAACAAATTCGTGATGCAGCAGAATCAATGAAATTTAGCTTCAAGGATACCAACATGATCCATATTCACGCAAACATGCTAGAATCAATTGGCGACACAGTTAAGATGCTGTATTCAGATGATCAGACAGGTATAGTCATACCGGAAAACCACTTACTGATGCAGGCAATGCTGTTTCAAAAACCATATGAAGAGGCATCAAAACACACAGAAAGCCTATTCCACATGAGCGAGAAAAAGCGACTACTTGAAGAATTCTTTGCAAAAAAATAGAAACTGCATATTATCCTGGCTTTGGTTTAGGTATTACTACAAGCCGGTTTATGACAAAATCCTCGCGTATGGTGGAAGATATGGAGTTTATGAGTTTGTGTATTTCGTCTAGTCTGGCTTCGCTTGGAAGAAGTATGTGTATTTCTGCATTGAACTCATTGCCAACCGGCCTCAAAAATACGCCATCGGTTTGCACGTTGAATTTTTCTTGGATTTTGTATTTTATGTTCTCCACGAGTTCTGGGTTGTGGACGGCATCTACTAGGACCAAAGCAGATTCTTTGATCGCAGAATATGCCATAAAAAATATGTAGCCTGCTATAATCATACCACCAACTGCATCCATGAATGTGAAATTCAGGTAGGTTGCGGCAGCAACGCTTGCCAATCCAATAAATGATGCGGTTCCATCCTTGATGGAGTTCTTGGCATCAAGTTTCAATGATATTAGGTCTGATTCTATTGCTACTTTTCGTATCATAAATGCGCGATGCAAGGACAAACTTCCTGCCACAACAAGTGTCGCCATTGTTATTTCTGGATAGGCAACTGTGCGTGGTTTGTAGAATGCATCAAAGGCGTGGTATGCTATAAAGGAACCCAAAATTATGATCACAATTGCTGCAATGAATGCCGCAAGGACTTCGACTTTTCTGTATCCAAAATGAAACATCTTGCTTTTTGGTTTCTTTGCAAGCATTATTCCAAACCAAACGATAAATGAGATCATCGCATCTGCTATCGAGTCGGTACCATCTGCCGTCAGTGTAATGCTTCCAGTGAAGATCGATACTAGAATCTCAGCTACTCCTATGGCTGCCAGTGTAATTACCGATTGTTTTGCAGCAGACTGGGCTTTGTTTAGAATTAAAGCACGGTTATCATTTTTTCCACTTTTGTTCGAAGAACTCAATTTTGTTTCTTTTCTATTGAATGTGGGTTTGCCGACTTTTTAAATTATGTGTGAAATACATATAAGCTGAAAACTCGCATTTTTGCCGCAATTGCACACCTGAAACAAAATACGTGACTAAGATCGCAATTAAAGAATTAGCCACGAGGGGGGTTGGCAAACCTGTTTGCTGGATTGTTATGATAATCTACAGGCAAATTGGAGTCTTTTTGTCTTCCTGTGAGGATGCCAACCACTACGTCGTCTTTTTTGATTATCTCCTTTTCTACGAGCTTTTTGATTCCTGCTGGTGTGGCACCTGATGCCATCTCGCAGTCAAAGCCATTTAGGCCCACAATCGACATTCCATCAAGCATTTCTGCGTCGGAGACTTTTTCGACTACTCCGTTTGTGTATTCCAAAGCACGCAGACCTTTGAGTATGTTTGCAGGTCTTCCAATCTGAATTGCAGTTGCCTTTGTCTTTGGCCTTAATCCTTTTTTGTCTTGGTCTTTGTAGTATCGATTTATCAAGTCAACGTCAGGCTTTCCTTTGTTCCACCGAAGCTTCGTGCCATCAAAAACGCCATTGTACAAGTCATACAATGTGCTTGCGCCATCTGCGTTTATCACAGCTATCCGTGGAATTTTCTTAATCCACCCCCATTCATACAATTCCATAAGTGCCTTACCGCAGCTTGAAATGTTACCAAGTGCTCCTCCAGGATACACAATCCAGTCTGGTGCTTGCCAATTCAGATACTCAATTGCCCTGTAGGGGATGGTCTTTTGGCCTTCGATTCTGAATGGATTTATCGAGTTTACAGTATATCCTGAATGTTCTTTTGCGTCTTGTAGTGATTTTGCTAGCGCATCGTCAAAGTTTCCCTGAACTTGAATTATTTGTGCGCCAAACTGGTATGCTTGACTAAGCTTGCCTGGGGCAATCTGTCCAGCTGGTATGTATACGTCACATTCCATATTCTCATTGGCTGCAAACATCGCAGCTGCAGCTGACGTATTCCCAGTAGAAGCGCAGATTATCTTTTTGGCATTAATTAATTTCGCATGAGTTATTGCCGTAGACATGCCGTTGTCCTTAAAGGAGCCGCTTGGGTTGTATCCTTCTGGCTGCAACCATAAACTCTCATGGTCCATTCCTATGAAATTTGCAACTTTTGACATGTGGTATGGCTTTGACTGTCTGCCTTCTGCACCGTCTAATGAAACCAAATACTTGGAACACTCTTCACGACTTGCAGTGTCTATCTGGCAGAAGTTGATCAGTTCACGAAATCTCCACACGCCGCTTTCGTTGAATATACTACCTTGAGGATTTCGTCTTGTGTAAAACAGTTCCTTGAGCTCGGTGGAGGGGGCATTTCTGTATTTGACATCAAGCAGATGTCCTCGTTCACACTCTATATTGCTTGAATTGATTGGATATTCCAAGCCACATGACGGATCAATACACTTTAGGTAAGCATTATCTTTCAATCTAAGTTGGCATTAAGACTGCCACTTTAAATTTGAACCGCTA
>JBFLWI010000058.1:0-7532 GCA_040757675.1 Thermoproteota archaeon | reverse complement strand
GGAATGGAATACCGACAAAATAGCTGTAATAGACGCAGAAAAACCGATTCCATTTGACATCAAAGTTAAAGAGAATATCATTAGAATTCCAAGAAGCTCTGAGAAACCCGAGATAATCGATCTAGAAATTTTTGGAAATGGCAACCTCCTAGGAGGACGTTCTGTCTCTCTTATGGTTTCAAGCTCCATGGAACCTTCGTTGGGATTGGTCAATATGACAGCAAAATTTGCTGAAGAAAAGATTTCCTTTACTGGAGTCGACACTAAAAAAGTGCAATTGGTGATAGACACCTACTCTGCTCCCTCTGGAAATTATACGCTTGCAGTAAGTGCTACAGACGGAGCCGTCACAAAATCAGCATTTGTAGATTTGATGATTAATTAAGTCCTTTCACTTCTTTACATTTGTAAACTATCATAGTTATACATCAGGTGTTTTGGAGGTTTTTTGTGGAAGATGTAAAGACTTCTAGTTCACGTAAAATCGGAGTTGCTGCTGGCATAGGGACAGCGATTGTAATAGCTGCACTATTTTCTCTTTGGTATGTGGGACAGGGTTCATTTCCTACTCAAGAAGCCAAGCCGGAATTTGGCCAGATAATTGGGACTGTACGAGAATCCACACCTCTTCAGACCAGCACACCAAAAAAGTTTGCAGGAAGTGTAAACTTTGACATCCCAGAATTTGCAAAGTACAGAGGATCTGACAAGGCACAAATAAATCTGGTCGAATTTGGCGATTACCAATGTCCGTTCTGCAAAAGATTCTTTGATCAAACTGAACCGCAACTCATGCAAGAATACATAGATTCTGGCAAGACCAAGTTCTACTTTCTTGACGTATCAATAGTTGGCGAGGACTCGCTAGTCCTTGGGCAAGGTTCATGGTGTGCAGACGAACAAGGAAAATACTGGGAATACCATGACTATATGTACGCAAATCAAGGAGATGAGAATTCAGGGTGGGGAACGCCAGAGAAGGTCAAATTTATGGTAAGAAACATTTCCGGACTTGATACCGATAAATTCAATCAATGTCTTGATAGCAAAAAATACGAATTACGTAGCAAACAATTAACTGCATTTTCTCAACAGATTGGACTTGTTGGAACACCCACCATGTTTGTCGGTACTCCTGAGAGTGGATACATCAAGATCACAGGCGCTCAACCTTACGAAGTTTACAAGAAAGTAATAGATGCACATCTGGAATGATTTCGATGTGAGGTAAAGCTTTAGTTGTTATATTTTTAGCAATCTACTTGCTCTAAAGCTGTACATTGGCAGATACGTGAACGCCATTGTCGCGATACCTATGATCTGCAACCAGAGTGAATAGAAGTGATACATTCCGGCAAACATGAAAACTGCACCGACTGCAGCAACTGGTATCAGTTTTCTCTTTTTCTTGTACCACATACCTGTAATCATTGAAGCAGAGGAAGCAAAAATAATGACCATTCCAAATGGACTGTCAAAGAATTTCACCGCATCCATGAGATAACTATTTGAATCATACATCGCTCCCATGCCATCCACATTATTTGATAGAGTAACTGTTGCTAATCCGCCCATGCTAAAACCTAGCAGAACAATACAGATGACCATGCCTAAAATTCCAATAGAGCAAGCACATTTGCATTTAGAACTTTTCATAATTCGCCTGAATTTCATTTACTCTATAAGTTTTTCATTTATTTCCATTGTTTAATCGAGTACGACTTTACAATTGTAAAGAAGTCATAATAAGTATCGGTACTTGCAATATTATGTCAGATGGGACAAATAGTCGACACTGAACGTGTTGGAGTAAAAAGGACCGCTATCAAGATAGGCGGAATGCATTGTGCTGGTTGCGTTAATTCCATTCAGAACTTCGTATCCGAGCTTAACGGTGTTAAAAAATGTGAAGTCAATTTAGCGTCTGAAAAAGCAGTCATAGAATTTGATCCAAAATCGGTAGATTTGGTCACAATTGAAAAAGCAGTAGCAGAAGCAGGCTACAAAGTAGTTTATGAAAAGCTAACACTGAAAGTTAGCGGAATTACTGACTCTAGTGATGCAGACAATTTGGAAAAACGTTTGAAAGAAATTGAGGGTGTCAAGTACGCTTCAGTAAACTATGGAAACAGTCAGGTGCTAGTTGAATACAATCAAGCACTGCTCTCACTTTCAGATATCAGGCAATTCATAAACAAAAGCGGATATCAAATTCTAAGCGAAGATCTTTCGGCATCAGCAGAACAAATAGAAGCAAAAAAACTCAAAAAATTATTCGCGATAGGCATTGCATTTACCATTCCAATTTTGCTTCTAGGATATCCTGAATACATGCCGTTTGTTCCGCTGGCAGGCACAACTCTTGCAGCTTACATCATGTTTGTGTGCGCAAGTATTGTTCAGTTTGTGACCGGAAGCAGGTTCTACATAGGTGCATACAGAATTGCGAAGATGAGATCTGCAAACATGGACACTCTTGTCGTAATTGGAACAACTACTGCATATCTGTTCAGTGTAGCAAATACCTTTCCAGAACCAACATGGCACAATATCTATTATGATGCGGCAGCAGTTGTAGTCACCTTCATTATTTTGGGTAAATATCTTGAAAACAAAACAAAAGGAAAAGCATCTTCGGCAATCAAAAAAATGCTTGAGTTGCAGCCAAAGACTGCACGAATAAAAAAAGATGGGCAAGAGGTACAAGTCCCAATCGAACAGATAAAAGTAGATGATCTCATAATCGTAAGGCCGGGTGAAAAGATTCCAGTAGATAGCATCGTCGTCGAAGGACATTCGGCAGTAGATGAATCGATGATTACTGGTGAATCGATGCCGGTTGAAAAGAAAATAGGAGATGTAGTGATAGGCAGCACTGTCAACAAAGAAGGCGCATTACTTGTAAAAGCAGTCAAAGTTGGAGGTGATACAGTTCTTTCTCAGATAGTCAAATTGGTCGAGGATGCCATGGGAAGGAAACCGCCCATGCAGAGACTCGTTGACAAGATAGCAGGATACTTTGCGTTTGTGGTAATCGCAGTCGCTGTCGGTACGTTCTTTGCATGGTACTTTTTATCGCCAGTTGGGCCACACCTCTTGGCAACTGCTTTGATACCAGCGGTAGCAATACTCGTTGTAGCATGCCCCTGTGCACTTGGTCTTGCTACTCCTACTGCGATAATGGTTGGGATGGGGAAAAGTGCTCAAAACGGAGTTCTGTTCAAAAGCGGTGAAGCACTTGAGACATTAGGTAAGATCCAAGTTGCCGTCTTTGATAAAACAGGCACTCTTACAGAAGGAAAACCGCAGGTGACTGACATAATCCCTCTGGAACTGGATGCCTCGGCTAAAAGCAAAATTTTAGAAATTGCTGCAACTGCGGAAAATAACTCTGAGCACCCACTGGCAAAATCAATAGTTCAAAAAGCAAAAGAGATTGGAATCAAAATAGGTGAAACGTCTGACTTTATCACAGTTCCAGGCAAGGGCGTGACTGCAGAATACCAAGGCGTTCGCATAACCGTTGGAAGTATGGGGTTGATGAAAGATGAAGGCATTGAAATAAAAGCTGTAGAAAAGATCATCGCAGACCTTCAAAATCAGGGAAAAACTGCCATAGTTGTGGCAGAAGACAAGAAGATTCTTGGTGTTATTGCTTTGCTTGATACTCCTAAGCCAAGCGCAAAGGAAGCTGTAAAGTTGCTAAAAGACAATGACGTTGAAGTCATAATGCTTACAGGAGACAATGAACGAACTGCAGCAACGATTGCAAAAGAGCTTGAAGTAGACAGAGTAATCGCAAACGTGTTGCCACACGAAAAAGTAAACGTAATCAAAAAACTCCAAGAAGAAGGAAAAAGGGTAGCGATGGTAGGAGATGGTATAAACGACGCTGCTGCTTTGACTCAGTCGAACGCCGGTATTGCGATTGGAAGTGGAACCGACATTGCAATTGAAGCCGGAAAGGTTGTTTTGATCAAAAATGATCTTAGAGATGTCGTCACTGCTATTAAGATAAGCAAAAAAACAATCAGCAAAATAAGGCAGAACTTATTCTATGCCTTTGTCTATAATGCAGCCTTGATTCCGGTGGCGGGACTTGGACTGCTTTACCCTGCACTGGCAGGATTGGCAATGGCCGCAAGCTCTGTTTCCGTGACAAGCAGTTCTTTGCTTCTAAAAAGATGGAACCCTCACAAAAAGTGATGGTATTCAGTTCTCCAATTTCTTTGTCCTCTTTATTCTATTTTAAATTAACAGATCCAATAAACCGGCTGTAAGTGCCATTGCCAAGAATTTTGTATAGTCAAGGGACAGGGATTCTTTTTCATAGACAAGCGTCCCGGAATATGTGATACGCATCCTATGAAAAAAGCGCCAAGGCCACAACCGCCAGCAATGCCGCTGAGGATCCTCCATAACATCCTCATGGTGTCTTCCTCGCATTTTCGATTTTTTCGATCAGCTGTTGCTTTTTTGGAACCCCCGTGAACTCTAATTTTCCGTTTATGACGACGCCTGGAGCAGTGTATATTGGATATTTTTGGAGATATTGGGGTTTTTCAGTGACATCTATCACATCATAGGAAACCTTCATCTCGTCAAGCATTTTTTCCACAACACTGCAGTTTGAACAACCTGGTGTGGTCAGAATTTCTACCTTCATTTTTTCTCACCCGCGAATTGTTTTGGATTCTTTTCGAATGCCCATCTGCAGCTTGCACAGCAAAAATGATACTCTTTCCCTTCATACTTTATTGATTCGGATTTTTCATTGACTTCTGAGCCGCAGACTGGATCTTTCATTTCATTCCTTCCATTGCCCCCATTTCCTCAGGCAATCCTTCCGACAAACCAAGAATTTCCATCGAGTCAAGACCGATATTGAATAAAAGTGCACTCCATACCAAAACTATTGCGAGAATTTTCAGTACTTGCTTGCGTTCCTGCGGATATTTTCGCCAATGCCAAAAAACTGGCACTACTGAAACAATCAAGTTAACCAACGCCCCATACTCCATAAAAGGAACTTTTCCTTCCACCTCTTCAATTGGAACGTCTGCCTCTCCAATCATTTTTCCTCCACTTGCCATGAAAGCCAAATTCAAACCCTCATGGAATACTCCACCTTCATACCAAAGGTGGCCAAAGGCACCGTTTAGTATGATGAACGAACCAAGAATGACCAGTGCCCAACCTGTAAACTTTCTCACAGTCTCAATTCTCTTTGTAAGGCCACCAGTCGCGTTGATTCCTAAAATTCCAAGCGCGCTTAGAAGAAGAAGTGGAACGACTCTGCCAACTCCATTTATTGCCATCAAAAGGCCCCCTTGTAACCAGTCTCCTGTTGAGGCAGAAAATATCAATATGATGTAAGTCACAGGATTTGGGCAACCAACACCGGCATTGCCCAAGAGCAATCCAAGAAGAAACACCTTGGTATAATCTCCCCGTTTTTGAATAAATTGCGGCATGCCAGAATATGTGGGCATTTTAAATTTGATTAGTTTTAATTCTGAAAGACCAAAAACAAAAGCTGCTATTCCTGCAGCTGCATACATTATTCTTGTGGCACTATCAAGTCCCACAAATTTTCCAATTTGTGCTACGGCAGATCCATAGACTGACAATGTTATGATTAATCCGATGCCAAACAGTGCTGCCATGATCAAGCCTTTTTTTCCTGAAGTCCCCATTGCAATTGGAACTATAATAAAGACAAGCGGAAGAGTACAAGGAAGGACTATGTTAGATACTCCCCCAGCAAAGGAGAGAAGCATGGTAAGTGTGGTTGCCGGTGTCGTTGCTAGATAAATGAAACCAAAAAGCGTAATTGAGCCAAGAACAAAAATTGCAATAACTAGGAATGACTTGAATCCTTTTCCTTGCTGTGTTAGCTCATTCATTCATTATCCTAACTCTGATCTCTTACAATTTGATTTAAGACGTTACACAAATATCAAAACTGATAATGTGGTGTTGAGACTTTACAAATGTAAAGATGCATCTTTATCTATGATGACATGTCTGTAGGTTTTCAATCCTGACTTTTGTAATTACATTTAAAAACAAAGATCGAAGATTATTATTCATGTTTGAAAAGCATTGCATGATTTGTGGCGTTGAGGTTGACAAGAAAACTTCGCCAAAACGATTTGGTAAATATTTTTGCTCCGATGACCATGCTCAACAATACCTAAAGAAAAGAGAAGAACAGGAAAGAGCCATGGCAGAAGAAGAAAAGAGACGCCCACATAGACGTGGTGGATGTTGTTAAAACATGGTTAGCAAGTATGCTGTAATAGGAATTGCTGTGGGTGTGTTTTTTGCAGGACTAGGCATAGGTTATGCTGTATTCCATTCTACTCAAATCTCGCCAATGATGAACCAGCAACAAATGATGAATCAGTTTAGGGGAAATCCGCAGTTGATGCGCGATATGTTTTCAGATCCCCAGTTCATGCAGGAAATGATGAGGGATCAGCAGTTTAATCAAATGATGATGTCATACATGATGCAGAATCCAGAACAGGTGGACATGTGGATGATTCAAAACCCACAACACGTGCAACAAATGTCAAAAGCAATGAAGGAAAATCACGAGTTTATGCAAGAAATGATGTTTGAAATCATAAACGATCCTGATTTGAGATTACAAATGTTAGGCCACATGACAGAGAATCAGGAAACTATGCAACAGATGCAACAAATGATGCAGGGAAATATGGCTGGAAAAGGCATGGGTCATGGAATGATGATGGACTCCGGAATGATGGGACAGGATAGCATGTCAATGAAGGAAGGTTCTATGAAAAAAGAAACTTCGGCAATCGTTGACTTTAGCGACATCAAAATCACAAACATTTCAGCTAACAGTGTAACAATACAAGGAACCACAAACGTAGATGTGAATTGTCAAGTAGAATACTGGACTGCAAACGATCCAAAACATTACTTTGCATCAGATACGCTAGACATGATGGATATGAAACACACCGATCACAAAGTAACAATCAAAAACCTATTGCCAAACACCAAGTACAGTTATAAATTCAAGGCAACACTTGACGGCAAGACGTTTTATTCAAGCGAACAAACATTCACGACAAAGTCGGCATAAGATACAATTTTTTATTATTTTATCGCACATGACAGGCTTTGAAATCAAAAATGTTTATCCCATTTTCAAAATGTGACAGAAGATCTTGCTTCTCATATTTAGCATCAGAAAAATCATGCTTTTCCATTGACAAAGATCATGAGGGCCGCATGATGGGGAAAGATCCTTCTATTGCATTTGATTCTATTGTCTCCCTATCGAAAGTAATAGTAGGCGATGAGAATTTTGCCAAAAATGTCGGTTTATTGCATTCGTCCATTAAGAAACGGAAACCGAATTTTAGCCTTGGAGATGCATTTGTTTTACAGACGGCAAGGTCATTGAATGCACGAGTACTTACAGCTGACCCTGATTTCGAAGGCATCAAAGAAGCTGACATGCTCAAAAGAAAGAAGCATTAAGCGAATTAACA
>JBFLWI010000057.1:0-7748 GCA_040757675.1 Thermoproteota archaeon | reverse complement strand
GTAAACAATAAGTTTGTGTTAAATTGGAGCATTTCTGCGGGAGTTGCCAAGCCCGGTCAAAGGCGTAAGGTTTAGGCCCTTATCTCTTAGGGGTTCGTGGGTTCAAATCCCACCTCCCGCATTTTTTGGTTGGTATAATAGTTAGAGTATCAGATTTTGCACTAATCATTCTGTAACTATAGGCATGGCAATTCCAAAAACATGGCTTTGACTTAAAATAAACAAAGCCCCAATTCCAAAAACATGGGTTTAGCCCAAAAATACGGAAATGAGCGCCTAGGCTACATTTTTGCAGTTTTAGCAGCAATAATGTTTGGCTCCGTATCGACACTGGCAAAACCTCTCGTGTCTACTGTGAATCCATTATTACTGTCTTCTGTGATTTACTTGATTGCAGCTGCAACACTAACACCACTAGCACAAAATCAATCGTTTCCTCGAACTAAAAAAAATTATCTTTTGATACTTGTAATATCTTTGTGTGGGGCTGCAATTGCACCTAGTCTATTTTTTGTTGGACTAATGCACGCATCTGCTTCAGATGCCGCACTAATTGCAAATGGAGAAGTGTTCTTCTCGGTTTTACTGGCAATTTTATTTTTCAAAGAAAGATTGGGGAAAATCGGTTACATCTCAGCAGCACTGATTTTAGCAGGGATGATCATAGTTACAACTGATCTGAATTTCTCAGACTTTACCCTGCAGCAAATACACTATCAGGACTGGTTGTTGATTCTCTCAATGCTGTTCTGGGGAATAGATAACAACCTGAGTCGAATACTGGCACAGAAAATCAATGTCGCAAAAATAGCACAAATCAAGTCTGCAATGGGTGGTGCGATTCTGTTTGGTATTACAGTGTTTGGCTTTGGTGTGCCGCTAAACGTACAGTTGTCTCAGATTCCACCAATTCTTGCACTTGGGATAGTGGGATTTGCAGCTTCATTGTATTTTTTCATGCAGAGTTTAAAAAGAATCAATACAGTAAGGACTGCCTTGATATTCTCATTATCATCTGTTTTCGGTCTGCTTACAGCATCTGTTTTCCTACAAGAGCAGATCAGCTGGTATCAAATCATGGCTGCTGGAATTATGATACTTGGAATTTATCTTATGAGTAGAAGGGAATCAGTGATTAACCACGTTTGATTTTGCACTAATTCGTTCAAAAAACAGGTAGGTGATCTTAAGGAAAATGCGAAAGATTGTTTTGTGAAGGAGTTAGTTTTATCAATTATTCTTGTATCTAGATTGTTTTTTCTTGGCCAAAACGCATTTGCGAAAAACCTGTTTTATGGGTCTAGTTTTGAAAAGCTAAGACGATTGCAAGCTGAAAAAGAATCTGTAGAACGCTTTAAAAATCTGCTACAAAGTGAAATGAACGAATCACGTTATTGTTAAGCCTTTGAGAATCTTCTTTCCAGATCTTCAATCATGCGCCTTATTTCCCTTATCTCGCTTAGAATCTCCTGCTCGGACGGCAAAGACTGGTCCTGGATGTACCTGTAGGCCTCTTCTGTCTTTTTTACGATTATTGCCACAAAGAGATTGATCACGACAAAAGTGCCGATCACAATAAAGCTGATAAAAAATGCTACGTTGAACATGTTTACGTCAGTTACTGGCCTCATCAGGTCAACCCAACCCTCAAGTGTTATCACCTTAAACAGCGTCACCAGTGAGCGTGGAAGAGTTCCCCAGTGCTCATAGTCTATTTCTGAGAAGAGATGATAGCCTGCCACCCCATAAATGAAAAACAAGATTCCAAGAAGTAACACAATGTTTACCATGCTTGGAAGTGATTTGACTATGGTTGTGACCATTATTCGCATTTCTTTGGATCTGTTTGTGAGCCTAGTTATCCTGAGCAGTCTGACGAGTCTTGCAACAGTAGAGAAGCTTCCAGTAAATGGAATCAGAGACAGAACAATTATTGTAAAATCAAAGATGTTCCAGCCGTCCTTAAAATATGACTGCGGCCTTGGGTACTGCGAGGACATCTTTAGGCCGGCCTCCACCATGAAGACGCCTACGACGAACCAGTGAACAGCCTCGAAGACATCGTCGAAATTTGAAAATTCTGGGAAAGCTTCAAGTGCAAGTATCGCTGCCTGCAAAATAATGATGCCAGTTATCACCAAGCCAAAATTCTTTCCGTTTACGAGGTTTTGGAGGGCGGCCACTTTGCTTGCAGCCGTAACACTTTCCAATGGTTTGGGTGGATTTTATTAAAAATATTAAATTATCTGCGTCAATGTCTTAATTCACAAATGTGAGCTACAGATTATGTGCTGTCGTTTGCTGTGTGATCAATTATAAAATCAGGCGTGCCTGCAACAAATCCAAAACTAGGTTAATAAAGTGAAACCGTAAGACAACTCTGTGAAAAAAATCAGAATAGGCATCACGGTTGTGGGAAAAGACAGGGAGGGCATAGTTGCAGCGTTTACCAATTTCATTTTCCAGAAAAAAGGCAACATCGAGAAGGTAAACCAGAACGTAATCAAGGGCCTATTTGGCATGCACCTTGAGGCCTCGTTTTCAAAAGAGTTTGATATCAAGGCATTTGACAGAGAACTCCAAGACCTTGGCAAAAAGCTCGGAATGGAAGTAAGCGTGTATCACGAGATTAATTCGCAAAAAAACATCGCAGTCTTTGTCACAAAAGAGCCGCACTGCTTGGAAGCCCTCCTTGACGCAAATGCCAAAAATCAGCTCAAAGGCAAAATTAGTGTCATAGTCGGCACAGAAAGGACGCTTGAGCCGCTTGCAAAAAAAGCAAAGATCCCATTTGTGCTAGTTGACGAAAAAGACCAACAAAAAGCAGAGAATCACCTAATCGAGATAACAAAAAAATACGACATCGACTTGGTAGTGCTTGCGCGCTACATGCGGATAATGACCCCGAATTTTGTGTGGAGGTACCCGCACCGAATCATCAACATACACCCGTCTCTTCTTCCTGCGTTCCCAGGTGCTTTTGCATACGCACAGGCATTTGAGAGAGGAACAAAGATTGTTGGCGTGACTGCCCACTATGTCACAGAAGAATTAGACCAGGGACCGATAATCTTTCAGGACTCCTTTAAGGTGGACTCGGCAGACACGCTTGAGGAGATAAAACAGAAAGGCCAGAGACTGGAAGCAGAGACTCTGCTCAAAGCAGTCAAGATGCACCTAGAAGGAAAGCTTGAGGTCAACTGGAGAAAAGTGTACACAAAGTGATCCTGCAGGATTTTTCCGATCCCGAACTGCGGAGGCTCAAAGGCAAAAAGACTGTGCTCATTCCAGTGGGGTCTTTGGAGCAGCACGGCCCGCACCTTCCTGTCTCTACCGATTCTGACATTGTAAGCGAGATTGCAAGGCAGGTGGCAAAAAGATGCGGCCTTTTGCTTTTGCCCACCATATCTTACGGAGTATCATTTGAGCATGCGCCGTTTTTCAACCTCAGCGTCAGGGCCGTGATTCTGCAGCAGTTCCTATATGAGGTGTGTGTCTCGCTTGCAAAAAATGGCATATCAAGAATAATAGTATTGAATGGCCATCACGGAAACCAAAAGGCGCTCAAGGCCCTCAAATCCAAAATAGACAGAAAGCACAAAGGTAGGATCAAGGTTTTTGTGTACTCGTACTGGCACTTTATGGGGCACGAGTTTGACCACGCAGGCTTTGTCGAGACCTCCCTTATGCTTGCTATATCAGACAAGCCAAACATGAAGCTTGCAAGAAAGGGCCTCACAACAGAAAACATGACAAAACAGCAGAGGATGCGAGTCTCCAAGCTTGCGTCTGTGCAGTTTATTAAAGCGACTAAAAACGGCGTGTGGGGCGACCCAAGGGGTGCGACAAGTAGAGCTGGGCGCCAGATCTTGGCCGAAATTGTGAAAAACGTCACAAAAGCAGTGTCAAAGTTGGCTTAGTGATTAAAACTCTAATTTTCACCAATGAAATTTTAATATAATGCCTAGTTAGGAGAGCCAATAAGTGAATTAAATGTCAGTTGACATGGCAGTAAAAGTACTGGACGAAAGCATCGACAAAGTAGTTCTAATCAAGCTCAAAGGCGGCAAGACCATCAGGGGCAACCTCAGAGGTTTTGACCAGCACATGAACCTGCTACTCGATAGCTCAGAAGAGATCCCTTCTGAAGGCGAGGCAAAAAGCATTGGAACCATTGTTGTGCGAGGGGACAACGTAGTTATGATCTCCCCTCCTCCTGCGTGATGATGCATGAGTAGAGGAACTCCCTCGATGGGGCTTTTCACAAGAAAAAAGCCTCACATCAGATGCAGAAGATGCGGCAAGAATTCGTATCACAAGCGCCAGCACCGCTGCGCAAGCTGTGGCTTTCCGGATGCAAGGATTCGCAAGTATTCTTGGATCAAATGGTACGCGTAAATGGAAGTCGCAATAATCCTTAGTTCTATTGCTGGTGCGGCAACAGCTGCTACAATGAACAGATTCCCCAAAAAAGGCAAGACTCCGCTTTTGGGCGCAAATTCTCAGATAAGGGCACAAATTGAGACCCTCAGAATAGAAAAAGACATTCTCACTAAAACGATTTCTAGGCTGTATTCGGACAGCGGCGACTTGACAAAGATTCAACGGGACAAGCTCCTCTCAAGGTACCAGCACCAGCTTGGTGTGATTTTGGCCAAAATAGAGAAACTCGAGGAGGCCTCCAAGTACCCGGACCTCGGCCCACTGGGAGATGGTCTGATGAGCCTCATGGATCAAAAGCTGTCTGCGCTTGACAAACGACTTGCAGAGATATCATCCAAGATTTCGGTGGCACAGGTCCAGCTTGAAAAGCCCAAAGTCGAAAAGGAAGAGCCAAAGAAGGCAGAAGCAAAGATCGAAAAAGAAAAACCGACAGTAGTAGAAAAACCCGAAGTCGTAAGCTCAGAAAGCATCGAGGAGATGATCAAGTCTTTTGCAAAGCCATCAAAGAAGTTGGAGCTTACAACGCTTACCGAGATTCCTGCAGTTGTTTCATCAGCTACGATTGTGCCACCAGTTGAGACACCACCAATTCAGACACCACCAATACAAATTCCTGCACCGGTGCAGCCCCAGGTTACTCACATAGTTGAAGTACGAGAAACTATTCAACCACAAAAACCAGTACTTGTAGAACCGATCGATATTGAAAAACAGATTAGATCAGAGCCACCGAAGCTAGAGTTCAGAGATGAGCCAAAGGTAGAAGTTGAGAAGAAAAAGCCAAAGCTGAATATTCCGGAACCAGTCGAAGCAGAGGAAGACGAAGATGATCTTGATTCCATTAAACGTGAAATAATGAAAACACTATCAAAGCTAGAGCAGGCCGAGGTAGAGTAATTGTCGTTTGATGATGCCATTTCGGCATTGTCTAAAGACGCACTAAAGTTTGTCAAAGATAAGTATGTTATTGGGTTGGGAAGCGGCCGTGCGGCGACTGCGTTTGTAAATGCGATGGGTCAACACATCAAGCAAAAAAAGATCTCCATTCGTGCAGTTCCAACATCTCTGCAGATAAAGCTGGTTGCAGAAAAAAACGGAATTCACATAATTGATTCTGGACAAATACACAAAATTGATGTCGTTTTTGATGGTGCAGACCAGATCGATGCGCAAAAAAATCTCATCAAGGGTGGTGGCGGTGCATTGCTACGTGAAAATATCTTGATCTCATCTGCAGACAAGGTAGTCATCATGGCAGACTCGACAAAGTTTGTAAAATACTTGAATAGGTCGGTGCCAGTAGAGGTGCATCCCTTTGCAAGAAGCATGGTAAAAAAATTCATCGAAGAACTTGGCGGAAGGCCTGAGCTGCGAACAATTGAACGCGGATATCCATTCATCACAGAAAACGGCAACGTGATCTATGATTGCGATTTTGGCACAATCAAGTCCCCAAAGACACTGGCTCAAAAAGTAAAGCAGGTTCCTGGCGTGCTCGAAGTCGGGATATTTACGCGCAAGCCGGATGTCATTTACAAAGCAAAAGAAAACGGCAAATTCGATGTTTTGTAGAGTTAGTCAACGCATCAATGCACATAGATTAAGAATTTAATTTTGAAGTGCTAATGCATCCCCTAATGGTATATGGGAGCACGGAATTTCATACGGAAAAAGTACGTGTCTACATTGTCACACAATTTCGAATTTTGGTATTAGATGCCTCTTAGTATATCGATTTTGATATCAAAGGCTGCATTTTTGCCCACAAGGGAATCAAGATAATTAGAATCAAGATTTACCACCTTGAAGATTTTAACCGTATAATCGCCATCAAAGATTCTGGTAGTCTTGCCGTCTGTTACATCCAGAACCCTGAATTTGTACTGGTATGTTCCGTCATCGTTTACCGGTACTTGAGCAAAACGGACTGGGTCTTGGCCCTTGTAGATTTGGATGATTACTTGGTGATCCTCTGCAGGGCTCGATATTTTGCCTTCAACAAAGCCCCAAGGAAGCTTGTTTTCGGACGGAATCGACATCGGTATGATTGTTTCTTCGATTGCAAGGATTGAGTCCTGCTGTGCAAATGAAGAAACAGGTACAAACAATGCAAGCGTCAAAATAATTCCAAGACCAAATACAACCTTCATCGAGCTTGCTCGCTCCTCATCATATATTAGAATGTCGGATGATTCATCCTCGATTCATGCTAGTTTGTAGGCCAGCCCTTAGGCATCGTTTTTTTTTTTCTGTCAGATTTTTCTTTTTACGAGTTTGCCGTGACCGGGTTTGCCCACAATTTGCATGTTTTCCGTAACTGTAGTTCCTCTAACCAACACAGTCTGCGGCCACCCCCTCAGCTTCCACCCCTCATACACCATATAGTCCGAGAATGCGCCAAAGAAATCCGCGTTAACCTTGTTTTCTTTTTTCAGATCAATCAGAGTGATATCAGCATCAGATCCTTTTTGTAGTGCTCCTTTTTGCGGATACATGCCAAAAATTTTTGCGGCGTTTGCGCTTGTCAGCTCTACCAGCCTTCCAAGATCTATTCTGTTCTTGTTTACACCTTCAGACAGCAAGATGGGAAGAGACACGCCGATCCCTGGGAAACCGGCAAGTGACGACCAGACATCATCGCCTACTTTGAGCTTGATGCGGTTTGCGACGTGATCTGTGCCTATGGTGTCGATTGTTTTCTCTGATATTGCCTGCCAGACTCGTTGATTGTCCGACGCAGTTCTGATTGGTGGCATCACCTTTGCCAGATATCCTTTCTGATTTTCATAAGACAGTGTCATGTAGTGAGGACATGTCTCCACGAAGATCTTGGTTTTCTTTTTTCTTTCTTCTTGTATGGCGTCAAGTGCGGCAGCAGAGCCAATGTGCACAAAGTAAATTGTTGTACCAAACTCTCGTGCAATCTCGCATACCTTTCTGATGCTTTTTACCTCAGAGTCAGGAGGCCTGCTCTGCGACCAAGCTGCAAGGCCGTCTTTTCTGTCTTCCTTTGCTTTTTTTATTCCGCACTCGCACATCTGGTAGTCCTCTGCATGCACAAGCACGGGGCATCCAAGCTTTGCAGCATTTGAGAGGACTTTGCGTATTGTACTTAGTTCAAGCTGCACTTTTGCCTCAAAGAGCTCCGATGCTTCAGGATCCATGTCCATGTAGACATGTCCAACTTCGCCACCAAGATTCATGTAAAGCTTAAACGACGTGATTCCGTTTTCTACGCAGAATTTCATTTCATCTGCCTGTCTTTCATCAAATATCGTTGCGTGTATGGTGTAATCCACATAGTG
>JBFLWI010000056.1:0-8226 GCA_040757675.1 Thermoproteota archaeon | reverse complement strand
TTGTTTCATGGGTGATGATTCCAAGGAGCCGTTTTTCTTTGTCCACTACGGGAATCGCCTTCAATCCGTGTTTGAGTGCAAGATACACCACCCTTTCTTGATGTGAGTGATACTTGACATAAATTACGTCTGGATTCATCAACTCTCCAAGTTTTGTAGACGGTGCAGCTTCGAGTACCTGTTTTAATGAGACAGTTCCATGCAGGACGCCGTTGTCAGTTACCACGTAAATGTAGCCGATGGTTTCAAACGCTTTTGCCTTCGTGCTGAGAACCTCTTTTACTTTACCTGCAGTATCGTTTTCGGAAAATGCCAGATACTTTTTTGTTATTTTTGTATCCACTAGATACTCGTGACCATTTTCAGTGGGGTTGGTTTTTAACTTCATGTTTTGCTTTTGGAAGATCACTTAGGTCATCTCGCGCTCCGTAAAGGCCTGATCTCCTTTTTGGCTTAATAATACACAATAGAAATTTCAATGTCGATAATCACGTGCTTGTATCGTTTGTGGCTGTAATTAGGAACTGGTTTTTCAAGTAAATAAAAGGAATGGTTAGAGTCGTCTTATTGACTGGACGAGCCTCTCTTTGATTTTTACATCGTATTCTGCAGTTATTGTGTCGCCTGGGTTTGCGTCGCATGGTCCTATTGGTACAAGGAAGTTATCCGAAGTTTGTGCTACACATCTTCCCTGATCGTCCTTGTATACGATCTGAACTGTTTCTGTCACGTAGCTTGGTATTAGGTTGTAGAATGGCCACACAAATACGCCAAGTATCGTGACAGCAAATCCGATTATTACTGCCACAAATACTGCATTTTGGCTTACCATGGTTTCAGATACTCTTCAGAGTATTTAGTGGCTGAAGACAATTTTCATGTTTGATACTATGTAGAGTAAAAAATCAAGTGCTGCTTTAGTAGCTGCACTTTCTTGCAGAGGTTCCTCTGTTTGTGACGCACGTTAGGCTTTCAATAGGAGGTTTGGGCCTTGGTGCTGGAAGATCTTTTATGTTCAGTGTTTTTTCTCCGCGACCCATCACCAATGTGAGGTTTTTGTCTATCTTTGCGAGTCGTTCTTGCTGTACCTTTCTGTAGCTGTCTCCTGCCCAGTTCTGTGCGCCGACTTCGGTCTTTCTTGTTCCGGTTCCTCGTCCGGTCACTTTGACTATTTGCATCAGACAATGTTGTCGCAGTTATTATTTGAAAAGCTGGTATGCAGTGTCTTGCAGAGATAGGACTGGAAGGAGGTTAGGGGAGCGTTTGGGGGAACATATGTAGTTGCCTTCCTTCCACTCGATTAGTTACGTTGTTTTCGTATTTAACAAGAATCGTAATTATCAGCTGTAAAAATAACTCGATTATCAACTATGAATTACTCGCTACAAGTAAAATAATTCAGAACTGTATGTGCAGTGATGGCAGAGCTTCACAGACACTTGGGCCTCTTTCAGACCACCATGTACGGCGTGGGGCTGATCCTTGGCGCAGGCATCTACGCCCTCATAGGCGACGCAGCAGGAGAGGCGGGAAACTCGTTGTGGTTCTCGTTTGTGCTTGGCGCACTTGCAGCCGTATTTACTGGATTGAGTTATGCCGAGCTGTCAGCCATGTATCCAAGGGCTGCAGCAGAGTACATGTTTGTAAAAAACGCATTCAAGAGTAATTTTGTCGCATTCATAGTTGGCTGGCTTACGCTTTTTGTGGCAATAATTTCCGCCTCCGCAATCGCGCTTGGCTTCGGTGGATACTTTACGACCATTTCAGGCGTACCGATTGTTATTGCTGCTGTTATGGCAGTCATTGGGTTATCCTTTTTGAATTTCTTTGGAATTCGCGAATCGTCGTCGATAAATATCGTCTTTACAATAGTTGAGGCTGCAGGCCTTGCCTTGGTGATCTGGTTAGGTCTAGTTATCTTTGGCAATGTTGAGGTGGATTATTTTGAGATGCCATTTGGGTTCTCTGGGGTGTTTGCTGCATTTACGCTTGTGTTTTTTGCATACATTGGATTTGAAAACATTGCAAACATAGCTGAGGAGATAAAGAACCCAAGAAAGGTGCTGCCAAGGGCAATCATACTTGCCATCTCGATTACCGCAGTGATCTACATCTTGGTTTCTTTGTCTGCAATCAGAATTCTCAGCTGGCAGGAGCTTGATGCGTCTGTGGCACCGCTTGCAGACGTCATAAAAAAGGCACTAGGGCAACAGTGGCAGACAGTCATCCTGTTTATTGCGCTGTTTGCCACAACCAATACAGTTCTCATAATGTTGGTGTCAGGATCCAGAATACTGTACGGCATTGCCCGCGACAAGTCACTTCCTTCAATTCTTGGCGCAATACACCAGAAGAGAAAGACGCCGTGGTTGGCAGTAATTATCATAGGTGCTCTGTCATGTGTGTTTATTTTCGCAGGAGAGATTTCCACCGTTGCAAACATCTCTGTCTTTGCCATAATCATGGTCTTCATTTTGGTGAACTTTTCTTTGATCTGGCTGCGCTTCAAGGAACCAGACACTGAAAGGCCGTTTAAGGTTCCTTTGAATGTAAAGTGGTTTCCTATCCTTCCCGCACTGGGAATAATTACGCCGATTCTTGGCGTCATCCAGTTTGATTCCTACATCATACTGATGGGCCTTGGCGTGGTGGTAAGTGGCATCGTGTTTTATTTTGTCTACAACAAAATTAACAGTAAAAAGTCATGATCTGATAACGTTACCTTCCGCCTTGTGATATGATAGCGGTTAGCGTGTTTGTTTCGCGCAGGTGCGGTATTTTGCGGATCTTTGAGATTATGTCTTCGATTTCCTCTCTGGAATCTGCCTGGATCTTGGCAAATATGTCAAAGACGCCCAGTGTGCCACGTACTTCTTTTATTTGATTTATCTGCATGAGTTGTTTTATGATAGCGTCCTCGTATCCCAGATCACATTGCACGAGTACGTAGGCTATTTCCATGTGCTAACTGAGAACTTGGCATAATTAAATCATAGAAATTATGCGTTAGTATAAAGCACTTATTCCGGCAATATCGCCTGAGTTAAGATCACGCTTTTTTGTTTCACCTTCGGTAGCAAAGGCGTACATCGTCTCTTCTGTGCAGCTGTTGCTTGGGTGTCCCATGCCAAAGGCATGTCCTATTTCATGGGTTGAAATGTTTTCAAAATCCATCTTGGTAGGATCAACTGTTGCGTCTTGGGTCCAGTCAAAACCCACTTCATTGTACACCTGATCCCACTCGACCAGCTGTCTTTGTTTTACTGGGCCGCTAAATATTCCCCAGACTATTGTGACTGCTATTGTGTTTGGATCGTCTGCTCCTCCAAAGAGGACTTCGTTTAGTCCATCTGGTGCGATCTCGTCTGCCGCCAATCCGCTTGCAGTAGAGCCTGAACCAAATACGTCTCCTGCTCCTGCGTCTTCCCACTTTTGGATGTTTGCTGCAGTATTGGTTAAGAGGAACGTGCCGTCCAACCCTTCGCTGTTTGCAGTGTCAATCAGCCAGGGTTCCTGAGTCTTCCATTTGGCCCCACTTGCCAAAAACGAATAGCACGATGACTTGCCTCCCTTTCCGCCACCTACGCCGTCGGGTTTTGCCTTTCCTTTTTTGTAATCAATAATCATTATGCCTTCGACTATTTTGCCATCTACGTTCTTTGATTTACCAAGGTGAAATATTCCCGGCGCTATCTCGACTGCGTGTCCTGGGATAGAGATTTTCTTGTTTGATGCCGCATTAGCTAGTTGAGACTGCGATATTGTGCCAAGCAGCAAGATTCCTGCCAGCACGGCAAACACTACAAGATTTTTCATGTCCACCCTCTTTGCTTTTGGATTAAAAACATTACTCATCATAATAAATTAAGCTCATCAAAAATTAATTTGCTTTAGCCAAAGTGCCAACATAACGAAGTCCTGTGTCGACCCACTCTGAAAGTGTTTTTTCTGTTTTGCAGCCATCGTATCCGACATAGACAAATCCCTTCATCGGCTTGCCGGTAAAGTCCATGGTCCTGGCATGGCGTTTAGCCAATGCTTTTTGGTAATATTGAGGACCGGTTCTGACAACCAAATCATTTTTGATTATTCCACAGAACATTTTGCCGTTTAGCAAAAATGCGATGCCGCCAAACATTTTCTTTTCAGTAATTCCTTTTTTGCGCTTAAGTGACTCCCTCACCCTTTCGGCGAGTTTTTCGTCGTAGACCATGGTTGAGATTTATGGTGAGCAGTATTTTGCTATTTTGCGTGGATCATAGAATGCTCTTGTTTTGTAGAGTTTGCCATTTTTTAATTCCACTTGATCTGCTGTGTGACACACAATAGGGCCTTCTGGGGAATTTAATGTGATGTCAAGAATGGATAAAACGCTATTGCCATTCACATATTGTTTGATTACTTTCACTTCCCCGCACATTGGCAGAAGCTCTTTTGCACCTCGTATGTATTCTTGTTTTCCATTCCAGCTCAACAATGGGCCTTCATATGTGATGTCATCATCTAGTAAAGACGACATTGCGTTCATATCTTTTGTATTCCATGTTTCATAGAATTTGTTCACTATGTCGGTCGGATTTTTAATGAAAAAGAAAAAATTTAGACCGAGATTTCCGCTGCCTTTGCTTTGAAACCGATCTTCTGATGGGAGCCGTCGCAGTGAGGTTTGTTGTTTGAGGCGCCGCATCTGCACAAGGCTGCTACTGTTTTTCCATCTACATCTACAAGGCATGGACCGTTTTCAGTCGCCTTGATTGTTATTTTTGCCATGTGTAGTGTTGTAAACTGATTCGAATTAATCTTTTGTTCTAAAGCTAGATTCGATTCAAAAAATATTGTTAAAATAAAAAATGAGTTAGAGCGGACGCTAGTTGAACAAAAGATGTCTGCCTTTTGTAGCAAACACCGTGCCCACTATGCCTGCCAAAAGCACAATGACTGCAACTGTTCCGAATTCCGGAATCACCGTTGTGCCAGTTATGGTTATCGTTTCTGTATCCTTTGGAACCAAGACAGATACAACTCTTGTTGATTCGTCTGCCTCCGTTACTTCTTGGTCGATTAGTTCGTCGTCTGCATATACAAAGAACATTGTATCTTTTGTTCCGTCCTTTGCGTCCAGGATCACTCTAGGTATAACTACTGTGAGTTTTCCTCCATCTTCTGCTTGGGTATTGAGGACTAGGGCCCTGTTTTCGATGTCTACTGTTGCTTCTGAGACATAGACGTCCTGTCCATGTGCTATCAGCTCACCAACAAGTGAGACTGGAGTCTGCATCGTAACTACTGGAATAGACATTGCAATGGACTTGGGGCCCATAACGAAGACTTTGTCTTCGCCTTTCATAGATGCATACAGTTTGTGAGTCTCTGAATCAATTACAAGATCCCATGCCAATGCACCAGATTCTATGGTGTTTACAATCTCGTTTTTCTTTGTGTCGATCTTTACTATTTTGTTTTGCTGAAGATATGAGACGTAAACTTGGTGTTCTTCTGAATCTACTGCAATTGCTTGGGTGTCATCGCCTACTGGTAAGGTCAAAATGATTCTCTCGCCTATAATGTCAAGGACTGTTATGTGGTGTGCTCCGCGGTGTGACACGTACGCCCTATGCTCTTTTTCGTCAATATCAATGCCCCAAGGTACTGTTCCAGTCTTTACGGTCTTTGATATGTCGTAGGTGCCATCCTCATCTTGTTTCAGAAAAGTAACTTTGTTTCCTGCCATGTTTGCAACCAGAACCTTTCCGGTGGTAGCGTCTACCTTTAGTGCATACGGGTGTGGCGACACCGGTATCTTTTGCAGGACTTCATTGGTTTCAGTGTCGATTGTGGCTACATAATTTGCGTTGTAGTTGGCCACAAAGAGTATGCCGTTATTTGGGTTGTAATCTATGGCAGCCCCACCAGTCACAAGTGTAAGGTACACCTGCATATCGTCCTGTGGCGAATGCCATACTGTGATCTTGGAGTCTGGCAGCTCTATTGTCCTTATGTAATCGCCTGTCTCAAGGTCATATACATCGAGTCCCCCACTTTCAAAGGTCGCAGCGTATACCAGGTTTTTTTCTGGCACTGCCTTTACTGCAACGACGCCTGCAGATGTAGTGATCTTCTTTACTACTTCGTCCGTTCTTGTGTCTATTACGGAGATTTCACGTTGTCCAAGATTTGAGACAAAAAGATAGTCACCGCTTAGTGACATTTTCATCGGACTTGTGCTTACTGGAATCTCCTTTGATACGTGGTGTGCAAAGGCGCTGTTTGTTGCAAATACTAGGCTGAGGCTTAGAACCAAAACTGTTATTGCCGTTTTACTTGTCATTGAATTACGATTTTTTACATTTTATAAAAAGCGGAATGCAGAATATCAGAAATGATAATCTTGTGTAAAAGCTAAAAAAATTGCAAATGAGCTTTATTCTTTTCCTTCTATACCCTCACGGTGTATCCAGTAATAAGATACCTTGTTTACATCAATCCAGTAAGTCTGGCTTGCTGCATCTACTACTATTTCCTGAGTAGAATCGTTGAAGGTAACGTTGTGTTTGTGAAGCTCAATTTTTTCCCCGTTGTCGAGCCGTATCATGACTTCGCCGTTTTTGTCAAGGGATTCCTTCAGTGCTTTGATATTTGACATTCTGTTTGCTCCTTTGTGATACGAATCGTGCGTGTTCATTTTAATGGTGGTTGCGATTACTAATTTTGATAATTGGAGGGCATCTTTATTGCGATACCGACGTTTGCCTAGATCTCTTCTATGGTGATCTTGATCTGCTTTCCATCATAGTTTTTGATTACTTCTTTTACCTTGTCTGTCGGAACTATGATTATCCTTCTTTCTTTGCCATTTGAATTGCAGCCAGACTTGGCAAGCTTGGTGACAAACGTTATCTGCATGTCGATAATAGCTTGCTGTAGTATATATTTATATACTATTATACACAATATATAAATATACATAATAGTGTATAATAATATACTGAAAGATTTGGAAAAATACGCTAATAAAAAATTTGAAGGTTGCAGGGAGCACGTTCTTGTCTGTGATGAGGAACACGGCGAGATGATTTGTGCAAGGTGTGGTTACGTAATTCAAGAAAAGATAGAAGACGAAGGGCCCGAATGGCGCGCACTCGACTCGAGGATAAACAAGAGCAGAATTGGCGATGGCAGCTTGCTTAGCAAGCATGACATGGGCCTCTCAACTGTGATAGGTTCAGCAAACAAAGACGTCACAGGAAAGCCACTATCTGCAATCATGCGAAGCACTATCGAAAGACTCAGGATGTGGGATAGTAGAAGCCAGGCGCATACTGCCGCAGACAGAAATCTCCGAAAGGCGTTTTCTGAATTATCCGCACTAAAAGAAAAATTGGGACTGTCTGAAGCCATTGTGGAAGAGACTGCGTATATATACAGAAAGGCGCATGAAAAAAAACTCGTTCGCGGAAGGCCCATATCTGCATTTATTTGTGCGGCCCTGTATGCTGCATGCAGAGACAGCGAGACTCCCCGTACGATAAAGGACATTCAGAAAGCAAGCGCTGTAAAATCAAAGCAGATCAACAAATGTTACCGACATCTCGTAGAGGGCCTCGACATGAAAATGCCCGTAGTTGATCCTGTGCAGTGCGTTTCTTTGATAGCAAACAAGGTAGGCGCATCAGAAAGAACAAAGCGACTTGCCGTTTCGATCTTTGTTGAATATGAAAAGACAGGCAATGCGTCTGGAAAGAGTCCCATGGCTGTTGCGGCAACCGCGGTATATTTGGCAGCAGTCCAAAACAATGAGAACTTTACGCAGCGGCAAGTAGCACGTGCTGCAAACATCACCGAAGTTACAATCAGAAATAGGACGCACTTTATGAGAAAGAGTATCAAGTCCCTAAAGACTGTCCAGTAGGCTTGCGCAAGGGCTGCGGCTCAGAGTATATGCGTGCCGCTTTGCTTTGTTGCAATATCAAACGCTTCTTCTACGTTTGAGACAAATATTTTGCCATCACCTACAGTGCCCGTATGCGCCGAATTTATTATTGCCTTGACGACCCCTTCGACTTTGGAGTCATCCACTATTGTCATTATTGTTTCAAGCCTGTTGTACATGGCAACAAACTTTGCAGTGCCTCTTGATCCCCTCAGTATGGGCCTTTCTCCTGTTCCTATACCTCTTGACTGTGTTATGGTGATGCCGGTTATACCTATTTCTTTTAGCGCATCTGT
>JBFLWI010000055.1:0-8260 GCA_040757675.1 Thermoproteota archaeon | reverse complement strand
TAATTATTCTATTGTAACTAATATTTTAGTAGCAATCGAGCTAAATTTGGAAGCGGTTTAAAATTTATTGGAACGTAAAAAAATTAATGCGAATAGACAACAAAAGATGATGCAACGATCTTTTAGCTGAATTCAGAATCTGCAATTATCATGTCAACACTACTCGAAAAACAAATCAAAATCAACAGAGTCATGACGATTTCCGTTGAACAAGCTCGCGCACTGGAAGATCCGGCAAGAACGAAAATCGTAGAGATACTGTATCACAAACAGCTCACCACAGAACAGATTGCAAAGGAGCTTCAAAAAAACGGCTACAATAAAGCCATCACAACAATTCGACACCACTTGGACATTCTAAAGGAAGCTGGTCTAATCGAGATTGTCAAAATCGAAGAAGTGAGAGGTGCTGTCGCAAAATTCTATGGAACCTCCATAAAACTCATTGCGAATCACTCTCCAAAAGACTTTGATTCGAAATACTCCTCGATGATAAAAACAACATCTGCAAAAATCGAAAAAATTCTTGAAGGTATTGCAAAAAAACCCGCACTTCAAAAAAAGACAGAAACTGCATACAACGAATTCGTCTTGACAGAAATAGTCAACAGAGCCGTTGCAAACGTCCTTGAAAACAAAGACTTTGCAGCTCACAAAAAACTCAAGTAACTTCGATTACAAACAATCCTTTTGTTTTTGGATCCTGTAGCATTTTTACGAACTGTCTTGGCATATCATCACAGGCCTTGTCACAACCTACTGCCAAAGTCCTAGGACACAAAAAATTACTTTTTCTAATCACGATGTCGTGAGGATTCTCAAGTACGAGATCCTCGTGACCTTTTCCGACGATCTGAAATGATTTGTCGTTTACCTGAATCGTGATCTTGATCTTTGAATCAGATCGCCTAAGTTTTTTTTTCATCCTATCTGGTATTCCTTTGCAGCCACACTTTGCGCCTACGCCAATTATGCAGTCTCCCTGCAAAGTAAGATCTGGCTCAGTTGTGATCTCGATTGTCCTTGGGTGGTGCGCCCTCACATTCTCGTGACCATAAAACGGAATCTCAAATCGCACGATCGACGCACAACTAGACTTAAATTAAACTTTCAAAACATGAAAAATAGAATTGCTTCCTTCTCAACAAGGTTATGATAGAGCTATCACTATATTCTCGCCTGATGGCAGACTGTATCAAGTAGAGTACGCAATTGAAACAGTCAGACGCGGAGCCATAGCTGTAGGAATTAAAAGCAAAGATGGCGTAGTTATCGCTGTAGAAGAAAAACCACGCAAATTACAAATCTCAGAATCGGCACACAAGATCTTTCAAATCGATGAACACATCGGATTTGCGGCAGCAGGATACATTCCTGATGCACGAAGCCAAGCAGACACTGCACGATTCTTTGCACAAAGTAACAGAATCGTATATGATGAACCAGTCGATGTGGAGGCAGTAGCAAAACACCTTGCAGACCAATGCCAGCAATACACACAGTTTGGTGGTGCAAGGCCTTTTGGTGTCGCGCTAATTATCGGCGGCGTTGATTCACACAATTCGCTATTTCTGACTGATCCGAGTGGAACATACATCGCATATGACGCAGTGGCAATTGGTGCCGGCTCTGACGAGGCAAATGACTTTTTAGAAAAAAATTACAAACCCGACATGTCACTTGAAGATGCGTCAGCACTTGCAACAGCATGCATTTATCTGGCAAGCGAGCAAAAAGAAGGAACGGATCACATCAAAATGTCCCACATCAAAACATCAACAAAACAATTTGAAAAAGTAAATCAGGATCAAATTACTAACTATGCAAAACTAGGAAAGCAAAAATTCCCGATTCCAAACAGTTAAGTTTTCAATATTGAATCTCTCAGTCGCGATACCTGATTCTTGTCTTAAGGATGAGGCAACCAAACTAGACAAGTCGCGCAAAGTTTCCCTTATTGCAAGGACTTGTGCAATATTTGGGGTTCGCACAATTTACATTTACGAAGAAAGCGGAGGTTCCAGCTCTGACCGCTTTCTCTTGTCCACAATTTTGCGGTATTTGGAGACGCCGCAATACCTGCGCAGAGAGCTGTTCCCAAAAATCGACGAACTCAAATACGCAGGAATATTACACCCCCTGCAAATCCCCCATCACTCACTGTCCTCAAATCCAAAAGAACTCAAAGAAGGTGACATCAGAGAGGGTGCAATTGTCTACTACAAAGGAAAAAAGTTCATAGATATTGGAATACGCCAAATGATTCCGTATTTTGGAAAAGAGCGCGACAAAAAACGTATCACAATCCAAATCAAAACCGTAACGCCAAACATCACAGTCAAAGAAATCTCTGAAGATCAGATAAAACAGTACTGGGGCTACAAAGTTAAAGAAAGATCGAATCTCATAAAACTACTTGAAGAGTGGAACGGCTCCATTATAATGACGTCAAGAAAAGGAAAACCTGCTACATTGGATCAGATAAATCATTACGTACACACAGACAAGCCCTTGCTTATCGTGTTTGGAGCACCAGATCGCGGCCTTTACGAGATACTCGGCACAAGAATAAACATCAAAGGAGCAAAATCATTGAACTTTTTCCCCAATCAGGCAACTGAAACGGTACGACTTGAGGAGGCCATGCTTGGCATACTCGCGATTCTCAATTTTGTAAACTCAAATTAAACCTGGTTTTACTTAAAACATTAATGACACAAAAAAAGTTTCTTGCACTTGCAATAATCGTTGGAGTCATCGGCGTAATAATTGGCGGCGTTACGATCTTTCTTTCACTGACCAAAGCCATCACTCCATGAATATGTAGTTATTATACAATACCAAATCGACAGTAGATTGGTTAACACCTAGGTATATAATGGGGTTAACAAATGTTTTTGATTATCCATGGGTCATAGAAAACACAGCCAACCACGTCGTGGTAGTCTTGCATACCTTCCTAGAGGACGTGCTAAAAGCATGGAAGCAAGAATCAGGACTTGGCCGTCACTTTCATCTGAGCAGCCAAAGCTGTCGGGATATGCGGGATTCAAAGTAGGCTGCATTCAAATCGTAAGCATCGACGACAGAGAAAAAACACCAAATCACGGAAAACAACTCGTAAGTCTTGGAACGGTCGTTGCAACTCCACCAATATCAATAATCGGAATTAGAGGATATCGTAACGACATTTACGGCTCGCATGCATACTTTGATGTCTACAGCCCAGACATGCCAAAAGAAGTTTCTCGACTCGTAACGATAAAACCAAAAGAAGGTAGTTTGGAGCGAGCAGAAAAACTTCTCAATGCAGTAAATGAACTTTACGCCATAGTCGCAGTTTCTCCAAACAATGCAGGCCTTGCACAAAAGAAACCATATGTATTTGAGGTCGCAGTGCAAGGCGGTGACATCAAAAAACAATTTGAATTTCTAAAAGGCCTCTTTGGCAAACAAGTCAAAGTAGAAGATGTCTTTGAGCTTGGTGCAAATGTAGATGTTGCATCAATTACAAAAGGCAAAGGATGGGAAGGCCCAATCACAAGATGGGGTGTCAAGAAAAAGCAACACAAATCAAGAAAGAGCGTAAGAGCACTTGGTACACTTGGACCAATTTCACCATCTAGCATCATGTACACAGTACCTCGCGCAGGACAACGAGGATTCCATCAAAGAGTCGAATACAATAAACGAATTATGATCATAAGTAACACTGAGAAAAACGAATACAAGATCAACCCAATGGGTGGATACAAGCACTATGGTTTTGTAAATGGCGACTTCGTAGTTTTGAAGGGCTCAGTTCCTGGAACTTACAGACGACTCGTCAAATTCAGAACACAAATCAGAAACATTCCATCGAAAATCCTCAAACCAAACATCTTGGAGATTGTAGTATGAAAACACAAATACTTTCGTTGACTGGGGCAAAACAAGAAGAAATCGAGTTACCCAAAGTATTCCAGACTCCGTTCCGTGAGGATCTAATTCATCGTGCTTATGTAAATTTGGACTCACATCGCTATCAAAGACAAGGCAGACATCTCACTGCAGGTATGGATGTCGTGGCAATGTCTAACGACCCGCCAACAGGTCATGGCCAAGCAAGAGTTGCAAGAATCCGTGGAGGAGGCCCAAGACGTGGCCAAGCAGCAGGTGTGGCAATGGTGCGAGGCGGACGACAAGCACACCCACCACTATCGGAAAAAGTCATCTACAAAAAACTAAACAAAAAAGAAAGGCGACTCGCTCTTTGTTCGGCTATTGCAGCAACTGCATCAAAGGACTTGGTTGCATCACGCGGTCATTCTGTAAACAAAATAGAATCCTTTCCAATCGTAGTCTCAGATGACCTCGAAAAGATCTCAAAAGCCAAAGAGATCGCTAAAGTCTTTGACGCGCTGAATCTGACCGCCGACATCGAAAGGCTGGAATCACGCAAAGCCCGTTCTGGCAGATCTGTCATCAGAGGCAGAAAAACAAAAACTGGAAAAAGCATTCTGTTTGTCACTAAAGATCCAAAATCGCTTGCAAAAGCATGCGGTTCGTTTTTGGGAGTGGACGTAAGGGCCGCAAGTGACCTGTCAGTTCTTGATCTTGCTCCTGGCTCTCAACCAATTAGATTAACAGTCTACACAAAGGCTGCATTAAACGAGCTTGCAAACATCAAATCACCACACTTGAAACTAATGGAGGTAATACATTGAACACAACTCAAGCAACAAAAATAATTCTGAGGCCATACATCACAGAAAAGACATTTGCACTTATCGAAAAAGACAGCAGGATCTGTTTTATTGTCGACTCTAGAGCAAACAAGTCACAAATCAAGGAAGCAATAAAAACACTCTACGAGGAAAATGTTACTGATATAAACACCGCAAAAACGATTTCTGGCAAAAAAGCGTTTGTCAAATTCGAATCCGTCGAAAAAGCCAGAGACCTAGCCACAAAGATAGGAATGCTATAATATGGAACCTCAAACTTCAACTCTACAGGTGTCAAAAAATGGTTAAGGAATTTGATTATCGAGGGGTTCCACTGGAACAACTCCAGAACATGTCGCTAGAGAAACTCTTCGAGATCTTCCCAGCAAGAGCAAGGAGATCACTTACCCGTGGTATTACAGACGGCAAAAGAAAGCTCATAGAGGAAATAAAGCTCGAAAAAGCTGGCAAATCCAAAAACCCAATCAAGACACACATTCGCGACTTGATTATTCTTCCTTACATGGTCGGTGTTACAATTAACGTGTTCTCAGGAAAGGAATTCGTGCCGGTCACAATCACACCACAAATGATTGGACATTACATCGGCGAGTATGTTAGAACAAACAAGAGAGTTGTTCATGGTGCTCCAGGAGTCGGCGCATCTAGATCAAGTCTGTATGTGCCATTGAAGTGAATATTATGCCTCATTTTGGTTACGCTTTCGCAAATTTTGATTCAACAAAACACGTCCGTGCAGCAGTCAGAGAAAAAGACGTTTCACCAAAACATGCACGTGAGATAGCCAAAATGATCAAAGGACTTTCAATAGAAAAAGCACGCGACTACCTGCAAGAAGTAATTTCATTAAAACGCGCAGTTCCATTTAGAAGATACAAAAATGAAGTGGGTCACAGATCCGATACTGGAGTAATGTCTGGCAGATATCCACAAAAGGCAGCAAAAGAATTCATCAAACTTTTGGATAATTTGGAAGCAAATGCCGAATACAAAGGCATGGACCTTGACAGACTCAAAATAATTTCTGCAGTATCTCACAGAGGGGTGATCATCAAAAGGTTTACCCCACGTGCAATGGGCAGAGCCACTCCAAAGAACAACACACTGACACATATTGAGCTGGTGGCTCAGGAGGTATAGAATTGTCATCAGTCAAAAATGTAATCAAAGACAACTACAACATGATGCTACTCAAAGACTATCTGAGATCTGCAATTAAAGAAGCAGGATTTTCACACGCAGAAATCTCAAAGACACCAACTGGAACCAGAGTGGTTCTCCATGTGACAAGACCTGGAATCGTAATCGGAAGAAAGGGAGCAGGAATCAGAGATCTTACGGAAAAACTAGAAAAAGACTTTGGACTGAAAAACCCACAAATCGCAGTCAACGAAATAACGCAACCTGAGCTTACAGCAAGCGTGATGTGCAATAGACTTGCATCACTAATTGAGCGCGGAACTGCGTTTAGAAGAGCTACAATGTGGTCACTACAACAAATAATGAATGCAGGTGCGATGGGCGTACAAATTACAGTATCTGGCAAACTCAGAGGTGACAGATCCTCATTTGAAAAGCATTCTGCAGGAATTCTTCCTCGCGCAGGACACCTCGCAAGAGTGGTGGTGGACGAAGACATTGCTCACGTGCCAACCCCAATGGGCTACATAGGAGTAAGAATCAGAATAGCAAGAAAAGAAAAATACGTGCCAGAATTTGAGTTAAAGGGAGTAAAAGAGGAAAAAGCAGAACGCGAAGAAAGAGAAAGACTCAGACTAGAGAAAGAAGAAGAGGAACGACGGGCAAGAACAGAAAGCGAAGAAGTCAAACTAATTGCGCAAAAAATCGAAAACATGGACCTTATGGAAGAAGTAGAGGAAAAACTGAAGTAACATGGCCCAACTAAAAATGAAATCCATTCGAGAGTTAAACGAACTTGATCTTAAACAAAGATTAGAACAAGCTCGAGTCGAGCTTGCAAAGCTGAGAACAGATGCAGCAAAAGGAACGCTACGTAAAGAAAGCGGCAAAATCCGTGCGATGCGAAAAGAAGTCGCACGCATGCTCACAAGACTAAACGAGTTGAAGCAAAAATGATGGGACATCTAGTGAATAACGAATTGATAGGACTGCAGACCCAAGTAGTTGAATCAACAAACAAATTCATTGTGGGACTCGAAGGAAAGATAGTGGATGAGACAAAGTCGATGTTCACTCTTCAGACCCTGCGAGGCTTCAAGATGATTCCAAAGCAGCACAACACGTGGAAATTTACGCTAAATGGACAAGATCTCTTAATTGACGGCAACATCATCGCAAAAAGACCCGAAGACAGACTAAAGGTGAAAGTATGAAAGAAGCCGAGCAAAAACAAACATACAGAGGCATCGTAATGGACAACGGAAAACCACTTAGCGTTAGAGGTAAGCTCTTTGAGGGCAAAGTAGTTAGCGCAAAAAACAAGAACACAGTCGTAATTCAACGTGAAAATCCACTGTACATCACAAAGACAAAAAGATACGCAAGAAGCAAGAGCACGATTCACGCATACAAATCATCAAAACTTGAGATCAAAGAAGGCACGGTAGTCGTAGCTGCAGAATGCAGGCCGATTGCCAAATCTGTTTCATTCGTAGTAGTGGAGGTCAAGTCATAAAATGTCCGCAGGAAAAAGTCGTGCAGTATCTGCAAAAGGAGTACAGGAATTCAGACCGTATGTCACAAGGGCACTCCCAGTTGGAGCAAGAATCAACTGCGCCGACAACACGGGAGCAAAAATTCTTGAAATAATCATGGTAAAGCACACAAAAACAAGAACTTCAAGGTACCCTGCAGCCGCAGTAGGCGACTTTGTTAATGTAGTGGTAAAGAAGGGACCGGCAGAACTAAGAAAACAGATCTTTGGTGCAGTGATAATTAGACAAAAATATCCAATTCGTAGACTAAACGGAGTTCGCGTATCTTTTGAAGACAACGCAGCTGTTCTTGTAACACCTGAGGGGGAAATCAAAGGGACCGACATCAAAGGACCAGTAGCAGCAGAAGCTTCAGAAAAATGGCCAAGAGTAGCTAACTTGGCATCAATGGTGGTATGAGATGAAGCCGTCGACTATCCGAAACAGAACAATTTACACCGCTTCACTTTTCACACGAAGCAAACAGATGTGCAGCCACCTCTCAAAGGAACTACAACAAAAATACAATAGACGTAGCATCAGAGTCACAAAAGGCGATACAGTGCGCGTCATGCGCGGAGAATTCAAAGGGGTCACAGGCAAAATTACCAAAGTTTCCACAGAGAAAAACGGAGCAGCGGTTGAGGGAATAAAGAAAGAAAAACTCAAAGGAGGAAACTTGGACGTCTTCATTCACACATCAAATCTCTTGGTAACAGACATCAACACCGAAGACAAATGGCGACAAAACAAACTCGAAGGCAAAAACCCTAAACCTCCAAAGGAAGCAAAGCTAAAAGAAGAGAAACCAAAGGAGGAAAAACCAAAAGAAGTAAAGCCGGAAGCAAAACCCGAAGC
>JBFLWI010000054.1:0-8347 GCA_040757675.1 Thermoproteota archaeon | reverse complement strand
ATCGTTGAGAAAAATCCCACAAAATATTTTGATTCTTTGTGGGTGTATTGTTGTAGCTACTGTGATCCTTGTAACCTTTGTCGGATTTTCATCACAAAAACAAGTGACACATAGACAGGCAATTCACATAAATGTTAACGCAAACCTTGATCTGCCTAGCATGCACGGGCCAATGAAAATCTCAGACATGAAACCAAACAGTATGGCCTGGTTTTTCTATCCTGATCCAGACAGGTACAAAGACAGGGATCCATATGAGACTTTTTTGCTTATCCGTCTGCCAGACTATCTTGGGGGTACAAACAACGACGCGTCTGCATTTAGAGCGTACTCTGCACTTGATCCGTCATCGCACTGTTTGGTAAAATATTGGCCGCAAGAAAATAGAAGAAGAATCGAAGATTCGTGCAGTGGTAGCATATACAACCCGGTTTCTGGACACATGATGATTCAAGGAGGAAATCCAGTATTGGTTACACGACAATACGCACTTCCTTATCTGAAACTAGAGACAGATGAAAACGGTTACTTGTATGCTGAACCTCCAAGCTGGACTGAAGACAAAAATGGTGTTGTGGGAATTGGGCGGCAGATTACCACTGAAGAGATGAAGGCCGCCGAAGAATTCGTAGCTCAACGAGAGGGACTGGTAAAACAAAAACTTGCCAGCTTGAATATACCGAAAGCATTTTCTTCAGGCCACAAGCTTGCATTCGTTGATGATTACGGACTTCTTACCAAAAGACACGCAGAGTACGCGATCTCAGACTCTGATGTTTTCCGAATTATGCTTGATTACGAGTTCTGTAATTGTACCAAGACTGCAGAGGAGCTTGGGCAGGAAAAGATTGTGAATCGAAGTCGTTCCCAATTGATACAATTGGAAGGGATACCAATCCTCGCATATCCAAACAAAATAGATTATGTAAATAACATTCACGATAGATACGTTTTCGTGTTTTATTATGAGGGGTACAAGATCACTTTTCGTACAAATCAGCTACTTGAGGCCGGCACGGACCTCCTCGGAGAATTAATTGAGTCGATCCAAAATACCGGTTCCTAGAGATAGGACGTGGTCGTTGAGGCACCGGTTAGGAAGCCCCAGTCCACTTCACTCCGAACTAAATTTTTATCATATAAAAGACGCACGTAGAAATCATCAGTGATCTTTGAAATTACGATCTGATGATCTTAAAGTAATTAATTTGACACATTACCATACCAGTGTGATGAAGAAAATTATTTTCACAATTATTCCACTTGTAATTTTGACAAACTTTGCGTACGCAGAGCAACTCCCAGATTACTACAAGCCATATGCACCAATCTATCTTGACAAAGACATCTACAGCTGGACTGACAAAATCCGAATAACGATCGTTGCGCCAAGTTGGGATGAAAATGAGCATGCCATAGATTCAATCGGCGATGATCCAAATTATGCAGTCAAGATCTCCACACCGTCACACAGCCTTGGGCCGTACGAGCTTAGAGAAACGGCACAAAGCAGCGGCACATTTACTGGCGAAGTCACACTGACTGGCTTTTTGCACGACGTCGACGGCGACGATGAGTCTGACACTGTGCCACGAACAAGTGGGGGAGGTCCCACAAACGGATTTTTGCAAGTGGACCGAGACGATGGCATCACAATATCATTTGAGTTTGCAGACGGTGTAGTTCTTACAAAATCTGCCAAAGTGAGCTGGAATGTGGGAAATATAGAATTCTCGAACCCAAATTATCTTGAGAACGAACAGATTCTAATCCAAGTGACCGATCCTGACATGAACATAAACCCAGAAGGCATTGACAACCTAAACATCGACGTCTCGTCAGATTCTGACACTGCAGGAATCTCAGTAGTTGCAACGGAAACAGACGACGAGTCTGGAGTCTTTGCAGCCACTATCCTGTTGACACAAACAAGTGAGTCAAGCGGCAACAGACTGCGTGCAGTACCTGGTGACTCAATGGTTGCAAGGTATCACGACCGAACACTTCCGTTGCCGTACAGCATCTCAGACGACATTGAGATCACAAGTATGGCAACCATTGGCTCTAATGTGCCAAGCAATAACAGAATGGCAATAAACGACCTTTACTTTGCAGACAGAAATGGCGCCGAAATCTCGTCAATAACCAAAGGCAACCAAATCCAAATAGTAACACATGTACAAAACACACAGGACTACGAACAAGGATTTACAAACATTATACAAATCACAGACAAAAGTGGCTCTGTAGTCTCGCTTTCGTGGTTGACTGCTAGACTAGATGCGGGAGCAGTCATGGAGGTATCGCAATCCTGGCTACCAAAACAAAAAGGAGAGTACACAATAGAGTCGTTTGTGTGGAAGTCGTTAACTGACGCAACTCCTCTTTCACAAACTCAGACACAAACAGTCGTAGTGGAATAAGCGCATTAAGAGTAATATATTCAGACATTCTGTTCATATCATGACAAAAACACTGTCCGTATTGTTTGCGGTCACAGTTTTGTTGTCGGCAGCCTTTGTAACTTCGTTTAGCAATCTAGAGCAAGTAGACGCAGCCAAAGCACAAGGCACTGGCCTCACAAAAAAAACTAGAGCCTATGGTGCAGGTACCGGCCTCCAAGTTTGTGGAGACAAGCTATGCTCTGAAGGACCAAAACCAGAGCTACCAAAGACAGAGCCTAGAACTGGGAAAGTGATAGAAGAACCAGTCATGTGTACAAAAGAGTACATGCCTGTCTGTGGAGTTGACGGCCAAACATATGGCAACAAATGCATGCTCAACGCAGCAGGTGTAAAGATGGCCTACAAAGGAGAATGTGGCGCACCAACAGAAAAACCACACAAGCAGTCTATGGAAAAAAAGCAAATGATGGAAAAGAAGCAAAAGATGGAAAAAACAATGGCACACAAATCAAAAATCAAGTCAGGTACGATGACATCAGTTCAGGATCCAGGAGTGGGTCACGAATCGCACCAGCTTGCAGTGATCCTGCCACCATCTGATATGATCTACAAAGGATCATTGACTTTTGCAGCATCGGAGCCAATACAACTTGTAGTCCTGACAGGCCCACTAGCTGAAGGCGAAGACAACGGCCAGCCAATCTGGACACCAGACGGTGAAACCAAATTCGCGCTGACACTAGTAGATCCGCAAGCATCATCAGGAACATGGAACTTTGCAGGCAACGCACTTGCAGTCCACACAAAGAACCCGACACCATTCACAGTAAGTTACACAGTAAGCTATGCAGAAAAAGAAACATCTACCACTGTGTCCACCGGAACAATAATCTCAGTTCAGGATCCAGGAGTGGGTCACGAATCGCACCAGCTTGCAGTGATCCTGCCACCATCTGACATGCCCTACAGCGGAATTCTGGCTTACTCTGCATCAGAGCCAGTCCAACTCGTTGCGCTACACGGCCCACTAGCTGAAGGCGAAGACAACGGCCAGCCAATCTGGACACCAGACGGTGAAACCAAATTCGCGCTGACACTAGTAGATCCGCAAGCATCATCAGGAACATGGAACTTTGCAGGCAACGCACTTGCAGTCCACACAAAGAACCCGACACCATTCACAGTAAGTTACACCGTAGTAGCAGGCCAGTAACTTCCAATTTTTATTATTTTTATTTGGTTTTTCTGAGTACGGGATTTGATCATAAAAATAAGTGATAAACCTATAAAGGAGCTATCTTGAATCGTCATTACAGTGGTATAATGGGAAAATTACTCGAAAAAGCACTAAAGGACGCGCTTGTTGAGAACAAATGCGTATTGGGCATAAAGCAGGTGCTCCACTCGATCAAAAACGCAAAACTAATCGTCGTTTCAAAATCTGTTCCACAAGATTCTTTGAAAAAAATTCAAGATTCTACAAAAGACCAAAAAGTAACCACGCTGCAATTTGATGGATCTTCGGTCGCACTTGGAAGACTCTGCGGCCTGCAATTTAGAGTATCTGCAGCATCACTGACTTCAATTCCAGACTCTAACATCAAAGCAATATTAAAAGAATCAGAGACACAATGATACCACAACTAAGTTTAAATGAGACACAAAAGTTGCGAGATAATTAGCAAAAATGCCACAAACAATCAAACTCACAACTGATCAGATGCGATTAATCTCGCTTTTCCAGAATGTAACCGGCGCATCTGCGCGTGATTGTGTCGAAGATGAAAAACAAAACAGAGTGATTTTTGTTGTCAATGAAGGCAAAATGGGCCTTGCGATCGGCAAAGGCGGCTCACACATTAGAAATCTCCAAAATATTATCAAAAAGAATGTCGAGCTTGTTGAATACTCCGACGATCCTGTTAAATTTCTTAAAAATATGTTAAATCCAAAACTTGTCTCAGAAGTAAAACTAAACAAAAGGCTCGATGGCTCGACTCAGGCAATCGTATTAGTCGATCCAAAAAAGAAGGGCATTGTCGTAGGCCGTGAAGGCAGAAATGCAGAAAAGGCTCGCCTTCTGGCAAAAAGATACTTTGAAATTACAAGCGTTTTAATTAACAGTCCTGAAAAAATACTAGAGTGATAGTATGGCAAAGTCTCCACTTGGATTATTCGCAGGACGCGTACTGAAAACAAAAAGAAAGCGACAGCGATGGGCTATTGGTGTATACAAAAGAAGAATGCTGGGTCTTGACAGAAAGGCAAACCCGCTTGGTGGCTCACCGCAGGCAAGAGGCATCGTACTGGAAAAAGTAGGAGTTGAGGCAAAACAGCCAAACTCTGCCGTAAGAAAATGTGTCCGAGTCCAACTAATCAAAAACGGAAAGACAGTGACGGCGTTCTTGCCACGAGACGGCGCAATGAACTTCATTGACGAACACGACGAGGTACACGTAGAGGGAATGGGTGCATCAATGGGCGGTGCAATGGGAGATATTCCTGGTGTCAGATTCAAAGTCTTCAAAGTAAACGGAACCTCGCTAAGAGAACTGGTGAGGGGAAGAAAAGAAAAACCAAGGAGATAGGAAAATGGCAGACTCGCCGAATTTGTTGTTGTTTAGAAAATGGGATCTCTCTGGAATCGAGATAAAAGACCCAGGACTCAAAAATGTAATTTCACTAAAAAGATCGATTGTACCTATGACGTTTGGCCGCTCATCGCTGAAGAGATTCAACAAGACCGAAGTCAACATCGTCGAAAGACTTGCAAATAAGCTGATGCACTTTGGCAAAAAATATGCAAAGAACACAGGCAGAATGGGCGGAAAGAAAACACGTGCAATCAACACAGTAAAGGCCGCACTTGAGATAATTCACCTAAAGACTGGCAAGAACCCAATTGAGGTTCTCGTCAGAGCAATCGAAAACTCCTCGCCAAACGAAGACACCACAAGGATTGTCTACGGTGGCACTGCATACCATGTTTCAGTCGATGTCTCACCACTTCGACGCGTAGACTTGGCACTGAGATTCATTGCAGACGGAGTAAAAGAATCGTCTTTTTCAAATCCAAAAGCAATGGAAGAATATCTTGCAGAACACCTAATTGCGGCAGCATCCAACGATCCTGGCGCACCATCTGTTAAGAAAAAGAACGAGCTGGAACGAGTAGCTCAAGCATCTAGATAAAATAGCCAGAGGCAGGCTCTTTCCGTTCCAAGATTTGATGTCGCACTTGGGTTATTTTCTCGCATTAGGTACTTAATAGCGCAGTTTGCTTAATGTCGTTTTAAAATTCAAAGTTATCTTTTCTGGAATTGAGTTTGCCTCTGAATCAGGTCTGGGTTTTCTGACTTTGATTCTACCATATACAACCAACTTGGAATTTGCATTTGACGGAGGCGAATATCGGTTTGTTGTACAATCAAGAGGATATGAAATTACACGCATGTTTTCTGTGCTTGATCAGAATGAAAAGATGAATAGTGAAAAACACAGTGCGATTCACTTTTACTCGACTAAAAATAGAATTCCATATTAAGCATCAATACGAATCAGATTTTGTGATGCTAGGAATTGCTGACTGAGTCATTGCCTAGAAATTTTATTCTCATATTATGTTGCATCATGGTTGTATTTTTGATAGTAATTGTGTTGTATGCACAGGACCAAATCAAGCAACAAAGTGAACTCATAACATCAGAAAGACTGATGACAATTAATCAGATTGCGAGCAGAACTGAGCTGAGAGTAAACAATGCTGTCAATATTTTAAAAATATTGAGTAAACACCCACATGTGACATCTTCACCATCTGTCGCTTTAATCGACGACAAACTGCATGGAATACCAGAAGATGTAGATGTGGCTAGAAGAAATGCGATGCGGGTTGTTTTTGATGAATATGGTGGATTTCAAAACATGCTTTTTTTACTTCCAAACGGTGATGTGTATATCAACGAACCGTTCTTTTTTCAAAAAAACATGACTGTATCAAATTTTGCATTTAGGGAGTGGTACAAAGAAGTCATAGATACTCAAAAGACGGTTATAGGCGATGTAGTTATTTCAAAATCTAGCGGCAAACCAAATATTGTAATTGCAGTGCCAGTTTTTTCACAAGAAGAGTCCCTTCAAGGAATTCTAACTGGCTCCCTAAGTCTTGACATCATAGAAGAAAGACTACAAGATCTAACATCATATACTGATGAAAGGGTACTCATGGTGGATGAAGCAAGAACAGTAATTGCTGATTCTAAAAGAATTCTAAAAGGACAACACATCGTCATCGGAATGGGAGCAATTGAAAACTCACTGTCTGGCAAAAGTGGAACGGTAGTAGGTACGATAAACGGTACCAAGATGTTTGTGGCATATCATCCAGTTAACGTAGATAGTAGTACTTGGGCTATCCTGTCTATTCAGCCATACGATCAAGTATTTTCCAATGTTAACAAGACCATTCAAGCAACCATAATCTTGGTGTTCATTATTGTGGTAATTGCATCAGTGTCTATTCTTACTGTCAATAGCTACATTAAGACACAGTTTAGGATGCGAAAACAGGCTGAACAGATTAATGCGGATCTTGCCAAAACATATGATCTTCTTGCAAAATCGGAAAAAAAATACAAAAACTTGTACAATCTCTCACCTGACGCAATTGTTGTTTTTGACAAAAATGGCATTATTACGTCATATAATAAGAGTTTCAAAGATCTGTTTGGTTACCAGCTTGAGGAGCTTCACGGCAAATCTGTATTTACCATAGTGAGCGATGACTGCTTGGATCTGGTGCATCGTTATTTTGATGAGATCCTCCGAAGGGGGGTTCTTAAAAACAAAGAAAATTGGCTAAAGAAAAAGGACGGAACTGTTTTTCCGTCACTCTTTAACGTCGGAGCTGTGTCTGGCCACAACGACTCTACTGAATATATTGCCATAATTAATGACATAAGCGAAATTTATGACGCAAGAAAAAAACTAGAGGATGCAAACAACATCATACAAAAGCAACTAGAGGAGATAAAAGACGCTGACAAGTTAAAAGACGAGTTTTCTGCCATGATAACACATGAGCTGAAAACACCTCTAGTTCCAATCATTGGTTATTGTAAGATGCTCAAAAACAAAATGCTTGGCGAGTTAAATTCCGAACAATTCGAATCAATAGATATTATTGATAAGAACGCCAAGCGACTTGAATCACTAATTGGTGATATCATGGATGCACGAAAATTAGACTTGGACAAGATGAGATTTAACATAGAAAACGTTTCGATTGATGAATTCTTCGAAAATCTGAATACAAGCTATAAAATGCTTGAACAAATAGGCAAAGAGTTCATAGTAAATCTTCCCAAAAAAGGACTAGTCATAAAAACTGACAAAATGCGATTGCGTCAAGTCTTTGACAATCTGATCTCAAATGCAATAAAATTTACACCAAGCCAAAACGCCAAAATCGAAATTGGAGCGCTACAAGAAGGACATAAAATAAGATTCTATGTCAAAGACAATGGAATTGGAATTCCAAAAGACAAGATGCCTGGACTATTCAAAAAATTTTATCAGATTGATACTTCTGAGAGGCGAAAAGCTGGAGGAACAGGACTTGGCCTTGCCATATCAAAAGCCATAGTTGAAAAACTGAATGGTAAGATGTGGGCAGAAAGCGACGGTGTGTCTGGCACTACCTTTCATTTCGTACTTGAAAAGGCATGATATTTATACGCAGCTTTTGTAATTTCCAATATTGGTAATAACGTATGGATATCTTGATAGTAGATGACAATAAAGATATCACGAACATGTTCTCAAAATATTTCAAGCTAAAAAATCATAATGTTTCTGTCGCAAACAGTGGGCAAAATGGCTTGCAAATGATTGAAACTCAAAAATTTGATGTTATTTTGCTTGATATAGCAATGCCTGACTTT
>JBFLWI010000053.1:0-8590 GCA_040757675.1 Thermoproteota archaeon | reverse complement strand
TTCTATTATACAATCTGTATCGTCAAGCAACTGTTTTGCCGACTTGTTTTGAAGACTCTTAAAATACCGAAGCAGTATTGCGGTTGCAATTCTTTTAACATCGGATGATTTTGTGATGAGTTTGGCCCTGCCTACTCCCATAACTCCATTAATGGGATGCCACACCCCAGCATCAACACAAAAACATACTGTTTTGTTTTTTTGAACATTTTTTGCCTTTGCAGTGTTTGTGTTAGTGCCGACATAGAATTTCTTTGCAGTGTACTTGTACCATACTGGAACTAGATGGGGGTTTCCTTTTCTATCCAAGGTTGCAAGATGAAGTATTTTTTGCCTTTTTAGGAATCTTTCTCTATTGAACAACCTTCTTCCTTAACCCCAAAATCAATAAAAATCCTCCAAAAATAAACATGCTAACTGAGATCTTTTCGTTTGTGATTTCTGAATTCAGCAGAAAATCAAGCACAAATTCTGGACTCCACAAAAAGAGATTTCTTACCAAGACTATGGCGCCGGCTACGATGAATAAGATTCCCATAGCAGAGTACCAATTTCTCCCCTTTTTTGGTTTAAATGAGCTCAACTATAATATTTTGATGCCTGGATTTTTCAACTTGTTTTTTATCATGGCGTTCAAAAGCAACGGTGTCGCAATCTCTGCCATATACGCAAGTGACCCTGAGCCCAAAAATATGGGCCGCAGCCCCTTGATCTCTGAGATCAGGCTGTTGACCAAATCTATTGACTCTTTGTCATCACCACAAACAAAAATATCGTAATCCAATGTCATCTTGGGATCGACCAGCTTCTTTTCCGAAATAACATGGAACGCAGAAACCAACTTTGATTTGTTTTTCATGTATTTTTGTACGAGCTGGTGTGAAAACGGCTTGTTCTCCTTGATTGGTATGAACTCAAAACCTGTATCGGTCTTTACCATTGGAACAATTGGTGATATTACAGTACAGCTATCCTTTGTTTTCCCTAAAAGATCGGAACACACAGAATCGATGTTCTCATATGGAATCGATAAAATCAGAACATCGCTTTCCTGTGCAACAGAAACATTGTCCTTTCCAACAATTGTCCCATTTATGTTGCCATAGATCTGTTGCGCCTCTGATAGATACTCTGCTGCAGCAGTTGCAGCTCTTTGAGCATCTCTTGATCCGATCAGAATATCGTGCTTTGGGCACCATCTGAGCGCAAAACCTTTACCCATGCCACCTGTGCCGCCAATTATTCCTATTTTCAACAAAAAACGGCAGGCAATCTTATTATTATCTTTATTTGACCTTGAAAAAATGTGCATGGGATTGATCATATTTCTACGCCACGGCCAAGCACAAAATAACACAGCACGAGTTCTGGCAGGAAGGGCACCAGGTGTGTCCTTAACACAAAAAGGCATCAGACAGGCAAACGATATTGGTAAATATCTAAAATCGTTAAACATAGCGCAAATTTACACAAGCCCAATTGAGCGGGCTAAAAAAACGGCCGAAATTGTAGGCCGCCACCTAGGCATCTCACCAAAAGAAGACGAGCGACTCTACGAGCTTGAGATGGGTAGATTTTCAGGAATGGCTTATGATGACCTGTTTGCCAAGCACGGAAATGTCTTTTTGAAGTTCTACCAAGGCGATCCGACAATCGCAGAAAATGGCGTCGAGACATTCGCTCAAGTAAAACGGCGCGTATTGGACATGGTGGATCATATTTGCAAAAACCATGCGGGCAAAAACGTACTATGTGTGACCCACATGGATCCAATAAAAGCAATGATCTCAAACATACTTGACTTGAGCCCGCAATCACTCTTTGAGCTTATAATCGCAAACGCCTCTCTGACCATAGTGAGGGAGGATCAGGGAAAATTCTCACTTGGTGCGATCAACGCAATGAACTCTGAACGATATACTCAGGGACCTTTCTAAATCTCAAATCGCTGAAACTAACATTTCCATTACACAACACACGTTCTGTACATTTACCTAGTTGGCAAAACACAAAACCCTTAAATAGAATTCGAAGACCACGAGCTATAATTGGTCATGGTAAGGGAACTTGTATTATTTTCAATTTTAACCGCCTTAGTTATACTTCCCACATTGCAGCTTGCCTTTGCAGCCGAGGGCTCAGAACCAGGACAGTATGTACAGCGCAAAGTAGAGATCTGGAACCTCTTTTTCAAGATGATGACTATTGCATTTACCGTGGGCGCAGTGGTATCTGGCACACTAATCTGGCTTGTGTGGCGATTCAGAGAGTCGAATCCAAAGGCAAAGCCAACAAAATACGAAGAAAAGGGTGAATGGTAAATGGGAGAGCACCACTCAAACTGGCCTGAATGGATCTACGTAGGTGTAGTAGTTGCACTCTTGGCGTATGTGGGCGCAGAGGCATGGAACGTAGAAAGAATAGTAGAACACGCGCCGGCTGAGGCCGAAGTCATCAAAGTCACAGGCCAGCAATGGTTTTGGACCTTTGAGCACGAAGACGGAACAAAGGAGGTAGGCGAGCTGCACGTAAAGAAAGGCAAGCCATACAAATTTGAGATAACTGCCAAAGACGTCAATCACGCATTCAATATTCATGATTATGTCGTATTACAGGACGCAGTAGTCGGAAGAATAAACACAGTCTGGTTCGCCCCAGACAAGGCAGGCGAATATGTAATCCAATGCAGAGAATACTGCGGATTGCTTCACTACAACATGAGGGCAACACTATATGTGGAGGAATGAATTGATAACTTTAATAAAAGATGCACAGGTGAGCAGCTAAGATGGTACTAGAGCTTGCCAAGCCGCGTCCTATTTGGCAGATAATGTTTTCAACTCACCACACAGACGTCGGTCTACTATATCTCATCTCATCACTGACATTCTTCTTTATGGGTGGGGCGCTTGCTTTAGGCATCAGAGCAGAGCTGTTCTTGCCAGGATCCCAGATAATTGCCGACTCGATGACATTTAACAGAATGTTTACCGTACATGGAACTACTTTGATCTTTTTGTTCCTATTGCCATTTGCATCAGCGGTTGGAAACTATTTCGTCCCAATCATGGTAAGATACAAAGACATGGCATATCCAAAACTAAACGCAGTCGCATTCTGGATGATCCCACCGTCTGGAGCACTCATCTGGCTTGGCTTTGCAGACTTTACATGGTATGCGACGCCACCATACTCCTCCATCAGGGCACCAGGTCCTGCAGCAGACATGTGGATCTTTGGCCTCAAGATTTTGGGCGTATCGTCTGTACTTGGCGCAATTAACTTTATTGTTACAATTCTCAAATGCAAACATCCAGACCTGCCGCTAAGTAAGGTGCCGCTTTTAGCGTGGTCATTTTTGACATCCTCGCTTATTGTCATAGTTGCAATTCCAACATTTGCAGCAGCACTGGTAATGCTTCTAACAGACAGACTTGGCGTAACTGGCTTTTTTGATCCATCAAAAGGAGGAGACCCCATTGCGTACCAGCACCTATTTTGGTTTACATTTCACCCCGAAGTCTACGTACTTGTAATTCCTGCAATCGGAATGATGTACGAGATAATTCCACGATTCTCAAGAAAGCCAATCTTTTCCCAGTCCTCTGGAATCTTTGCATTTGTGATGCTAAGCATAGTATCATTTTCATCGTGGGCACACCACATGTATGCAACAGGAATGTCATTTACAGAAAAAACAGTCTTCATGATTGGAACACTAGCAGCAGTGCCGGCATCTGCGATGCACGTATTCAACTTTTTAGCTACGATGTGGGGCGGACGAATCAGATTCGCAACACCGATGATGTGGTCGGTTGGCGGAATCGCATTGTTCTTCTCAGCAGGAGCAGGCGGTGTCGCAAATTCCGCGATGCCATTTGACTTTATCACACATGACTCGTACTGGGTGGTGGGACACTTCCACCTGTTCGTGATGGGAACGATCGCATTCGGCTCAATTGGATTCCTCTATTACATGTTCCCATTTGTCACAGGCAGAATGTACAATGAGGCAATGGGCAAGATCCACTTTATCATGTCCTTTATTGGCACTGTGATGGTCTTCTTCACACAACACGTACTGGGACTCTATGGCATGCCAAGACGTGTCTTTGATTATATCCCAATTCCTGAATACATCATAATGAACCAGATTGCATCGGTTGGAGCAATGATAATCGGTGTGAGCATGGGACTTTGGATATTCAACATGATATACAGCTCTGCAAAAGGCAAGGAGGCAAACATGGACGACCCATGGGGCCTTGGCGGAAAATACTACTTCCCATACCAGGCAAAGACGCCTCATCACTAGGTGACCACTTTGGAACAACACGCAGAGCCAATCTACAGGACAACACCGGCACGAACCGCCAAGATGCTGGCAATCATGTGCGGTGTGTGCATCGCAGGCGGAGTCTTGTTTTTCAGTTTCTGGGATTACTGGATCTCACTACCACCCGGAAACCAGATGACTGGAGAAGTACGAGAGGGCCCAGCAGTTGCAACAGGAAAAACAATCCCAGTAACACTCAACTTTGTAGAATCGTCTGATTTTAGAACATTGGCATTCAATGCACTTCCAGGAGAAGAAGGCCACAACCCAGACATCATTGCCAATGTAGGCGACAAGATCGAATTTACAATAACCAACAAGGGCAAGTCATTCCACGCATTTGGTGTAACTCCGGCAACTGAAGGATTTAGCGGTATTCTTGCAGGAACCGAGGTAGCAAGCGCAAACAACCCGCTCAAGCCAGGTGAAAGCGGCTCATCGGCATTTATACCAACAAGTGAGGGCACATTCTATTACATCTGTACTGTCCCAGGACACAGAGAGATGGGAATGGTAGGCAAAATCATTGTCGGACCAAAGGGCGCAGCACCACAAGCTGCAGCACCAACCGGTGTAAGCCATAACTTTGAGCTAAAATTCGTCGAGTCCTCCGACTTTAAGATTCTCTCATTTAATGCACTACCGGGCCAAGAAGGAAGCAATCCAAAATTCACGGTAAAATCAGGCGACTCTGTCACATTCAAGGTGGAAAACGCAGGAAAATCATTCCACTCGTTTGGTGTAGTGTCAAATGTGGACGATCCAAACTCTGTTGTCTGGAACTCTGCAATAAAGTCTCCAAACAACCCACTGAAGCCAGGTGAAGCAGGCGAAGTTACATTCACCGCTGGAGCCCCAGGCACATATCATTATATCTGCACAGTACCAGGGCATGCCGCACTGGGAATGCAAGGCGAATTCACAGTAGAGTAGCTTGTTTCTAAAATATCTGTCACTTGCATCGCTTGTAATATTGTATTCTCTGATGTTCATCGGAGGATATGTATCGGCCGCAGGACTTGGGCTTTCATGCCCTGACTGGCCACTCTGCCCAAACGGCCTTTTACCTGATAACGAATTCCTAATAGAATGGATTCACAGATTTATTGCAGCAACTACCGGCACACTAATTATTGCTACTACGATCGGCGTGTGGCTCAATAAACACACCGATAAAAAAATCAAACTTACAAGCACACTTGCATCAGTATTTGTAATCACCCAGATAACTCTTGGCGCCCTCGTAATTGATCTAAAACTTCACGCAGTGCTTGTCGCAATACATCTAGGAATTGGTATTCTGCTGTTTGCGATGACTCTGCTTACTACGATCTTTGCCTTCAGGCTGGACAAAACGACAATTCAGACTAGTGCCTAGCCTTTCTGAGCCGTGGCAGATAGATGTAGCCCACAACTATTGCAAGGCCTACTGCCCCTGACACTATCACATAGATGAAAATGTAGCCAAAGGGGCTTTGCGTACTCACATTGAATGTATGAGTTATCACTTTGCCTTCCGCATCATACAAGTCAACCCTAAAGATGTGGTTTCCAGGCCTATCAAAGACATAATCATAACTCCAATGCCCGCTTTCGATGGACTGTGGCGGGATGCCGTCGACTTGGACATCATCATAAAAAACTCGAATTCCTACTGTAAACCGTGGAACTTCGTTTAGGTCTAAATCCGTGACGCGCAAAAGTATCTTGGTTTTTTCGTTTATCTGCGGTATTTCTGGATCTGTTGCGATCTGGACTCGGCTGTCGCCGATGGTCGATTCCGCAGAATTAAACAAAGCGTGACCTGATGCTGACTGGACAAAAAAAACCGACATTACCAGAAATGCAAATAGTGCTAGCTTCACGATCAGAGTCGGTGATGATTCAATATATGCAAACTGATTTTTTGCGAAAAAGGTCAAAAGCTTTAAATGCTGACTTGGAAAAGAGCCAAACGTTGACTACAGTTAGAAAGACAATCGACATCAAAGCCCCCGTTGACACAGTTTTTACGTATTTTGCAAGACCAGAACACGTCTCTGACCAGATGACGGAAAAAGGTGTAGCAATGACTGTGATCCCAATGGATATCAAAGACGGCATGGGCGTCGGTACTACATTCAGAATTGTAGGTGACTTTGGCGGAAAAAGACTAGAGTGGGACTGCGAAACCACCGAGTTCGTCAGAGAAAGAAAGATTGCAGCAAAAATGATTACCGGACCATTCAAGAAATGGGACATCACAACAGAATTCACTCCAAAATCTGAGCGACTTACATCAGTTACCATGACGGTAAACTATGAGATGCCGTTTGGACCACTCGGAGGATTCCTAAGCAAGATCAAGTTTGCCAAGACTGCAGAAAAGGGAATGGAAAGTGCTCTATACAAGGTAAAAGGACTCCTCGAAGGAAACGGCTCAATCCCAGTATACATCACACTTGAGGCATACCAAAAACTTCTCGAAGAGAAAAAGAAGATGAATAACGTTCCGGTCTCTACCGTACTTACGGCGATTTTAGAAAAATACAACGAAATCGAAGCCAAAACACCAAACTAAATTATTTTACAACAAGCTATGATTTTATAACGACGCATGGGCTTTTTGCTCTAGGGTCTATGGCTCAGCCAGGTAGAGCGAAGGACTCTTAAAACTTGGAGACATCCTTATGTCGTGGGTTCGAATCCCACTAGACCCGCCTACCATCATGGTCCTAAAATAGGACCAACATCATGACATCATCCGATGCAAATTTCGCTGGAAACAATTCAAGAACAGCAGATCCTAACTGTGGTACCTCAAAAAGATCTTGTTCTACTTGCCTCTAATTGCGGCAGTCGGGAGACAAAGGAATTCATCTTGTTCAAGTGGAAGGAAGTAAACTAGGAAACCGTAACCAACTTTATCAAAACTTTGGTACTGTGGCTATGGATAATGCGATACAGAATTCAGAGGTGGTAAGACCATGATTAGCATTCATCATGATCTTGGTGAAAGGGGTCATTGTATCTTGGGCATTTTCTTGGTGGGTTGGTGCTGTTCGTCCACTTTAGACTCTTAGAGATAGAAAAGAATGAAATCAGACAAGAACGCGCACAAGAAAGTGCAGAAGATATTGCACAGAGACACTTATGTTCTCAGTTCGAAAGAGCCGCATTCTGAAAGCGAGGAATCTCATTCCAAATCAGAAGAGCTAGAATCTGAAAAATTAATGAAGAAGGCGAATATGCCGTAGACTAAAAGCTACCTTGAATGGTTCAAAATATTAAACTAGAAGAAAACTGAACGGTAAACCTGATGAGCGCTTCGTTAACAAAAATATTGACGTCGATGTTTTTCTTTTTTCTAGCTGGCTTGTGCGAGATTGGTGGTGGATATCTGGTGTGGCTGTGGCTAAGGGATGATTTTTCTTGGTGGGTTGGCGTAATAGGAGGCTTCATTCTGTTTTTGTATGGCATTGTTCCGACATTCCAAAAGACACATTTTCACAGAATCTATGCTGCCTATGGAGGTATATTTGTGGTCATGTCTATTTTATGGGGATGGTTCATCGATGGTACAGCACCTGACAATTATGACATAACCGGCACAATAATTGCAGTAATTGGTGTTTTGATCATATACTATTATCCAAGAAAAGGAGAAAAGATTTGGTCGAGATAATAGCAACCACGCTTGCTGTTTTCTTTTTTGCTGCGGTGCTGGAAATTGGTGGTGGATATCTTGTATGGAAATGGTTGCGTGATCACAAAGGCAAAACATTTGGAATAATTGGTGGGTTGGTTCTATTTGCATATGGCATAGTTCCAACACTACAGCCAGCAGAATTTGGACGAGTATACGCAACGTACGGCGGCATATTCGTTGTCATGTCGGTGATTTGGGGATACTGGGTGGACAAGAAAAAGCCAGACAAATTTGAGATAATTGGTTCGATAATTGTGTTTATTGGAGTAGTGGTGATGTTTTATTTTCCCAGATAATTTCATAGTTGAATCAATTTCAATAATTGCCAATTAACAACATTTTTTGTTATATTTTATGATTTTTTTACGATGCTCTGATTTAGTTTTTAATTGTTCTGACATTTTGACATCATCTTACCAGTGTTCATCATTTCCATCAGTGCTATAGGCGACGGCGCCAGGCCGTTCAAAAAGTCTCCATGCATCACTATCATTCATCGCCTGGCAAACCATTGCAGAACCGCATATCCTAGAATTCATATTGCTTCAAGGGCGACAGTAGCAACT
>JBFLWI010000052.1:0-8660 GCA_040757675.1 Thermoproteota archaeon | reverse complement strand
AAAAGATTCGGCTACTAATGCAATGATGTTGACTCGCGTATCAGTTTTCTAAGTTTTGGAGAATTTGCATACGTCCAAATTATTGCGCCATCTTTGTCATAAATTATCTTACATGATTCCTCAAGATAGTCTAGAACTGCTTTAAAGGTAGGATACTGTACTTGCTTTGGAAGTGCTCTCCACAGCCTATTTTTTGACGGATAATTCCTCATTTTGGAAAGCGTTTGTTCCACCATCCTAATTGTTTCTAGTGTTGGATTAGATGCTCTTTTGATTGATTTGGTTTTTTTATTTTGTAAAACCTTGCTCATTCACCCTCAGTATGTTTATGTACATATATGTACTACTATAATACGTCTACATACACATCATTAACTTGCTTTCACTGCTTCAACCAATACTAACTCCTCAAAGAACAACTTTTTCTTTGCCAAAATTCTGACTGAGAAATTAAGTGATTCTGTTTGCGACATTAATTTCTCATAATTTGCAAGCGATGACGTAAGATACAACATTTTGCCCCAAGGCTTTACGCACACACTGGCAGACTCAATTATTTTGTGCGGAATAAGGAGTCCTTCTGGACCGCCATCGACTGCCTTGTCGACTATATTATCTGATGGGAGATACGGCAAATTGCAGACCACCAGATCAAATTTTGCACCAAGTGCGGATGCACCATCACAACAAACCGTATTCTGAGACCTGGGTTCCTGGCCTTTAAGAGACGCAAACTCTACATCCGTTGCAACAACGACATCAAAGTTTTCCTCTAAAATTCTTGCTAAATAGCCAGATCCTGTGCCAATCTCCAAAGCCATCTGGCCTTTCTCATTTTTGATGTACTTTGCTAAAAAGAATGTGTCCTCTGCGGGAACATAAGTCTCAGACAATTTGTTTTGCAAGCTTGATTATCTCGTCTACTGTCATCTCTTCTAGCCTTTTATCTGATTGCATTTTCTTGCCGAATTTTTTGAGTATGTTGCCCACGGTTTTTCTCTTATATGAGAACAGCTTGTTGACAGCATCGACAACTTCGGGTGGGGCCATTCTTTTGTGTTTTAACAAGAGCACCACCGAGTCTACCTTGGGTGGGGGCTCAAAGTTGTTTTTGTTTACTGAGAGCACCTTTTGAATCTCAAAGGAATGGTTTGCAATGACTGAAATTGCGCGCATTTTTTTGCCAACAGAAAGCAGCTTTTCTGCGAATTCTCGCTGTACCATGATCACAGCACACCTCCACTTTTTTTGCGCAAGCCATTCTATTGCATTCTTACTCTCAGAGTACGGCAGATTTGACACAAAGACATCAAAATCCGCATCGACTTCAAAGCCGTCGCCGTGAACCAGTTCAAGATTTGGAATCTGCGAAAACTTGAGTATGGCATTAGAGTATAATTGCTCGTCTTTTTCCACAGAGACTACGCGCCCTGCAGCATCGCACAAATAAGGCACAAGGATGCCACCACCAGTCCCTACTTCAAGCACGACATCTTTTTTTGTGATGCCTGCCAGGTCAACTATTTTTTTTGCAATATTTTGTGATAAAAGAAAGTGTTGCCCCAGTCTTTGCCTTTTCATCGCTTGACAAAGAGTGTTACCTTTACTTTGCCTGTAATTTCGTCCATGATGCGCTCAACAATCTGTTTTTGCGGCTCCTTGAGGCCTACTCTGGACTGCAGGTCGTTAAAATCAACAAACCTTTGCCTTTCGCGCTCCTCAAGTATCGTCTTCATGTATGTCTTGCCAATCCCGGGAATCAGCTCAAGTGCGTGAATTCTCGGCGTAAGTGGCTGCGCGTTGTTGATGTAGTCTACGAATCTTTTTTCGTTGTTTTTTACTATCAAATTCACAATGTTTCTAAGCTCACTTTGGGCCGCAGCTGAGATGCTGTTGTAGTCTAGCTTGCCAAGAACTGACATTATCTTTGTGCGGCCTTCCTTCCCTATGTAGATGCGCTCACCGATCTCAAATGTGGTGTTTGGCATGCCGAGCACCTCAAGCAACGTGAGTCTGTCTTCGCCAATTGCAGTAATTATGATTCCTTCACGTCCACGTACCGTAGTGGATTTTCCGCGCGTGACATAGTCTAGGACATATGCATACTCTTCATACTTACGTGGTGGGCTAGGACTCCTTTCCAAGAAAAATCACTTTTATGTTCTAAGAGTTCCCCTTGAGAATCTGCAGAATTTTTTCTAGCGTTTCAGCAAGGATTAGTTTTTTCCATCCGAACGTGAATGCTCTCAACTCTGCAAGCGAGCTTGGCATTATGTTTATGATCTCGACTGCCTCTTCCTCTGTCAGACCGCACTCTTTTTTGAGTTCCTGTTTCATCTTTTTTGCAGTTTTTGCATCTATTTTTGCAAACTTGGTAACATAATCATAAGTCCATCTCTGGATCTGATCCATTTTCTCAGGATCCTCTTTTCCCAGAATTTCTTTTACCTCAGCCAAAGATATCGGCTGGCTTTTCTTTACTTGTTCCATCTACTTTACCCCAAACGGTTTGATATGGTCCAATCTAGTGATTAAGGTTTTCGTCTTGTTACCAAGCTTTACGTCCATTGTGACTGCGCGTCTTCCAACGGATGTTATGGTCCCCACCTTTCCGTGGTACCTTCTGTGAGGAATGGATTTGTGCTGTCTTGGATCTATGATTACTAGAGCCTGGTCTCCTACGTTGTACTCTCTCATTAGAAATGCCACTCCGCGTGGTGTGTCCTTTGTTAGGACCGCCCTTGACTTGTGTCTAAAACCATGAGAGTGCCCAGATGGCTTCTTAGTAGTCATAAAAAGAAGGGTTTTGAGCCCTTATTTTAAACTACCAGCTATTCTTCTTCGGATTTTTTCTTCTTTTTTGTCTCATCCTCAGGATCGGCAACCCCTGCCTCGGTGACAGTAAAGATTACCTCTTCTTCTGGATGGTGAGGACTGTCGACCATTCTGGCGATCCTCTTTTTGCCGGACTTTTTGAAGTAAATCCTGTAGGTGCTGGTGTGTGCAACGACATTTCCACCAATTGGCTTTGTCGGATCACCAAAGAATACGTCCGGTGATGCCATGACTTGATTTGTCGCAACTGCTGCACAGTTGTAAGTCTCTGCAGTTCTGACCAAAAGATGCATGAATCTGTTGAGTCTTTGCTGTCTGTCAGACAGTGTCCCTCGTCCGAGGTATTCTGATCTGAACAACCCGACTGCCGAGTCTGCAATTATGAGCTTGATATTGTGTTGTTCAATTATTGGTCCTGCTTCTTCTAAAATCAGCGTCTGGTGCGCGCTGTTGTACGCTCTTGCTACAATGATGTTGTCAAGGACCTTCTCGGGATCCATCCCCTTTGCCTTTGCAATGGAAACTATTCTTTCCGGCCTGAATGTGTTTTCAGTGTCGATGTATAACACCCCACCGTTGAGGCCGCCTTCTTCTTTTGGCTTTTGGACCGTCACGCAAATGGTGTGGCAAAACTGAGTCTTGCCGGATCCAAACTCGCCATACACTTCTGTTAAGGCCTGAGTCTCGACTCCACCGTCAAGTAACTGGTCAAGACACTGAGTCGCAGTAGTGATCTTGCCGATATCTTGTCTTCGCTTGTAGATCTCAGTTGCAGTAACAAAGTCCTTTGTGATGAGGCCTTGCTCCATCAGAGTATGTCGTGCTTTGGTCACGATCTTTTCTGCAGTCTCCCTATCCATGCCAGTAACTTCAGATACGTCAACTGGACCCCTGACAACTAGGTCCATTATGCTGTGTATTCCTGCATCCATTAGCTTCTTGGTAGTTACAGGACCTACGCCATCAAGGCTGTCTAATCTTAAATCATCTATCATACCGTATGGTACCGTACTTTACTTTATAAAGTTGTTGATTAACGAATCTTTGTCCAAGATTACATTGTCGGTCAACTACAGCTAACACAAAAGAAATCCCGCTTAAATGAAACATGATTCTTCTACGGTGTGACTCCATTTAAACACACATACGAGATCAAGCCGACAAACTTTGCGACACTGCCTGACGACAAAAAACTCAGTGCGCTAACAAAGTTCTACAGGCTGCTTGCCTCGATCCAAAAATCAATCCGAATCATCACGCAAAAAGAATACCTCCAGCTTGAAATCGGAGAAGGAAAAAAGCTACTACCGCTGCCTAGGACCTTTCTGGTATCAGCAGAACCCCTGGAGCAGATCCTCGAACAAGTAGGACTAGAATACTCCCTAGTCGCAAGTGCGCCTACATGGAAGATAAAGTCAGAGCAGCTCAACTACCTCACACTTGATGATTCGCTTGCGAGGTGTTATTCTCTATACAAAGTACCATCCACCCTTCCGGCTGCATGGTTAAACTCAATTCTGTCTCACTCTGAGATGGTGTCTGTGTGGATAAAGCCAATTGAGGCCCACAAAGCAGTTGCTCAAATGCAACGCTACCTAAGCTTGGTCTCAGCAGGTGCCAACACGTCGCACGACCTAAGATACAGGACCGAAAAGGGACTTGCTGTCCTAGACGGTCTGGCAAAGCAGCAGACCAAGCTGTTCTTAGTCTCGGCCACATCCATGATAAAATCAGACACCCTTGACGCACTAAAAATCCAAGACAAGAACTTCAAGGCCGCAATGCGGACCATGATGGTTTCGTTTGACTCTGCATCTGCGATGCAAAAACAGATGTTACTTGACGGCCTTGGAAAGACGCTTTATTTCGATCTTGCCTCGTGTGCAGCGTTTTATCCCTTTGTGAGCTCAGACATGATAGAGGCACCAAATGGCGTGATCCTTGGAGTAAATCTGGGAACTGGAGCTCCAATCATATATGACTATACTCAGAGGGAAAACTACAACATCTTGCTTTTGGCCTCATCTGGCGCAGGCAAGTCAGTCACAGCAAAGACGCTCCTCAAAAGGCTTACAGAAAGATTCCCCGACGCAAAGATCTTTGTAATCGACCCAAATGGAGAATACGAAAAGGTGGGTAACCTTTTGGGCCTAGATGTGCTCAAAGTGACACAAGAGCAGAACCTCGGCCTTGATCCATTTAGGCTCTTTGATGCAACCGATGCTGCAGACATTTTAGCAGACATCAAAAACACAAACGAAATAATTCGCACCGAATTTAGGGCCCAGGCAGCCGACTGCAAATCCATAAAGGAATTCTACATTCGAGTCAACAAGAAGGCAAAAGAGTATCTCAATGACCTAGTACACGGCCAGTTATCTGCGGTGCTGGAAGGTGATCCAAAAATCTCAGACAAGCTGGTGATCTCTCTTCGCGGCACCGACGGCCAAGACAGGATCTTTTTGCTTCTGCTCCTTGCACTAGGAAAGGTCTGGAAAAAAATAAACACAATTGAGCCGCAGATACCAAAGATAATTCTCATCGACGAAGGTTGGATGCTATTTATGAAGAATGCCTCAGGACGGTTCCTAAACACAATTGCACGCGTTGGACGGAAATTCAATGTCGTCTTTATGTTTGTCACACAGCGACCGGAGGACGTAATTGAAAACGAGTACGGCCGCGCAATAGCAGACAACGCTGCAACCAAGATATTTCTGCAAAACACAGAGCAAGCAGCAGACAAGATAAAATCCGCCATGTCGCTCTCAGACGAAGAGTGCGAGTTAATCAAAACACTCTCGAGGGGACAGTGCTTGTTATTGACCAAGGACTATAGGCTGTATGCGCAAATCGTGCCGTCTGGGGAGGAACTCAGAGTATTCTCAACTACGCCGGTCTAGTTCTTTTTTTTTATGACAGTATCAAATTCGGGGCTATAGCATGTAAGGGTCGGGTCAGCGCCTTCATCATCTGATACGCCATTGAGCGTTGTTTTGTTTTAAGAAATTAAAGAATGGCGCAAGCGAAACATGTAGGAATAGATATTCTCGGTATACTATGAGTGTCTCTGGGCTCCTATGTGACTTCCTTTTGCTGATTTAGTACTCTGACTACGGTGGCAATGCAACGAATACAGAACGCCTCTGCAGAAGGGCTTGCCTCGTGCCGTCTCATGCCAATAAAAGGCTCAAATTCATATTAAGAAATTTGGGAGATAGTTTTCAGATTTTTCGGATCCGTATAGGATCGGCAACTCGATCAACTATACACACATAGAATATGGAAAAACCACAATGTCTCCAAGACCACAAAAACTAGATAATCCAACGAAAGTAGAAATTATTGGATGGAGAGCAACTACGACATATTGGGCGTCAAATACGGCGCCACACAAAAAGAGATTCGCGACGCCTTCCGCAGGCTCGTATTGGACCACCACTCAGACAGGGGTGGGGACGAAGAAAAGATAAAAAAAATCATCCAGGCGTACGAGGACCTCAAGATAGGCAAGGTATATCCTGACACCGAAGACGAGCGACTCAAAAAGTCCAAAGTCTACACCGGTGACTCTGAAGAAGAAAGAAGAAAGCGCAACTTGGTCCTATCGGGGGATGTCGCAAGAGAGATGAAAATTGCCCAAGAATGGGCTGCACTCTTGCAAAGAAACAACGCCACGGGTTCGAGGCTCTTTGGCTCAAAGGAGCTTGGCGAAATAGAATTTGAAAGAAAGTCTACAGGTGAGCTCTTCATCAAAGGCAAGTTCTGGGCTGGCAGCCTCACATACGACGGCACGATAGTCATGTCTGGTAGCATAACGAGTCCGTACTTTGCACCAGATGAATCAACAAAGACAAACATCACGGTGACAAACGGAAATTTCATGATGCTGGATCCACTGCAAAACAACTTTACAATAGAGCACGGAGCAAAGATAACTGCACAAAACGGCGACATCATAGCTGGCAATGTAATCGGAATAAAAGAAATAATGCAAGACCCACATGGCCGAGTAGGAATCTACATCACAAAAGAGCATTTCACAGAACTGCATGCACCAAAAGGCAAAGTAGTTGTGGGAACTGCACGTGAAACCGTCCTGCTTGATGGTGAGACCGTAGTTGTGAACAATCTGATCAATAACGTTAAAGTGCGGGCAAAACACGTCACAGTTTTTGGAACCACCGTAAACTACAACTGCGAGATCGAGCTCCTGGAAGGAGGCTCACTTGTATTCCACGACGAAGGTTCTGGTTTTGCACTCGCAGACGACGCGCTGATAAAACTTGAAAACGGAAAATGGTTCAAGCTGCGCGATCTAAAGACATCAAACATGGTGGGTCATGGCAGGCAGATCACTTATGAATACCTAGACAACATTGGCAAAAAACAGCAAAGCAAACCATCCTTTAAGTTTGGGTTTGGGTTCTTCAAAAAATAACTAGGTTTTGAATAATAATTTAATATCGTCGTTTAGTTGTTTTTGAGTGTGCACAAATATGAATTGACATTCTTAGGAGGTATGTGCAATTAATCTAACAGATATAGAACTTGCAACTAGGTTTAATCAAATTATAACAAGAGGTAGAAAAGATAACACATACAAATTTGCATTGGCTAGATTCCTGCTTGATTATTGTAATGGTCTGGACGGTGAGTACATTCACAATAAAATAAAACACAACGAAATTGAAATTGTAGATTATCAACAAATAGCTAACAAGTTTTTAATGTATTATTGGCATCAAGAATGCAAGTACAGGATTAGACAGAACTATAATGATGAAAAACCGCCTCACGTGATCTCGATCATCCGTGATGTATTTGGAACAGGCTACGTTCCTACCCAATTCAAAGATCTCCCAGAGCGACAAATAGAAAAAGCGCAACTCGAAATAAGGAAAAAAGTCTTTGGTAAAGAAAAAAACAAAACGTCTCAGGTGGTGCCTAGGTTTCAGAATATCAAAGAAGGAAACTCTACAAAAAGAATGCAGCTCTTTTACGATTATGATGACGAAAATGCTCAACTACAAATCAAACCTGCTGCGTTATCATTTTTTCATGAAAACTACTCGGTTTTGTTAAAATTGGTGATCTTGGAGTGGGCCAAATTTCTTGAACGGGTCAACACATTACCTAGGCTGATCGCAAAAATAGAATCCGCCGAAGTGAAACGCCGCGCATTACAAAGATATGTCAAAATATTTAGCGATTTTAGATGTTGTTTTTACTGTAATACCTCACTTGATAGCTCAGAAACACACGTTGACCATTTTATTCCCTGGTCGTATATATTTGAAGATGAATCTTGGAATTTGGTGTTGGCTTGTAGCAAATGTAATCTACGTAAACACGATTCGCTTGCAGAATCAACCTTTCTTGATGAGCTGATCAAAAGAAATAGAATATATCAAAACAAAATAAATGAGTTGAAAAAATCCCTATTAAAACTTGAGTCTGGAAAAGGATGGGAAAAAGAAATTATTCATCATTACAATAATTGTAGATTATATGGATTTTCTGAAGTAAAGCTACCATAAATAAGTTCACCTCAAATAATTTGCAATATTAAATGACGCCGTCTGATTTAAACAATTTCAACATCTGTTCATTTTTGGTTTCATTTCTTCACAAACGTTCAAACAAAAGATGATCAGCTTTATTGGTTTGCGTAGCAAGGTATCAATCGGGATAGTATCAAGTAAGAAAACGTCGATGCGCTCGTACCGGGTCGATGGGCGGGGAACTTTGGTTCCATAGCACTACTTGCAATACTATCCTATTTTCGTTTAACTTACAGTTGTTTACTATTTTTGATATTTGAT
>JBFLWI010000051.1:0-8800 GCA_040757675.1 Thermoproteota archaeon | reverse complement strand
ACAGGTACTTATCTAGTTAACAGAACCTTAGTTCAGATGTAAATTTAAAATTAAAAGAAAAGAAAAGAAGTTGTTTTCTAGTCGTGTGCGTGTGGATTTTCTCCACCTTCGAGCTTGACATATGTGCCCGCTGCCTTCTCGTGGTGCTCCAAGTTTGATTGATCAACCTTGATAGCTTGAGGTGGGCAGACAGATACGCAAGCCATACACCAGATGCAATCATGTTCTCTGATTGGATCTGCTTTGTCTGTGTAGTCTTTGCGCTCTTCTTTTACTGAAGATCCAGTGCCTGCAAAGGTCTTTCCGACTACTTCGGTTGCCGGAATATCCTGTTCAGTTCTATACCACTGGAACACTTGGACTGGACAAGCTTCAATGCATGCACCGTCTGCTACACAAGAATCCCAGTCAACTGCAACCATTGTACCGCTGACACCAAGTGGAACTTGTTTTTCGCCGCGTGCTTTGTAAGCCGCTATGACTTTTTCATCATGGAATGCTTCTGCATCGCTTCTGCCAGGTCCCCATCTGAAGTGAAAGTGCTCACCATCAGCGTGGAAAATTTTTCCCAATGGTTTTAGACCTTGTGGGAAATGTTCGTCTATTGGCATAGGACTACTGTCAGTTAGATATTATTTAAAGCTAGGTGAAATTAGTGTAAACTAAATTTTTTTTGTCGCCAAATCACCAAATTATAACACTGTTTTTGCTTGATCGCTCCTTACGTTCATATTTTTTGGTTTAGAAATCGAAGAGTGGATATTTACAAGTACGATGTGTATCGTGGGTCCAACATAGGCATCTACACCAAAGTAAACGACCGTTTTGTTTTTGTGCCAAACGGTTTTGCACAAACAAAAGCAAAGACATTGTCAGAGTATCTGAAGGTCTCGTATCTGTTTGCTTCGATTGCCAACACAAGGTTGCTTGGCACCATGATGGTGGTAAACAATTACGGCATGCTTCTTCCCGGCACGTGCTCAGAGTATGAGGCGTCGTATTTAAAAAAGTCAACAGGCCTCAACGTTGGTGTCCTTGACGTGAAGATGACTGCACTAGGCAATTTGATTTGTGCAAATGACAAAGGCGGCGTCGTATCTCCCAAAATGCCAAAGGAGTCCCTCAAAAGTATCCAGGACACGCTTGGGATAGAAATAATACAAAAGAAAGTAGCCGGCTACCACCAAGCAGGGGTCATGGTATGCGCAAACAACACTGGTGGCATAGTGCACCCAGAAACCGACGATGACGACATCAGGTCCATTTCCGATATTTTGAGAGTAAAGCTAGAGCCCGCGACCATTAATGGTGGAGTACCATACATATCATCAGGCATTTTAGCAAACAACAAGGCAGTGGTAGTGGGAAATCTCACAAACGGGCCTGAAATTATGATGTTGACAAGGGCTTTTACAAACTAAAGAATGATTTTGCGTCAGAAAGCAACGAGCTCAAAGCAGTAGATTGTTCCTTGCCACTTGACATGTTTTTTATTATCACTTGGTTTGACGCGTATTCCTTTGGTGCCACAATTATTGCGTATTTTGATTCTGAGGCGTTTTCCATTTGTTTTTTGAATGGTCTTCCTACAAGATCAATGTCAACTACAAAACCTTGATCTCTCAGACTAGATGCAATCTGGATCGCCGGCCTCGCAAGTTCATCATTGACATACAAAACAGAAATTACGTTGCCAGACTCATCCCTTGTAAGTCCTTGATTTTGCAATGACAGAACTATTCTTTCTACGCCGCCTGCAACACCGGTAGCTCCCAAATCATCTCTCCCAAAGGCTTTTGGAAGGCTGTCATATCTTCCTCCACCAACTAGTGCGCCCACATCTGACGATGTATCAAAGGCCTCAAAAACGACTCCAGAGTAATAATCTAAACCACGTACAATACCAAAATTAATTCTGATGTTTGCCACACCGCGGTTTTTGAGCGATGAGAATAGTGCTTTAAGCTCGCTCCACGCCTCAAGTCCTGTTACGGAATAAAGTTTTTCGACCTCGTCTGGCTGCCCCTTTATCTTGGAAAACTCTAGAATTTGTTCGATTTTTTCCTCAGAGTAGCCTTTGTGGCCGTATTCTTTGAGGATCTCGTCTTTTTTCTTTTTTTGGATTTTGTCTATTGCCCTGAATATGTCAGAGATTATCTGAGGCTCATTTGAGCCAAATATTTTTGCGACTACTGCTTCGACTAGTTTGCGGTGCGAGATATCTATTGTAATGTTTTTGAGGCCGAGCTTTGAGAAGAATTTTGATGTAAACTCGATTATCTCTGCATCCGATTCCAAACTTGGTTTGCCATAGATTTCCAAATCCCATTGGTGAAAATACCTGTATCTTCCCTTTTGCGGCTCATCATATCTCCATACTCCGCCAAACGCTGCAATCTTTGCGGGAAGTCTCAAAGATTTTTGTGAGACGACGTATCTTGTGAGGCCAATTGTGAAATCAAATCTGAGTGCTACCTCCCTGTCTCCTTTATCTTTGAAGAAATAAATCTCGTCTCTGATGCTGGGCCCGCTTTTTGCTTCAATGACTGAGACCAGCTCGATTGGAGACGGATCCATGAAGCTGAATGCAAAGGTCTTGCAGGTCTCAAGGAATTTTTGTCTGACAAATTCGATTTGGGACTGTTCGCTGCTCTCAAAGTCCTTCATTCCCCTGGGCAGATTCAACTTGCAAAAGATTTCTATGCAATGGATTTAGGTGTTGCTACGTCTTTGGCATGATGATCTTTTTTATGCATTAAATAATAGCTGGATGCAGTGTTACTGTTTGAGTTACAAGTATCTTGAGCACGCAACTGACGCGTTCATCGAAGTTGAGGCCAACAATCTGGAAGAGGCGTTTACTGTGGCTGCCAAGTCAGTGGTAGAAACTATTCTTGATGTAGACGCAGTGGAGGAAAAAACCACGCGCCAGTTAATCGTGAGCGGCAAGGATCTGAACTATTTGTTGTATAACTGGCTAGAAGAAATAATCATACTTACGATAACTGAAGGTTTTGCCACCAAATCAGCTAAAGTCACCATACAGAAGAACTCAGAATACAAAGTGGTAGCAGAGCTAGTTGGCGAAGACATTGACATCAAAAAACATCACTTCAAAGTAGAGATAAAATCGCCTACATTCCACCAAATGGAGATAAAACAAAACGGTAAGATCCTGATGCGCTACCTGCTGGATTTGTAGAAAATAAATATCGAATGCCGTTCCTTCTTTTCGTGGAAGACCCAGAGATAGAAAAGATAAAACAAAAAAAGCTTGCAGAGATGCTAAGACAGCAGCAGGAAGCCACGTCCCAAGCTGACATCACCGATTTGAATTCCTCAAATTTTGATCAGATCATAGCAAAAGGTCTCGTACTGGTAGATTTTTGGGCCGAGTGGTGTGGTCCTTGCAGGCTTATGCACCCGGTCTTTGAGCGGATGGCAAAAAAATACCGTCACATCAGATTTGCCAGAGTCAATGTGGATCTAAATCAAGAAATTGCAATGCGATTTGGCATCCAAGCAATACCCACTTTTATCATGTTCAAAGATGGCCAGCCAGTAGAAAGAATGATGGGAGCTGTCGGCGAGCCAGGCATACACATGATTGCCAAAAAGTATCAAATGTAACCGTATGCGGAATCTTGCTTTCTTTGAATCTCCAGAATCTCGTTTAGTACTGCTTGTTCTTCTGGCGTGAGTTTGTGCGAGAACCGTTCTATGAGTTTTTTTGCATCGCTTGAGCTCGGCAGTGAATAAAACACATCCTCTTCGTTAATTTGCCTGCCAATAGTTACGTCTTGGATAGAGCACGCTACTTCTTGGCCTTGCGTTGCAGACTCGATCGACTTTTTGCCATCTTGAAGCTGATGAATTAATCCTATTCTCTTGCCGTTTTTGTTCATGATTGGCATTTTTTGTCTCACCTTGCCGACATCAACTCTGATTCCAAATACTGCAGGGTTGCTGTTTCTAAACACGTAACCTTTGAGAAACGTAAACTTGGCAATCGGTGTTATCTCCGAGAATATGGCATTTTCCTCATTTGCTGTGTCTTCGTCGACCCATAATGTGTAGGAGTCAAGCAGACTGTAGATCACCTTGTCAGAAAATATCTTTACATGGCTTATTTCTGCTTCTTCTTGTGCATCTGGTAAGATCTTTACGTTGAATGCCAAGATAACTCCCAAGTGTCTGTCGTTTTCCTTTATGACTTTGGCTTCAAGCACATCGCGTCTGTTTACATGTCCGATGTCTGCTTTGGCAATCGGGATCTGTTGGCGTCTCAGCATTTCGGTGAGTGCCTCAAGTGAGCCGATTGTGTCACATTTGAGGATCACGCCGTTTGTTTGCGTGTCCACAAATACGGACTTCATTTCAGACTCGATTATTTTTTTGAATTCCTCTATTTTGGAATCATCGCTAGTTACATACACCGTGCTTCCTGGGAGCACATCCTCCAAGTCAGGTGAGGCGATCTTGATTCCAGCAGCTGCTTGCACTAATTCGACTGGCTTGAATTTGTCCCTCGGATCGCGCATCTCATCAAGTGGTTTTGGCAGAAGTATGGCTTTTGGTTTTATAACTATTACAGAATCGCGTTTTGCTACGATGACAGAATCACCTTTTTTGATTTGGCCATCAATGAGGATCATGTTTGCGGTTGTTCCAAGGCCGACCTCGTCATTTACTTCAAGAATTATTCCGCGACTCGGCTTTTCTTCTTGTGCGAGTCTTTTTTGCATGTATTGTTGTGTTAGGCCCACCAAGACAGTCAATAGCTCCGGAATTCCTACACCGGTTCTTGCACTAACTGGAACTATGGCAACCTCCTTTGAGAAATCCTTTACCCTGTAGAATGCCTCCGATTGAAATCCAAGAATGGAAAGCGTCCCAACTACATTATAGATCTGCTCATCGAGTGTGGTCTGGATGAACTGGTCTTGCTGCTTTATTGCCTCTGAAATGTATGGAGTGTCAGTCTTTTTCCAGCCTGATATCATATCCACTTTATTTAGTGCAATTACGAACGGCACCTTTCTTGCTTGAAGTATTTTGAGGCTCTCGTTTGTCTGTGGTTGAAAGCCGCGATTTGTGTCCACCACCAAGATGGCAATGTCTGCTGCCGAGCCTCCCCTTGTGCGAAGGTTCGTAAACACTTCGTGTCCGGGCGTATCGATTACCAATAATCCCGGAACCTCGTGTTCTGATTTTGCCAGTTTTTGATATAATCGCCCACACATCTTTTGTATTGTTTCAGTAGGCAGAAAGCTTGCACCTATGTGCTGCGTGATTCCACCAGCTTCCCTACCTTGGACACCGGTTCCTCGGATTTTGTCTAGTAATGAGGTCTTACCAGAATCTACATGGCCTAAAACGGCCACAATTGGCTGTCGAATTCGCAAGGCAGATCACTGAAATACTACCCTCGCTTCCTTTTCAAAACTTTCCTTAGAGTCAGATGCATGGATGATGTTATCGGATATCCCAAGGCCGAAGTCGCCGCGAATCGAGCCGGGTGCTGCTTCGTACGACTTGGTTGCCCCAACCAGTAAGCGAGTCGTAGCAACTGCGTTATTGCCCTCAATCACTGCAGCCACAACTGGTCCGGATGTTATAAAGTCCACAAGCTCGCCAAAGAATGGTTTTGTGCTGTGCACAGAGTAGAACTCTTGAGCTTGTGCTTTTGTGAAGGTAAACATTTTCAGCTTGATTATTTTGAATCCCTTGCTTTCAAATCTTGAGATAATTTGTCCTACTAGCTTTCTTGCTACTGCATCTGGTTTTACTATGAAGAGTGTTTGTTCGGTCAATTTCGTAAGCTACTTTTTGATGATGCCGCCTTTCTGGTACTTTTTGGTCCACTTGAGTGTACGCGGGTCACGTTTTAGTACCAACATATTCTTTTTGCATTTTGGAGAGCAGAACCACAGCACTGTGCCGTCGTTTTTGACAAGCATGGTTCCTGAACCCTTTGCAACTGGTCTGTCACAAAAACTGCATGGTTTTACAATTAAGCTCAATGTGTCATCACTTTATTTTCTTGGCTTCGCGTTCTGTTTCGCGCAGCATCAAAATGTCGGACATGCGTACAGAGCCTTTGACGTTTCTTGTCAAAATTCGGCCCTTGTCTCGTCCACCCAAAATCTTTACTCTGACTTGTGTTATTTCGCCGGCGATACCAGTCTTTCCTACAAGTTGTATTACTTCTGCAGGTACTGCCTCTTCTGTTTGTGGAGCGCTCATCGCTACTTGCCACCTTTAAGCTTCTTTATTGAAGAAACAACTTCATCAATGATGTGGTTGGCATCGCCGCCATCTATGATCGCAGCTGCTGCTGAGGTAACATCGATCCCAAGCGCCTTACCGAGTTCCTGCTTGCTTGGAACAAAAGCGTACGCCGCGTTCTGTTCCTCGCAAATAATAGGAAGGTGAGCAACGACTTCTGGCGGCTCGACGTCTTCTGCAATAACTACGAGCTTGCTGATTCCGCGCTCGATTGCCTTTGTGGCCTCGTTTGTGCCCTTGCGGACTTTGCCACTCTGGGACGCTACTCGCACCGCCTCTAAGATCGGATTGATCAAGTCACCTGGCGTCTCGAATTTTACATAGTAAGCCTTACCCAACTAAATCACCCTTCGGGATCATCTTCATTCCTTGAGTTTTTGTGCATCTCTTTATTAGTGTTAGCGTAAAAGAGTCCTTGCTTTTGCGAGGTACTCTTTCATTAAGTCGTCGAGTTTTTCTTGCGAGTCGGCCTCCGCATATATTCTTGCAATCGGCTCGGTGCCGCTGGGCCTGATCATCACCCAGATTTTTTCACCAAGTGTGATCTTGATTCCGTCCCTGTCGTCGTAGTTTCTATGCTGCTTTTTTAGTGAGTCGATTAGCTTCTTTGCCTGCTGCCTTGTGCATCTTATTTTGTCCTTTGTCGTGTACGACTTGGGCAGCGAGTCCAATGCGGCACTCAGGGTATTGTCCGTCTCCGAGAGGAGCTCAAGCATCAGTCCAAGCGTCATGCAACCGTCGCGCACGGCGTTGTGTTTTCCGTACATAAAGCCGCCGTTTTCCTCAAATCCTATCAGTGCTTTTTGTGGAACCATCATTCTTGAGACCTCGACTGATCCGACCTTGGTGCGAATTACCTGCGCTTTTGCTTTTTTTGCAATTTGCTCTGTAACTGAGCTGGAGTTGAGACACGTTACCAGCTTGGAGTGAGGGTTTTTTTGCAGCAGGTAGTTTGCCAAAAGGAGTGCTGAACGGTCGCCTGTGAGGACTGCTCCCCCCTCGTCACAAAAGAGGCTTCGGTCGCCGTCCCCGTCGAATGCCACGCCGAGGTCTGCTTTTTTTCTGACGACTGCCCTTGAGAGATTTTGCAGGTTTTGCGGCGTGGGCTCCGAGCCCCTGCCTGGGAAGCTTCCGTCGATGCGCTGGTTTATCAGAAATGTTTGGCAGCCAAGCTCCTTGCATAGCTTTGGTGCAGCTGCTGCCTGGGCGCCGTTGCCAAGATCCAAGACGACTTTGAATTTTCTTTGCCTGATTTTTTTTGTGTCAATGTGCGACTTGATGCCTGCGATGTACGTGTCTGTGACTCGCATCTCCTGATTTGTCTTTCCTATTCTCCTTGCAGATCTGATCCATTTTTTTTCAAAGTAAATGTCTTCGATTACTGATTCGTCCTCCCTTGGTATCTCGACTCCGTCTGCCGCAACCGGTTTTAGGCCGTTGTACTCTGGGGGGTTGTGTGATGCGGTGATCATAATTCCACCTGCGTACCTGAGCTTTTTTGTTGCGTACTCTAGTGCCGGCGTCGGCACAAGTCCTCCATTTGCGCAGTCTAGGCCTGCCTCGTTTAGAGTCGAGCAGACAAGCTTTGCAATTAGTGGACTGGAATCTCTTCCGTCATATCCTACCAGTATTGGGCCTTTTCCAAAATAGGTTGCAATAGAGAGCGTGATGTCGTGTATGAACTGCAGGCTGAGCGCGTCTGGGAATATTCCTCTAATTCCGTTTGTGCCAAACAGCCTGCCCATTTCTGTTATCCCTACGTGCTGGATTTGTGCTTTGTCAGTATTGGTTGCGCCTTTTTTGTGAGAAGTGAGACAGTGCCGATTATGGCCACTGCTGCTGCCAAAAACACTATCCAATCGGCGCCTTGGATTGGCACCATGTTGTTTTGGAATGGTATCAGAAATGGGAACTTGGAGCCGCTTTCTAGCAGCACGTCAAACGAGATGTGCGAGAGGACTGCGGAAAATGAGACTGCGCCAAGCATTAGATCTTTTTTGCCAGTTAGCGCCATCATTGTAGGCGCCGCAAGCAGGCCAAACGCAACAGAGTGGCCAAGCCTTGGCACCGCCTCCAGATTCAGGAACTGGATTAGGTGGTCTGCGTCGAGTGCGATTGGAAGGAGGCCGGCTACTACGATGTACCTTAGCTTTAGTGTAGCAAGGCCTGCGATTAGGCCAAACGAAATGTGACCTATTACGTGCTCTGGCGATATTCCGCTCACCTCAAGGGGGTTGCCGATCACGTATCTTTGCGGAAGGATCTCGCCAAAGAAGGGGGCCAGCCCTATTGTGGAAAATGCCATAGAGAGTGCGGCATACAAAAAGCTTGATTTTAGAATGAATTTGAGTTGTTCCATTTTTGTCTAAGTATAGTCGATTCATGGTAAACAATAAGTTTGTGTTAAATTGGAGCATTTCTGCGGGAGTTGCCAAGCCCGGTCAAAGGCGTAAGGTTTAGGCCCTTATCTCTTAGGGGTTCGTGGGTTCAAATCCCACCTCCCGCATTTTTT
>JBFLWI010000050.1:0-9018 GCA_040757675.1 Thermoproteota archaeon | reverse complement strand
TATCTTTTTTCAGCTCGGCCCACTCAATGAAATGCGGTTGCGGCGATCCGGGAAAGGTAGGAATTTTTTCTGATATCGACAGAGTAAGATCTAATGGTTTCACAAAATTATTGTGGGACAACTTCTATTTTTCACTAATCAAAGATATTAAATAGACCTCACTCAAACTACTTCTACATTGCCTACTGCGTTCATTCTTTTGAACTCTGATTTGGGTTCTGACCAAGAAATAATCACAAAAATAAAAGAAATTCTCGCAGTCGAAAAAGGACTCAAGTACGAAGTTCAGGGAGTCTATGGTATCTACGACATAGTAGTAAAAATAGAGTCAGAAAACGCCGATCACCTCAGGAGCGTCATAACCAACAAGATACGAAAAATAGAGAAGGTTCAATCCACGCTCACAATGATGGTAATCGACGAACAAGAGAAACTATAGTTTCTTGATTGCGTCCACTGTGGCCAAAATTTCTGATTCGGTGTTAAAAAAGTGAGGTGCGGCACGCACAATTTTCTTATCAGAAATCTCTCGCACTGCAAGAATGATCCTTTGTTTTTCAAGTGATTCTACAATCTGTTGTGGATCTCTGTCCGCAAGCGAAAACGACACAATGCTTGTCCTCTTTTGTCGGTCCGACGGTCCATACAGGGTAACGCCAGGAATTCTTGCAAGCTCTTGCCGCAAAAGATCTGCAAGGCCTATTATCCTCTCTCTTATATTGTCAAGTCCTAAGTGGAGTAAAAGCGAGATGGAGGCCTCAAGGCCTGCAACTGCCACAAAGTTTCTAAATCCACCTTGTAGTTTGTCTGGCAGTTCCTTGTATGCAAGCTTGTCTGTGTCGTACAACATTGCCGACTCTCCTGCAAGCTGCATTGGCTCAAGCAGGCCGGCAGATTCTTTTTTGCACACAAGAATTCCTATTCCCATTGGGCCGCAAAGCCACTTGTAACCATTAAAGACGATGAAATCGGCACCAGTCTTTGTAAAGTCATAATCGCCTATGCAACCAACGGTCTGGGCGGCATCAAGAAAATATGTAATTCCTTTTTCTTTGAGCACTTTACCAATCTGTTCTGCCGGAAGTATTGCTCCGGTGTTGTAGAGGCCGTGACTTAGTGCGACAAGTTTTGTGTTCTTGTCGATAATTTTCTGAAGATCTGCGATGTCAAAAAAGCCGTCTTGATCCACTGACAAGCTGCGAAGCTCTACCTGCTTTGCTAATCGGAGCCAAGGATAATAATTAGAGTGATGTTCATGAGTGGTTCCGCGGATTACTATGTTGGAATTTTTTGGAAACGCCATTCCGCTTGCAACTGCATTGATCCCCTCTGTGGTGCTTTGTGTGAAGACTATCTCTTCCGGCCTGCATCTGAGAAGCTTTGAGAGAGCCTTTCGAAGCAATATGCTTTTTTCTGCAAGCAAGGCAGCAAAATCCAGCGAATCAGGACCAAGCGTATTGTACTGCATGATAAAATCAGTCATTACCTTCATCGTGTTGATGGGAATAAGTGAAGATGAAGCGTTATTGAGGTATATGCGAGTACTCTTTACAAATGATTGTGAAACAAACTCATCATCCAAATTCATTATTATATCACACATTTGACTAATTCTTGTTGGATAAAAATCCAGTTGCCACAGATAAAATCCGCAAATTGATCCTTAGCTCTCCACTTGGCTCCATCTCATTTGAAAATGCAATCACAAAGACGTATTTTTTTCACAAAGCAGCGGCAATAACAGAGATCCCTACCATTTACTTTGATTTTGATCTCTTGTATAGTGGGTACCTTGCCTCAAACATCTTACCGCATCATGAGAACACGACTGTGCATCAACCAAGGGAAGACACATGGAAAAAATTACTTGCAGAAACGCTAGACCAGATATCACAAAAGCGATACCTCGTCATAATTGATTCTCTCAACGGCTTCTTTACGGTTCTTGCAGACCAAAAAAACGCAGGCAAACTCATCAACAACGCATTGATCATGCTTGCAAGTATAGGACAAAAATCCGATTCGACTATTCTTGTAGGAAGCATTTCCAAATACAAAAAAGACGAGGGGTGGATACTATCCGCAATAGGCAGACACATAGTGGAAGTAGAAGGGATGAACCATTTTTCAGTTCGGAGACAGAACTCAGCTCTTCACTTAGATCTAGTAGATGATCAGAATTTCACAAAATCGTCAATTGATCTTTCGGAGCTTGATCTGCTCTGAACTGCGATCAAAATTTTATAACAGCGTTAAAAATTCTCTAACGCCGTTATAATTGGAGATTTTTAGGGAAATTATATTAAGATCCAAAAGGTAAAGAAATTCGATAAAAATGCCAGTAGCAATTTTACCAGACATTGGTGAACAGATGTGCATTGGTTGCGCACTATGTGTTGAAATCTGCACAAGCTTGGGACCAGATGTACTTAGAGTAAAACCAGTTGAAGGCTGGAAAAGAGGTAAGGCATTTGTCTTTTATCCAGAAAGATGCATCTCCGACGGTGCATGCATCGGCGTTTGCCCAACAAAGGCAATCTTCTGGATGAGACCAATGGACTTCACAGTAGGTCAACCAGTTCCTCTATACAAGAACTCAGTCTTCGTTAAAGGCTGGACTGAACTTATCGACTAAGTTCAGTCATCAAAAATTTCTTTTTAATTCAAACCCATAGTTTTAACTATTATTTAGAACTGCGTTGATCGTTGAAATCAATCACCAAGTAAGTCATGCGTGGTCGCTGCTCCAAAAGCAAAGGTCTTTGATTTTCTTTCAAATATGGAAAACCTTCCAAAATGGAGCACATAGTTCATCAAAAAAAAACAATCAAAAAAAACAGAAGTTACAAAGCAGTAACTCCAATAAGCGAAGTATTCATCAGATTTGAAATTAACGAAAAAGCTGGCATGATATACATCCATGCAGGTCCAACAGAAAAACAAATGACTGGCGCATTTATGCGGATTATGTCATTTTCTGAAAACTCGACTGGTGTGACATTTACCTTCTTTTAATATCCAGATGTAGATAACAAAAGATGGCAAATATTCTGTAAGTGGATAAAAATTGAAGGGGGAAATATTGAAAAAATATTTTCCCAGTCTATGCAATTACTGTTTGCTCTTTTGTGATCGGCTTTACCTTTTCAATTGCGTCTAGAAGATCCTGCTGAGTTATCTTGATGTCTTTTACATTCTTTGCCTGGCCACTCACATGTCGTCTAAGTGCTGCAATGGCTGCTCTGTTGCACACAGCTGCGATCTCTGCACCCGTGTAGCCGTCAGTGATCTCTACTAGCTTTGATAGATCTACATCCGATGCAAGTGGCTTTTTCTTTGTGTGAATCTCAAAGATGTGTTTTCGTCCTGACGCATCTGGTTTTGGAACCTCGATTATTCTGTCGAATCTTCCAGGTCGCAACAAGGCCTCGTCTACTATGTCTAGCCTATTTGTTGCACCGATTATTAACACGTTGTGAAGCTCTTCGAGGCCATCAATTTCCGTAAGTATCTGGGATACCACATTTTCTGAGACGTGTGAAGAGTCTGCGCCACTTCTTCTTGGAGCAAGCGCGTCTATCTCGTCAAAGAATATGATGCACGGAGCAGCCTGTCTTGCCTTTCTGAAGACCTCACGTACTCCTTTTTCAGATTCGCCTACCCATTTGGAGAGAAGCTCAGGACCCTTGATTGCAATAAAGTTGGACTCTGTCATCTTTGCAAGTGCCTTTGCAATGAGCGTCTTGCCTGTTCCGGGTGGGCCGTGCAAGAGTATTCCTTTTGGTGGTGATACATCAACATACTCAAAGGCTTCCTTGTGCTTTAGCGGCCACTCCACTGCCTCTTTGAGCTCCTCTTTTAGAGAGTCAAGACCTCCCACATCATCCCAAGTCACATTTGGTATCTGAACTAGGACCTCTCTGAGTGCCGAAGGTCTTACATCCTTTAATGCCTCCTTAAAGTCCTCATCTGTGATTTTGATCTTTTGTAGGATCTCAGCTGAGATCTTTTCCTGATCCAAATCTATGTCGGGCAAAATCCTTCTTAGGGATCTCATTGCTGCCTCTTTTGCAAGAGACTCAAGATCAGCTCCGACAAATCCGTGTGTCACTTTGGAAAACTGTTTCAAATTGACTTTGTCATCAAGTGGCATTCCCCTTGTGTGGATCTGCAGTATCTCCAGTCTGCCTTCCTCATCTGGAATTCCTATCTCGATTTCTCTGTCAAACCTTCCAGGTCGTCTTAGTGCGGGATCGATTGAATCAGGTCTGTTCGTTGCAGCAATTACTACAACTTTACCACGTGACTTCATTCCGTCCATTAACGTCAAAAGTTGTGAGACGATTCTTTTTTCGACCTCGCCTGTAACCTCGTCGCGTTTTGGTGCAATGGAGTCGATTTCATCGATAAATATGATGCTTGGAGTGTTTTCCTCTGCTTGCTTGAAGATCTCCCTTAGCCTTTCTTCGGACTCACCGTAGTACTTGCCCATGATCTCAGGGCCGGAAATGGCTGTAAAGTGGGAGTTCGTCTCGCCTGCTACCGCCTTTGCCAAAAGGGTCTTTCCCGTGCCTGGTGGACCATACAAAAGCACGCCTTTTGGAGCCTCGATGCCTAGTTTTTCAAATAGCTCCGGATGTCTCATTGGAAGCTCCACCATTTCGCGAATCTTTTGGACTTCTTTTTTGAGGCCTCCGAGGTCATCATAAGTGATTCTTGGTATGGAATTGTCTACTGCCTTTGTCATCGAGCCTAGCTTGAATTGCGTCTTTGAGGTGACTATTACAGGCTTCGACGGGGTAGTGGATGTGACAACAAGCTGCGTCCTTCCTCCAAGATGTGTGTTAACTATGATGGTGTCTCCAGTGGTAAATACGTGCCCCTCATACAATGACGACATGTATTCTTGGAGTCCTTCCACTGAGATCTTTTCAATAGGAGAAAGAACTATCTGTTCTGCCTCAGCAGCATTTACAAGTCTAAGTGAAACTTTTTCGCCGATTCCTGCGCCAATGTTGTGCCTTGTGAGGCCGTCGATTCGTATGATTCCAGAACCGTAATCCTCTGCGGAACCAGGCCAGATCTTTACATGGGTCTTTTTGTTTGCTAAAAGCTCCACGATTTGGCCTGTCTGCCAGTTATTTTCTTTGACTACTTTGGGATCTATTACGGCTATTCCCTTGCCTACATGGCGTTGAGATGTCTCGTCAATTCTAAGTATAATCTCGCTCATATCATCACCAAAAAAATAGAGGTTTAGGTAACCTCCACAGTTTTGCCCTTTGGTTTGTCTTCCTTTAGCCTGAACTGAACTTCAAGGATGCCGTTTGTGTATGTGGCCTTTGCCGAGTCTGGGTCGATCTTATTTCTGATTGGTACCTTTCCGTGGTATTTTTTGTTACCGTGTTCTGCATCTATTTTGACTACATTTCCATCTACCACTACTTTGATGTCTTTTTTCTCGACTCCGGGCATCTCAGCTACCAGTTTTAGGATCTGCTCTTTTTCGTCTACGATGGTGTCAATGAGTGGCTCTCTTGTGTCTGCAGTTGGAAGCAAACCAGGTCGGACATTTCCGTACTCTCTTATGTGCGGCTTTCCGTCTGGACCAACGGTCATTGAATAACCGTAATAAAATGGTCCAAATGTGGTGCCGCCACGTCTTGCAGCCTCTTCGAAAACGTCATCAAGATCCATGAACGACCTTGACATTCTTTTGAAGAGCCTGTCGAATTCGTCATCAAAGAACAATGTCATAATTCATCACTATATGTAATATATATGACATTATATAAAGATTTTGCAAATTAAAAGGAAAAGTGACATAAGACTATTATATATGACATAGTATAAGAATTTTTGTGAGAACGGCAAATCTTTCCGTCCCAGAAGTAGTGAGGGAGATCATAACAAGAAATCGCTCCATTTATGACTGTATGAAAATGGACGTCATCAACTATACGGCACTTGCAGTTAAGATACAACCTGATGTAGAAAGGCAGATTGGTAACCCAGTAAACCTGAATACTATCGTAGTGGCCATTAAGCGTTACGCCGACTCGTTTACTGAAAAAGAGGATGTCAAATCCGAATCGATCCTCAAAAATGCAAGACTTTCTCTTACAGACGGAATTCTAGACATCAAGTTTTCTGCAAGCGATATTGACAAAAACGAGGCCACGTCAATTCTTAACAAGTTTGAGCAATATGACTCTGACTACGAATTTTTCAGACTGGCAGACTCTACGTTTCGCATCTTGACTGAGGATCTGGCAGATATACGAAGGATCTTTGAGTCTTTTCCGTCCGCAAAGAACTTTTTCAGTGACGGCTTAGCCAAAATAAAGATAAGAATACCACAGGAAAAAAATCGCTCAGATGTAGTGTCATATGTGGCAGAATTACTCCACAACAACGGAATTGAGATGCAAAACGCGTTCTTTTCTCAGGACGACATAGTGCTGGTTCTCAAAGAAGAGGATGCATCAAAAGCATACGAAGTACTGAGGGCAGAGATTTCGAGATAACTAGACACCCAAGCTTTCGGCTTTGGATATCTCCAGATATACCTTGTCTCCAACTGAGACGCCAAGCTCTTTGTATTCACGCATGTCCAGCTTGATGCTAGTTATGCCTCCTGGCATTCCATAGAGGCCACCAGAAAGCATCTTGTTTAGGCCCTTCATCATCTCATCCATATTTGAGAAGCCCATTACTCCTGTACCAAAAGGAGATTGTGGGAATGACTGTGATTCCTTAAAGTCCTTTGTTAATGACAATGACAGAACCACATATGGTGCGCCATCTGGTGCTGCATCGATTCGGACTACGACATATTCCTTTTTCATGTGCTTTGCATTGATTTTTGTGCTATTTTACTTTAACCATGCTTAGATACCATAATAGCCCCAGTTTGAAAAGTAGCTAATTTCTTACTACATGTTTGTCTGGTCATAAACTACGTATCAAGATGACAAAACATGCGATGGAAAGAGCGCTCAAAAGGAGAGTAGAACTAATAAAATTCGTGATAAACAATCCCTATGAAACAATCCATGATACAATAAAGGAGAATTACAAAAGTTGTGGACTGATATCAAACACTCCTTTCAGAGAACAACATAGCTCTTGGTAGTTCATGGCAAGTTTAATACCGCTGTTTTAATAATTACAGTAATCTGGATAGACAAAGGAGATCTAAGAGCATATGGCTTCAATGTTTTGATCAGGAAGCACCGAGCATTATACATTAAATTGGATAATAACAAAGTAGCAAAGACCATTCCAGTGGGTGTTGATAGATTTATTGATGTTAATGAATCTGGTAGAGCAGTTGGCTTTGAAATATTGCTTCAAAAAAACTACTTCTTCGGAAATCACCGATGTAATTAAACACTCAAAATCAATTGAAATACTGCATTAGTCTACACATATAGTAAAATTTACAAAAACTGTATTGAATCTAGTTAATTAAACATTATAACGACTTAATTGGCAGTAACTAGGTGACAAAGAAAAGAATCCTTATACTTGGAGGCGGGTTTGCAGGCGTAGAATGCGCACGCAAGCTAGAGTCCTACTTTAAACACAACCCTGACATCGAGCTTGTCTTGGTCTCAGAAGACAACTTTTTGTTGTTCACACCCATGTTGCCACAGGTTGCCTCAGGCATGATAGAGACAAGGCACATCATCATACCAATCAGAATGATCTGCAAAAAGACGACCTTCTATGAAAACAAGGTAAAAAATATTGATCCGTATGGCAAGCGTGTCACATTTTATGGGACACGCGAAAAAAGAGGAATCTCACTAAACTATGACTATCTTGTAGTGGCCTTGGGATCGCAGACCAACTTTTTTGGCAATCAGGAAATAGAAGCCCATGCTTACACCATGAAGACACTCAACGACGCAGTCGTGCTAAGAAACCGAGTCATAGACATGCTAGAACAAGCAGAAAATGAAACCGATCCAATTCTAAAACAAAGCCTGCTGACTTTTGTAATAGTTGGTGCAGGATTTGCGGGAATAGAAACAGCAGGAGAGATGCACGATTTTTTGCTTGATGCAAGAAAACACTATCCAAATATCTCTGAAAAAGACATCAGGGTGGTCATACTTGAAGCTCTTCCAGTGGTTCTTCCAGGTTTTTCTGAAAAACTAGCAAAATTCACAAAAGACAAGCTTATCCAGCGTGGGATCGAGATCAAACTAAACACAGCGGTTCTAAGCTTTGATGGTTCCGAAGTCATCATAAAGAGCGTAGTCGATGCAACAAAAAATCCAGTCAAGCAGGCAGAGCTTGACGCAATCCAAACAAAGACTCTTGTGTGGACCGCAGGTGTCACGCCGGTTGATACCATCAAGAACTCACTGTTCAAGACAGACCGCGGAAAGGTAATTGTCAACGAGTATCTGGAGGTGCCAGAATTTCCTGGAGTGTATGTCATAGGAGACTGCAGTCTTACAATAGACCCCAGAACGAACAAACCCTATCCACCCACTGCGCAAAACGCGGAGGCGGAGGCAAAGATTGCAGCTTACAACCTTTATGCCGAAATATCAGGCAGGCCAAAAAAGAAGATAGACTATGTCTCAAAGGGACAGATGGCAATAATTGGAAAAAGGACTGCCATCGCGCAGATCTCTGGTTTCAACATCTACGGTATAGTGGCATGGTGGCTCTGGAGAACTGTATATCTCAGAAAGATCCCAAAATTCAACAAAAGGCTGAGGATACTACTTGACTGGACCGCAGATCTGATCTTTGATAGGGACATATCGAGGCTCAAGATTTTGCGCAAGGATCAACCAATTGACTATAAGGAACTAGATGAAGTAGACGATGTATGGTAAAAAGGGAAATCCCCTCTTTGTGCGTGATTTTGTGCTACATTTCATCATGCACTAGATAATGTCGTATGGTATGATTTGTTAGAAAATATTCTTTGATTGTAAAACCGAAGCTGATATTTCAGCTAATTAGCTGAAAAAATTTTTTAAATTTTTTTGAAAA
>JBFLWI010000049.1:0-9294 GCA_040757675.1 Thermoproteota archaeon | reverse complement strand
CGAAAAGTCAAGACAAAGGTGATCATAATGCCTGCAAAAATTACAATTCTTACTAGTCTGCTGCGCAACTCTGCCAGATGTGCATAAATTCCCTGGAGTTCAGACATTTCTGATATACTTACGACGTGAATCTCTATTTAGGTTGCGAAAAGTCGCTTTTAGTGTTTGCCTGGAATAGGAAGGAGTTTGGCGTCCGCAAGACCTGATTTTTTTCGCTCTTCTTCCGTGATATCTTGGAATTCGATTGATATGGTTGCCCTTAACTTGAACTTTGACTCCATTTCCTTTGCAAGCTTGCCAATTTCTTCACCAGAATAGATCTCCTTTGAGCCTTCCAAAAACACTCTGCTGTTCTTTTCTTTTGACTCTCCACCAAATTTGCCTTTGAGGAATTTGGTTACCTCGTCCACTTCGGATTTTTCTACATTGTTGTGGTAAAACGCAATTCCCTTGATTGGTGTGTAGTCCATGGGTGTCCCATATCTGTACAAAAACACGCCAATGAAGATCGCTTGGTCTTCTGGCTCTTTGATTCCTTTTATCTCCCAGTTGAGAACCTTGTTCTGATCGTACGATGCCTTCGAAATCTCGTCGGCTGTGATCTTCCAGTATCTATATCTGCTCAATTCAGCTTTTGACTGTCATTGTACTATAAATTCAATTCGAATCGTTTTCCGATATTTTCTGAATTGAAGATTATATTAGAGAAAAATATTGTGCAAACATGCCACTTTTTGAGGTACATGTCATAATTGAAAACAAGCCAAGCATGAGCGACCCTGAAGGTCAGACTATTCTAAACGATTTGGTGCTAAAAGGCAGCTATTCCTCAGTTAAAAAAATCCGCTCAGCAAAAATGCTCAAATTCCAAATCGATGCTGCAACAAAACAAAAAGCACAAGAAACAGTCAAAAAACTCTGCGATGACTTGCGTATCTACAATCCGATGGTAAGCAAGGTAACATTTTCTGTAGTCTAGTCTTCGCTCCCAATGGACTTGACGGTTTCATCTATTAGCAGCTTACTTCGCAGGTATGCTGCCAAGTCTGTCTGCGTAATTACACCGACGAGTTTTTGATTTTCAAGTACTATGAGTCTTCGTATGTTGTTGTTTAGCATCTTTTGAACTGCGTCCTCGATTGTGGTTGTAGGTTCGACCCACCTGAACTTTGGAGACATTATGTCTTTGACTTTGAGCTCAGACGCGATCTTGTCGGCAGCCACAAGCTTTCTCACAAAGTCGGCCTCGGTGACTATGCCTACGGGGTTTTCTCCCTCCATGACCACTAGAAAACTAATGTCCTTATCTTTGAGCAGCGTTGCTGCTTCGAGACAACTTTTGTCTTTTGATATTGTGATTACATGTTTATTCATGATGTCTCTTATATGTCCCATAGTTTGAGTGGCCTTTTACAGATAAAAAAGATTTGTTGTGGAGAACCGCGATGCAGTTTTTCCGATTTGATTTAATAATCTCACTATTCAATTTTACGTGTGAAGGTTGGCGTCGTCGTATTTCCGGGCAGCAACTGCGATCGAGACATGTATCATGTCTTGCAAGACGTCTTCAAGCTGGACGTCAACTATTTCTGGCACGAAGAAAAGCTCCCAAAGGATCTTGATGCAGTAGTCCTGCCGGGCGGATTTTCTTACGGAGATCGTCTTAGAGCAGGAGTGATTGCCGCCCACAGCCCGGTAATAGCAGACGTAAAGAAAATGGCAGACAAGGGAATGCCAGTTCTTGGCGTCTGCAACGGCTTTCAAATTCTAGTTGAGGCACAACTTTTGCCTGGTGTCTTGCTCAAAAACACCTCGCTTACATTCATGTGTCGCTGGACTGAGCTCATAGTAGAAAACAACAAGACTCCATTTACAAACAAATTCAAGCTTAAACAAAGAATTCCAATCCCGATTGCAAATGGCGAAGGAAGATATTACGTGGACAAGGCCACACTTGAGAAACTAAAGAAGAACAACCAGATAGTGTTCCGTTATGGTGAAAACATAAACGATTCTGTATTTGACATTGCGGGAATATGCAACAAGGAAGGAAACGTAGTTGGAATGATGCCGCACCCAGAACGTGCAGTAGAGCCAGAGATAAATCCGCGCGACTCAAAGCCATCATCCCTCATTTTTGAATCCCTCATTGCAACGGTTGGGGCAAGAAGATGAGTCTGCAACCTCAAGAACTACAATACCTCTCAAAAAAAATAGGTCGCAAGCCAAACGAGACCGAACTCCACATCGTGGCAGCGGAATGGTCAGAACACTGCTCGTACAAGTCATCGAAAAAACACCTCAAAATGCTTCCCACATCAGGCCCACGCGTAATCCATGAGAAGGGATTCGATTCTGGAGTGTTAGATGTGGGAGATGGATACGTAGTCACAGTACACATTGAAAGCCACAACCACCCATCTGCTGTTGAACCGTATGGTGGAGCAGCCACAGGTGTGGGTGGAGTCATTAGAGATATTCTGTCTGCTGGTACACGCCCGATTGCAATACTGGATGGGCTGAGGTTTGGAGATATTGAAAAAGACCAACACGCCAGATGGCTTTTCAAAAACGCTGTAACTGGAATTGCGGATTATGGCAACTGTCTTGGCATTCCAACAGTTGGGGGCGAAGTTGAGTTCGATAAATGCTATGCAAACTATGCACTAGTGGATGTAGCTTCAATCGGATTTGGGAAAAAAGAAAAGCTGATCAAAAACAACGCACAGGAAGGTGACATCGTAGTGCTGATTGGTGGCTCTACTGGTCGCGACGGAATCGGCGGCTCACAGTTTGCATCCGACTCATTGGAATCTGAGGATCGCTCAGCAGTGCAAATCCCAGACCCGTTCATTGAAAAACTGATAATTGAGGCCACACTTGAGGCGCGAAACCAAGGATGCATCAAGGCGGTAAAAGACTTGGGTGGTGGTGGCCTTTCATGTGCTATCTCCGAAACTGCGGATGCGCTTGGGGTGGGAATAGAACTTGATGTGACCCAGGTCCATACAAGGGAGCCAAATATGAATCCGATCGAGATAATGACTTCGGAATCACAAGAAAGAATGCTCATAATCACCGACAAACAAAAGCTCGAAAAACTCAAAGCAATTTGCGCCAAATTCCGCGTCAGCTGCTCAGTAATCGGCAAGGTGACTTCGGACAAGATGATGAAAGTCAAAAGCAACAGCTCAATCATTGCCAACATGCCAGCGGAGATCGTTGCAAACGCACCACTCCTTGACAGGCCAGCAAAAGAGCCTTCGTACATAAAACAATTACAAAAAAAGCCGGAACCAAAACCTGTCTCTGATCTCTCAAAGACAATACTGAAGATGCTTGCAAACCCAAATATCGCAAGCAAGATCTGGGTGTATGGGCAGTACGACCACGAGGTAGGAATCCGTACGACAGTAAAACCTGGCTCAGACGCAGCCGTGCTCAGACTGGATAACGGAAAATACCTCAGTGCAAAAATCGATGGGAATCCAAAGCACTGCTATTTGGATCCAAAACAAGGTGCAATGGGATGCTTTGAGGAAGCATGCAGAAACGTGGTGTGCACTGGCGCGACGCCGATTGGCATGGTAGATCACCTCCAATTTGGCAATCCAGAAGACCCAGAGATATTTTGGACATTTCTAGAATCTCTAAAAGGAATAACCGAGTTTTCAAAATTCTTTAACATCCCGTGTGTTGGCGGCAAAGTCAGCCTCTACAACGAGACGCCACAAGGGCCGATCAAACCAACTCCATTGATTGGGGTATTGGGACTAGTTGACAAAAAACCACTCAAGCCGCAAAAAATCGAAGACGGTGACCTTATGATTATAGTCGGCAAGACAAAGAACGAGCTTGGCGGCTCTGAGTACTATGAATACATTCATGATTTTATTGGAGGAAAATGCCCCCAAGTCAATCTAACCGAATCAAAGAAAAACATGGATTCTATTCTGTCTTTGATTCAAAGCGAAAAGATAAAGGCAGCTCACGACTGCTCAAAAGGTGGCATAGCCGTGGCAGTATGCGAGCTTGCAATGACTAGTAATATTGGTTGCACAGTTGCACTTGAAAACATACCGCAAGAAAATATGCCGGAAGACAAAGTCTTGTTCTCTGAGAGTCATTCCAGGTATGTTTTGGTAATAGAAAAATCTCAACTGGACTCTGTGACTAACACGCTAAAGAAAAGCCAAGTGGAATTTGGCCTGGTTGGAAAATTCCATGGTGATAATATCATATTTACAAATAACAACAAGCAGGTCGCAAAACTAAGGGTTGATAAAGCACATGACAAGTGGTTTAATTCACTAAGGGATCTGGTGTTGCATGGTTAAGGAAAACTGTGGGGTAGTCGGTATCTACAGCAAAGACGGCTCCAACGTAATACCTATGGTAATTGATGCACTCAGGGCTCTTCAGCACAGAGGACAAGAAGCTTGGGGGCTGGCGGTTCCAAAAAAAGCACCACTCAAGAGGCTTGGACTGGTTTCTACAGCCTCATCCGAATTTGACAAGATAACAGAAGAATACGCCTCGCCTGCGGCAATAGGACATGTCAGATATTCGACGGTAGGGAGAAGTAATCTTGACAACGCACAACCACTCAAAGTCAAAGATCTCTGTATTGCCCATAATGGTACAATAGCAAACGTAGCAGAGCTTGCAAACATGGTTGGCGGCTGCACGTTTACACCACAGAACTCAAGTGACACACTCATTGCAGCCCAGCGACTTGTCTCTTTGATGTCTACAAACGGAAAGCTTGGAAGTGCGCTGTCTATTCTCAAAAATGAAATGGCAGGCTCGTACTGTTTTACCTTTGTCTCAGACGATAACGCAGTTTATGCGGCACGCGATCCACGAGGGTTTAGACCAATGGTTCTTGGCTCAAAAGAAGACGGCCAGGTAACAATTGTTGCATCCGAGTCGTCTGCCCTTGCGGCAATTGGGGCAAAGCTTGTCCGCGATGTACTACCAGGTGAGCTTTTGAAGTTTAGCAGCAACGGAATTGAGTCAGAGATGTTTTCTGAAGAAAAAAAACACGCGCACTGCTCATTTGAGTTTACTTACTTTGCACACCCCACAAGCAGAATGGAGGGAACGAACATCTATGTGGCAAGAAAGAGAATAGGCCAATTCCTTGCAAAAAAATTCCCAATAAAGGACGCAGACTTGGTAATTCCGGTGCCGGATTCTGCAAGACCTGCAGCGCTCGGATATGCACAGGAGCTTGGCCTTCAATTCGACGAAGGACTGCTCAAAGACAGATATAGCAAGAAAGGTCCACTCCGCAGCTTCATTGAGCCGCACCAAAGCGACCGCGTGGAAATAAACCGCTGGATAATTCCAATTACAGAAATAATTTCAGGCAAGCACATCGTAGTAATTGACGACAGCTTGGTGAGGGGTACAAGCTCAAAGGCAATAATCAAGGCACTCAAGCGCGCAGGAGCAAGAAAAATCAGCATGCTGATTACATACCCTCCAATCAAATACCCCTGTTACGCAGGAATCGACTTTCCATCACAAGATGAGCTTGCTACTGGGGCAAACCAATCTGAAAACGATGAAGAAATAATTGAAAAAATTCGAAACGATATAGGTGCAGACTTTTTGGGCTACAATGATGCGCAAAACCTTGCAAACGCAATCGGAATCCCACTGGACTCGATGTGTTTTACGTGCACAACGGGGGATTACAGCACGCTTGGAATAAAACCAACATTCAAAACACGTGAGGAAATGAAGGGCGAATAGAATGGAAATTGCGTTTGTCCTAGTCAAGTGTGAAGTGGGCCACGAAATGGACGTGATGCGTGAGCTACTAAAAATAGAAAACGTAAAGGAAACACACGGCACCTATGGAATGTATGACATCTTTGTCAAAGTGGTAGGCCAAACACACAAGGATGTGGCAGATACGGTGACCAAAAAAATCAGAAAGCTTCCAAATGTTGTATCAACAACTACACTTTCTACCATTCCAGAACAAGGCGGCAAGTAATCTGAAATCTTAATACCTAGATTCGCATTATTTTAGCAATGGCAGTGTACAAATTCCTGATCATCGCAGGAGTTGCCGTGATTGCAGCAGTGGGCGGTGTGACTGCATTTTCTTTATCAAAAGGTTCCTTTGCAACAAATGATTACGAAATAGAAGTCGACCCGTTCAAAGATCCACAAAACCTCTTCGTTACGGCACGAGTCATGATACAAAATACTGGCGGAAAACCACTTACGAATGTAGAAGTTGATTATGGTGACGGCGATACCCTAAAACTTGGAACACTAACTCCAGGCCAAAAAGTTATCTTGTCCCCTCCATCCGATAATCCACTCCAGTTTGTCACAGTGAGTGCAGATAACGGGATAATGGTCACAAAACAGTACAGAATTCCACCTAAGATGCCTGGGATGATGGGTTCCTAAGTCCACGCCTTTTTGTCTTTTTTTGCGATCCTTACGTCGTCGACATAAACGTGATCTTCGAAATCAAAAACAGTATGCCATCTTTTGTCGTGAGGGAGCATGGTGTCTAGTTCTTTTACCCTTCTTTGTGTGGGATATTTGTTTAGCAAGGCGCCCCACTTCATGTTGGGGATCTTTGGCATGATTTCGTTTATGTCACGCATGATTTGTATCCAAAAATTCTGTTGATAAGTTTTTGTCTTTGGGCATCAAAAATACTTGATTTCTTATTTAGTGGTCAATTCTGTGTTTTAATTTCATGATGACAAATAGGGGGGCGATAATGTACATGCATAAGTTGAGAAGAATCATCATTATTCCATAACTAAGTACGTCATACTCAGAGTCAACATCCACATAATTCAATATCGACAAAGTTGAAAGCAATGGTGTTATGGCTGCTTTTACTGATTCTCTAAACACCGGGTTTGCTCTTTCCATATCTGCGACAGTTGGGCTAAATGAATAGTAAATTGCGTTAAAGCCTGATATGAATGAAGAACCACTCGACGTTTGAAGCAATCTGTTGTCTCTTAATTCTCGTAGCAGCTGTACTTCTGACGCAAGCTCTGTTCCATATGTGGCAGTAGCAATCAAGCAGCCACCTTTTGATTCAACAGTTGTACTAGATTCCTCAGTTTGGGCCGCAGCGCGCGGCAAAATTCTGTACATTCTCTCCTCTGAAAGCGAGACTATGTAGATGAATCCGTCAGGGCCAATCTTGATGTCTGTAAGACATCCAAAGCCCGTGCCAAAGATGATTTCGTCTGGAGGATCAGCAGCGTTTAGAACCTTGTCGGCAAGCTCAGGAGTGTCAAAGACAAAACCAGTCCTATCTGCGTTCAGCTTGAATTTGTAAATATTCCCAGTATTGCAATCCCCAACTAGCACGCTGTCTTGATAGTCTTTGATCTGCTCTGAATTCACAAATGAAATGGCAGTTGGTGCCACCGGCTTCTCCCAAGTGAATTCGGGATCACTATAAACAAAATTTCCATATTTTGGAAGCCCATCTATCTGAGATTGGTTTTTTGCAGGACCCATTATCTCAATCCACCCACTGTTGAAATTTTCCGGAATCAAATTGATTTCATCGTTGTTATCGTCGCCGTTTTCAGTATCCCACAGATTTCCAGTAAGAGGATCCACTGCAAGACCAAAGCTGTTTCGAATACCCATTGCATAGTATGGTCCTGGAGGGTCAACTCGGAGAATCACACTAGTATCATTTTTCCAATCAAATGGTCTATTTTGCAGTCTTCCATAATTACCATTGTCTCCAATGACTGCATAAACTTGTCCACCAAAGTTTGTCATTGCACCACCATTGTGATAATAATTATCGCTTGGTAAGGTCTTCACCAAAACTGGATTTACAAGTTCAGCTCCATTCCAATCATATTTGTAAATTCGATTTTCTATTGCTTTACCATTATCTTTGTCTGCTGCCGTAAAGTAAATGTATACCGTGTTTCCAATGGATGTGATTCCCAGCATTCCTCTTTCGCCATCTCTTGCAACTGCGACATCTAATACTGGTTTGTCCTGCAGCACACCGTCACGAATTAGACGCACTTGGCCGTTGTACCTTTGCAACACCAAAATATCTTCCCCAACGAAGGTCATAGCCGTGGGGTTTTCTGGAATGTTTTTGACGTGTACCTCAAGTACAAGGTTTTCATCAAAGATTTGCGTTTCAGCAAAAGCGGGCATAAAGCCAGCCAAGGCGATAACGAGTACCAAAAACCACATAATGACTTCTTAATGATTCTAGATTAAAAATACATCACAATTGTTATAATTGAAGTAACGGCACCAAAATCTGAGATTGAAGTTTCTCGGCTCAGGCAAGGTAAAGGACGTGTACGATCTAGAAGATGGCACACTCCTTTTCAAATTCAGCGACAGAGTGTCCGCATACGATGTCAAATTTCACGACCCAATTCCACACAAAGGTGAGGTGCTCTGTAAGTTTGCAGAATTTTGGTTCAACAAACTCCCAGTACCAAACCATTTTGTGAAATCTGTATCAAAAAACGAGATTGTTGTAAAGAAAATGCAGATGATTCCAGTGGAATGCGTTGTACGAGGCTATTTCTATGGAAGCCTTATCTCGAGATGGAAAAATGGCCAAATAAGCTTGCCCGCAGGCACAAAAACCGAGATCGCGGCAAAGCTGCCAACACCCATCTTTGATCCTACGACCAAGGCAGAACACGATGAGCCAATCGACAAGAAAATTGCAATCAAACGTGGACTCGTAACAGAAGATGAGTTTGAATGGCTCAAATCAAAATCAATTGAGATCTACAATCTGATGTCTAAAACTGCAGACGCAGCAGGCTTTATCTTGGCCGACCTCAAACTAGAATTCGGAAAACTCGACGGCAAGATCCTACTTGGTGACTCGATAGGGCCTGATGAGTATCGAATGTGGCCAAAAGAGTCCTACGTGGTGGGCAGGATACAAGAAGCATATGACAAGCAAATACTACGGGACTGGCTGACTGCCAACGGCTACCAAAAACAATTTGATGATGCAAGAAAGCAAGGAAAAGAACCAATTGCACCATCAATACCGCAAGACATCATAAACAAAATGTCACAACGCTACGTTACTTCTTACGAAAAGATTACCGGCAAGACTCTCTGAGCACAGTTTTCCAATTTCAACTCGAATTCTACTTTTTCAGACTCTGATTTTTGGCGGTTCTACATCTGTTTGGGAACACCGGCCGCCGCATCCGCCAAATTTTCAAAATTTTCAATATTAGTTGTACTGGTACTAATTATTCAATTATGGTACGATAATTATTCTATTGT
>JBFLWI010000048.1:0-10169 GCA_040757675.1 Thermoproteota archaeon | reverse complement strand
AAATCCTTCTTGAATCGTTCTATTAGTTCTACCATACAAGAATCTACAAACTCTTAGGTTTAATTATGTCTGATCAAACTAGTTGACAATTGAATAGCAGTCCTAAAAACGGACAATATTGTTAAAGTTCCCCGCGAACCCGCTACTCAAGCTATTTTGTTAAATTTTGTATTTTACGCGACAATGCGGTAATCGTCGAAGAGATCAAAGTAGTTCTCTTCTTCATGTTTTTCCTGTATTTGAGGATCTTTGTCTTCCTTACAGCGATCATTTTCTTTTGTTGTGTTATTCCAGCAGAGCCTGCAGACGACCTTGCCTTAAGCGAATACTCTGCATCAATTGCAGAAATTATCTTGTGCAGTTTTTTTGCGTCAAATTCCTTTTGAACCGATTTGATTTCGTGTTCCGTAAGCTCGGAAAGCGACTTGTTTTTTTGATGTGCCGCCTGAACCAAATTCCCGACTATCTTGTGTGCAGTCCTAAATGCAATCCCTTCTTTTACGAGTGCCTCTGCAATGTCGAGCGCAGTAAGGTAACCTGATTCCGCCGCCTCCCTTATTTTGTCCTTGTTTACCTTGAGTGTGGCAAACATTGAATTCAGAATGATTAGTGCAGATATTGCAATTTTTGAGCTTGAAAACACTGCAGGTTTGATCTCTTGCAAGTCACGCCCATATCCTGACGCCAGTCCCTTGAGACTAGACAAAACTGCAACCAGATTTCCAATCACGCGTGCAGTCTTGCCTCGTGTCAATTCCAAGATATCAGGATTTTTCTTTTGAGGCATCACACTTGATGGTGATGAAAACTGATCTGAAAGCTCCACAAATGAAAACTCCGAAGTCGACCATATCACCAAGTCTTCCGCAATGCGGCTGAGATTTGTCATCAAGATAGAGACGGCACTTACAAACTCAGCAACTACATCGCGGCTGCTCGTAGCATCTATTGTGTTTTCCACTATTTGTGAAAAACCAAGCATCCTTGCCGTACTGTTCCGATTTATCGGTAGACTTGTGCCTCCTACTGGCCCAGCTCCAAGTGGAGATTGATTTACCCGCTCAAAGCTGGAATACAGCCTCTCAAAGTCCCTCAATAAAACATCCGAGTGCGAAAGCAGGTAATGAGAAAATGTTCCTATTTGTGCTTGTTGAAGATGTGTATAAAGCGGCATTGTCGTACTTGTGTGCTTTTCTGCCAGCTTGATCAGCGTCTCCACCAGATCCAATATGCAATCACAGATCACATTGATGTCGTCACGAATCTTCATGCGAAGATCCAGTGCAACCTGATCATTTCTTGACCTAGCAGTGTGCATCTTGCCCCCAACTTGGATTCCAATCTTCTTTACCACCAAAGACTCGATGAGCTCGTGTATGTCTTCGGCGCCAGATTTGTTATCAAGCTCTTCTTTTTTTAGCCTCTCAAGCGCGAGCAAAATTTTTTTTGTCTCGTCCTTTGAGAGAATTTTGTTTTCATAAAGCATGATTGTGTGAGCTTGGCTTCCGACTATATCATAAATTGCAATTTCTACATCATCAGATATTGACGAAACGTACTCCAAAGTATGCTTGTCCAGATTTTTTCCAAGGCGGGAGCGATACATCAAACTAGAGTTATAATGCTTTTATATATAGCAATGATGATTTGTTGTTTATGACACAAGATTTGCAGGAAATGAGAAGAAAAATCTTTGATGAATTATCTGGAATAGTCGATCCTGAAATCAACACATCAATTACTGATCTTGAGCTCGTAGACAACGTAGACATCAACGGCTCAGAAGTAAAAGTGGATTTGCATTTAACCAGTCCGTTTTGTCCAGCAGTGTTTGGTTTTAAGATCTGCCAAGACATTCATGACAACTTACTCAAGCTGGACGGCATCGATGATGTCAAAGTCAACGTCTCAAACCACTTTATGGCAGAAGCAATAAACAACCAAGTAAACAACAGCCCAAATCCAAAAAAGCCAAAGACTGCCTAGTTATTTTCTAAATCCCAGCATGTATCCTCTGAGGAATTGGATTCCCATGGCCGGGTCAACTCCCTTTGGACACACCTGACTACAAGAACCTGCAAAGTGGCATCTCCAGATCCCATGAGACTCGTCGATTATCTTTAATCGCTTGTCTTTTCCTTTGTCACGAGTATCTGCAATGTACCTGTATGCTTGTGCAAGTGCCTGTGGGCCTAAAAATGACGAGTCTGTTGCCATGGTGGGGCACGCAGAGTTGCACAGGCCACATTTGATGCAGTTTGCAAATTGGATGTATTGTTCTAACTCTTCTGGATTTTGTGGTATCTCTTTTGTGCCTGCGCTTACTTCAGAGTCGTCCCGAATTATGAATGGCTGCATCTTTTTGTGAGTCGCAAATAATCGCTCAAAGTTGACCACAAGATCTCTTACTATTGGGTAGTTGTTCATTGGTTCCACTGTGATTACATCTGAGTTTAGTTCGGAGATCTTTGTAAAGCAAGCAAGCCTTGGCCTCCCATTTATCTTCATACCGCAAGATCCGCATGAGGCCTGCCTGCAAGAATAACGAACTGCCACTGAGTGATCTAGGTGTTTTTTGACATCTAGGATGGCGTCTAAAACAGTGGTCCATCTCTCATACGGCACCTTAAAGTCCACAAATTGTCGAGTAGAATCATGCTCCGGGTTGAATTTTGCAATTCTTAGTGTAATGCTCTTTGATGACGAGATTGGTTCGTTTGAAGATTTTTCCTCTGCTATCTGTGTTGCTTCGCTCATCTATGTCATCCCCATACTTGTCATCAATATAGTTCTTGAACCGTACGCAATCAGGCCTGCCATTGCTGCAATGCAGCCATACGTAACTGCCTTTTCATAGGCTCTCCCCTGCTTTAGCTCAAGCAGTATTACCCTCAGGCCGTTGAATCCATGCACTGACAGCAAAATCAAGATAAGCTCAAGCATTATTGCATATGGGATGAACTGATAGTTTGCCACCACATTCTCATACTCTAGTGATTCTCCGTATGGCATCATTGTGATCCTAAACAACACATGTACTGCCACCAAGACGACTGCGCCAAGTGCAGTCCCATAGTGGATCTTCATTATCACACTTTCGCGCATCTTTATTCACCAAACAAGACTGACAGGCCGTACATCATTGCAAGTGCTGCAAGGCCTATCGACGCGTAAATGCACAGCTTGTGTATGTTGTTTTGTGATGCAGGAATGTATGGATAGTCCGGTCGTGCAGGTTTTCCTACTCCAATGCCGCCGTGTCCCAGCATCACCCTGATGCCGTTTGCCGTGTGAAACACACACATTCCGATTACAAGTGTAAGTATGATGTGGCCTTCGGTAGTCTGAGTGAGCTCCAACATTGCGTTCCACGCCTCTCTGCCATTTAGAATCGAGCTTGTTTCATAGACGTGCCCAATAAGATACGCCAACAGCCCCAGTCCCGTTATTCTCATCAACCAGTAAGCTACGCGTTCTATCCCGTATCTTCCAGGGTTTGCCATCCCTCTGATTCCTTCTTTGTTTTCGTTTCGCTTCATCAGTATTTTCTCTCCACTGGTTGATACCTAGTAATGGTTACTGGATGCTTTTTCATTATTGGGCCTTTCGGATCATAGTATGCAAGTGTATGGTGTAAAAAGTTTGCATCGTCTCTGTTAGGATAATCAAGCCTGGAATGTGCGCCACGTGACTCTCGCCTGTTGATAGCGCCGACAAGTACAACTTCTGCCACTCTAAACATCGAATCAAGCTCCATGACATTGCTAAAGTTTGTGTTGTACTCTTTTGCTTTGTCATCTACGTGCTTCCAAGTCTTTGCCCTAAGTTCTCTTATCTTTTTGAGTCCCTCAACAAGCTCCGTTTCGGTCCTAAACACGTAAGCCTTGTCGTTCATGGTGTTTGTAAGCTCTTGCCTTACTTCGTATGGGTTTACCTCGCCTTGTCCTCTGAATATACCGTCATAGATCCTCTTTTCTTCCAATGTGACAAGATGATGTGGGAATTGCGAGATGGTCTTTGCCTCAAGTGCATGTTTTGCAGCCAGATATCCTGTTATTTTGCCCCACACTATGCATTCCGAAGTAGAATTTGCGCCTAGCCTGTTTGCGCCGTGCGTACTGTTGCATGCGGCCTCGCCTGCAGCCCACACTCCTTTCAGCTCTGTTGCGCCGTCGATGTTTGTGTGAATGCCCCCCATCATGTAATGGCACACGGGTCTGATATCAAGTGGTTCTTGAGAAGGATCAATTCCTGAAAACTTGATGCTTATTTCCCTGATTGCACCTAGTTTTTCTTTGATCCTCTCATCACCTATGTGGCGCAAGTCTAGCTTCATGCAGTCAACGCCGGTTTCGTGTTTGAATCCACGCCCTTCCTTGATTTCGGTCATAATCGCGCGTGATACGATGTCCCTTGGTGCAAGCTCCATTTTACTTGGTGCATAGTTTTTCATAAAACGCTCACCATCTTTGTTTAGAAGATATCCGCCTTCGCCACGTGCTCCTTCTGTGATTAGTATTCCGGATGGTAAAATTCCAGTCGGATGGAACTGGACAAACTCCATGTCCTTTAGAGCTAGCCCCGCTCTGTACGCCATGTCAAGTCCATCCGGCGTCGAAGACAGCGCATACGTCGAAAAACTGTAAATTCGTCCAGCACCTCCGGTTGCGATTATCAGTGACTTTGCTTTGATGACGTAGAATGTGCCGCTTGATAGCTCAATTGCTGTAACGCCGACGAACTGCTGGCCATCGTGAATTATCGATGTAACAAACCACTCATTGAGAAATGAAATGTTGTCAAACTTTTGGCATGTATCATAGAGCGTCTGCATTTCGAAAAATCCTACTTTGTCTGATGCATACGTTGCTCTTGGAAAACTATATCCGCCAAAATTCCTCTGATCAATCCTACCATCTTTTCTTCTGGACCATGGCATGCCCCAGTGATCCAGTTGGTATATCTCGCGAGGCATTTCTTTGCACAACCTTTCAGCAACATCTTGGTCTGCCAGAAAGTCACTTCCCTTTACCGTATCATAGATGTGTGACTCAATGTTGTCACCTTCGTCTTCAAAAAGTACTGCGGCTGTTCCACCCTCTGCAGAAACAGAGTGAGAGCGCATCACTTGAACTTTAGATACGACTGCGATCTTAAGCGACTGTGCAGTCTTTGCGGCCTCTATTGCTGCACGCAGTCCTGCAAGCCCTGAACCTACTATAATCACATCGTACTCTATAGAATCAACCATTTGCTATCTTGAACTGCAAAAATTCCGATAAATATGTGTTGAAGCCAAGACAGATCTAAATCATTCTCATATGCAGCAGAACTTTTGTCCCAAAACCCTTATATTTATCGCTAGTGATATCGCTAGTGATGGTAACAGAATGGTTTCAAAGAGTTGGCAGCTCAGTACCAAGAGGATTCTCCAGATTTTACATTCTGGAGTTGCTTGCAACTAAACCACACACAGGCAAAGAGATCATCGATGCCGCAGTAGAACAAAGCGAGGGCAGGTGGAGACCATCACCTGGACTCATCTACCCCCTCTTAGGAAGACTCCTAGATGAGGGTTTGATCGAGGAGACAAAAGATGGAAAATACCAGATAACGAAAAAAGGACGTGCTACTGCAGATGACCTAGATGCCATCAACAAGATAGTGAAAAATCAACTCGAAGTTCTAATGCGGGTAAAAAACGTAGGCAGGTTTGTCGTCATGGATCTCATTGAACGAATAAACATGATGGGCACGTTATTGAGTGCCAATGTGTCAAAAATGACCAAAGACGAGATGCAGAAATACCGCAAGTTCCTCCAGTCAGAGCTTCAAAAACTAGATGCCCAAGAAGAAAAAGGAAAAGAGATCAAAATAGAATAACTTGGATTGAAACTAAAAAAAGAAAATGGTTTGAAAATTGCCTTTAGGCAACCATTCCCCAACTTCGCAAGATTTCTGCAGTGAATGGATAGACACATGCTGGTGCACCAGTGGTGCGAATTACAAGCTCAAATCCCTCTCTGCATTCTACATCTTGTGGGGCAACACCGTCTGCAACTTGCTTAAGTGGAGTAGTAGGTCCTGCACTTGGGGATGACGGCACAAAGTCGATTATTTCGTTCCCAGTTGCCCGGACGGCATCAAGAAAGACGTTCGTCCTTGCTGCCCTGCCATTGTCCCACATATCAACAACTAATGATGATGTGTCAAATGGCTTCATTACCTTAAAGGAAAATTCTACCACCGCACGAAATTGATCAATCTGAGTCATTTTTGCCGTGGCAGACTTGAAGACACCATTAGGATCAACAACGGTCACAGTTTGTTCTCCTGTGAAATCCTGTTCTAGCCATATACTTGCAAGTTCGTTTTGGTTCCTGTCATCTTTGTAGTCAGATATGGCAATAGATACGTGCTCTATTGTGTTTACGCCGCCATCCTCATAAACTTCAAGCTTTATCTTGGCTGTATTTCCTGTAGTTAGTGTCATAGTCGGTATTGATTGGATGTTTTCCTCTGCAGTAAATGCGCGACCGTTGATTATTAGGCCGTTATCTACTATTCTTTGTCCGTTGTTTATGACGCCTATCGTTGGAGCCTCACAATTTATGTCACAGATTTCAGCATACGCGTTGGTTGTCAATATTGTAGCCGAAGACAATATTCCTGCAGCAATTAGCAGTTGAAGTAATACCTTTGTCATTGGTTTGAAGTCAAGGGCGGACATAATTAAATCCTATGTAGAGTAAGGATCGCTCCGTAACTTGATGTGGATGTACGGATCGCCAGAGTTATTCATAAATAATTATAGTCATCATTCCTTTTGTTGAAAAGCCTCAAAAAACTAATCAGCGATACCTCAAAACCGCTTGTCATTCCAGGGGTCTATGACGCAATAGGCGCAAAGATTGCACAAAAAGTTGGATTCGAAGCAATGTTTCAAACCGGGTATGGAACATCTGCGACTTTGTTTGGCATGCCAGACTATGGTTTCATTGGCGCGACAGAAACTCTGGAAAATGCAAGACGCATTTGCAGAGCAGTATCAGTACCTGTAATAGTTGACTCAGATACAGGTTATGGAAATGCACTAAGCGTATGGAAGCTTGTAAATGAGCTGCAAGCAGCGGGTGCTTCCGGCATGTTTCTTGAGGATCAGAGGTGGCCCAAACGATGCGGTCACATGGCAGGCAAAGAAGTCGTAGAACGTGAAGAATACGTTGAAAAGCTGCAAGCAGCAGTTGATGCAAAAAAGGGCAAGGATTTCATCATAGTTGCACGAACCGATGCACGTGCCACCAAAGGTCTTGGTGAGGCAATAGATCGTGCCAAATACTACCGCAAGATAGGTGCTGATGCAGTATTTGTTGAGGCGCCAAAATCCATCGAGGAGATGAGGGAGATTGGTAAGTCAATTAATGCACCCCTTGTCGCAAACATGATTGAAGGTGGCGCAACCCCCATCAGGTCCGCAAAAGAGCTTCACAAGATGGGCTTTAAGATAATTCTGTACCCACTTTCTGTTCTTTACGCCAATACCTATGCATCGCTTCAGATACTAAAGGAGCTGAAAAAGACTGGAACCACTACCAGACTCGCAAACAGGGTGGTCAGCTTTGATGAATTCAATGAAATAGTTGAGCTGTCAAAATTCAGAAAGCTTGAGAATCTCTACAAAAGGTGATAAAATAAAAAAGTACAAGTAAAGAGCTCACTATGGAGCGTTTCTCTTTACTTCGATTTCAATTGTCGATACGTTTCGTGACTTACCGTCTTTTGATTCGAGTTGTTCAGAGCCTATCTTTATTTCACCAATGGAGTATCCAGCATTTTCTGTTTTGCGTGAGATGATTTGTGCTACATCTACTGCGCGTCCAATGCTGAGGCCCCTGGCTTTGATATGCACTGATGGCAAGTTTGCCAACTGAATAAGCGTAGATGTCACATACGCCATCAATGGTTTCTTGCCAATGAAAATTACGTCTCTGTTTTCGCTGGACATGCACTGTTAACTATATATGGATAATTTAAATCTAAAACGAAAATTTGTCTAAGATTTCAAAAATTTCTTATTAACTGACGCATAACTAGTACGTAAAATTGACCGCATTTGAACAACTAAAGAGAGTCATGGAGCATGGTTCAAAGGAAGAAAAAATCAGAGCCATTGAATCGCTTTCAAACTCAAGTGAGCCAAAGACCATCTCACTTTTGGTTGCTGCTCTTGATGACAGAGATATCGAAGTTAGAGGCGAGGCATTCAGCTCGCTCGTTCTAAATGAAAATGACATCTCATCCATCTTGATTGCTGCACTAAAAAGCACAAGTAAGAATGTAAGGGGATATTCCGCCTTGGTTCTAGCAAACAGAAACGACAAAAATGCAGTGTCAAACATTGCCGAGCTGACCGACGATGAAAGCGCTATGGTCAGATCATGTGCGGTAGGAGCCTTAGGCTTTCTGAGGGCAGGTGAGGCGCTAGCTGCAATAAGAAAGTGTCTTGAGGATCCAAATATAGAAGTCAAAAAGAGCGCAATCAAGTCAGCAATAGACATTGGTGACAAAGACCTACTCTCAAAACTAGACAAGTTTAGCCACCTCAACGATCCTGAAATCAAAAGTCTGTTAGTTCTTGCAAAAAACAATTTGTAAGTGGACCGGGAGGGATTTGAACCCTCGATCTCACCCATGCCAAGGGCGTATCCTACCAGTCTAGACGACCGGCCCACAGAACCAGAGAAAAATTCTGATCGTCTTTGAAGTTTGAGAATTGATTATTAACGTTTAGCTGGAGATGATGAAATTTCATCGACCACCATCATAAAATATTTAACCGTCATAAGTAAGGTCTGTCTGTGGTCGTAGAAAACAAAGCAACTCTTACTTATGTTCAATTATTAAAAGAAGATTTAGCAATATTCAGACTCGTTCCAAACGACGGCGTTGTGCCAGAATACAAGCCAGGTCAATTCATCACCATAGGAATGAATGTCCCAAGCGAAGGTAAAGTCATCAGAAGAGCATACTCAATTGCATCACACCCAGAAAACAAAAAATTCATCGAGTTGGTCATACGCTGGGTAAGAAAACCACTTCCAGGTAGATTGACCACACAGCTTTTCAATGCAAAAGAAGGTGATGAAGTTACTTGGGTCAAACCAACCGGTGCTGCCCTCCTAATTAATGACAAGTTACCAAACGGCCAAAAGGATGAAAGACGAATCGTTTGCCTCGGCGGAGGAACCGGCATTGCTCCATTTGTGAGTTTTGCACAACACCTCCATGCAGTAGGCGACAAAAGAGAGATTGTAGTTCTTCATGGCGCAAGTTATGTAGATGAATTGAGTTACAAGCAACTCTTTACGGATTTAGAGATGGAGAGCCTAGATAGAGGCCGTGACAAGTGGAATTTTAGGTACCGTGCTTCAATTAGCAGGCCGCAAGAATGGTTCAACAGATCATGGAGCGGGCAGACCGGAAGGGTCGAGACATTCCTAAGATCCAAAGATGGTGAGCCATCTCCGCTCGAACAACTAATTGGTGAAAAGGTCACCCCGCAAAACACAATGTTTTACATTTGTGGCTGGCAGGGCACGATCGACGGCTGTATGGACTATCTGAGTGCCAAAGGATTTGTGACCGAAAGAAACAAGCGACCCGATGGAAGCTTTGAAGTCAAGTACGAGTCATACGGATAATCAAGAGTAATATTGCATAGTTTTGTCCCAACTTTGGGGACGTAGGTTAGCTTGGTATACTGCCAGCCTCGGGCGCTGGAGATCATGGGTTCAAGTCCCATCGTCCCCAGATTTTTCAAGCGTTGAAATAGGACTAGAATTTAGTGTATATGTTTGACAGTTGCAATTTATCTTGCACACCTAAATCCCGTTACAAACGCGCATGTCGAAATCATCAATGAATTAAAAAAAGATGCAAAAGTAAAGGTCATGCCAGTAGTTTTTCTCGATAATGGAATAGAGGTAAACAGTCGCAGTTTTCCATTTAACTTCGAAGTAAGAAAAAAGATGCTATATGCAGTTTTTGGTGACTCGATCGAAGTCTCCTCAAACTATACCTTCCATGCACCCTTTGTCAGGTATTTCCCACCCATCTTGTCGCCTTACTCATGGAAGCTTCGAAACCAGATCCTGCATGGAGTAGATGAA
>JBFLWI010000047.1:0-10440 GCA_040757675.1 Thermoproteota archaeon | reverse complement strand
CGTATTCAACAAAGGTAGAGCCAGACGCGCAATACAGTTGAAATCAACTAGCATCAAACTGTTAAGAGATGTTCAGCTATTATTATTAAGATTTGGAATTCATTCAAGAGTTAGCCAACACGAAACTGGCAATAACTTGGTCATCAGACGAGGCCCATCAATTGTAAAATATGCAAAGCATATAGGATTTGTTTCAAATTCCAAAGCTGCAAGACTGAGCGAACTTGTCAAATGGGCACTTGAAATCAGACGTGATCAAAGACACGATGAAGAACATGAAAAAATAATTAAGATAAACTATCTACTAGAACCACGAGATGTCTATGATGTAGAAATTCCAAAATCTCACAAATTCATTGCAAATGGAATTGTATCTCACAATACGGCCAAGAGCGAAATGCTCAAGTTTTGTGCAAGAATTGCGCCGAGAGGTTTATACACTTCTGGCAGGGGTTCAACAGCTGCAGGACTCACAGCAGCTGTAGTACGTGACAAATCAGGAATTCTCATGTTGGAAGCGGGCGCTGTAGTTTTGGGCGATCAAGGATTAGTTTGCATAGACGAATTCGACAAAATGAAGCCAGAAGACAGAAGTGCGCTACACGAAGTTATGGAGCAACAATCTGCAAGCATTGCAAAAGGAGGAATCGTGGCGACACTTAATGCAAGAACATCAATTCTGGCTGCGGCAAACCCCATGTATGGCAAGTATGATCCGTTCAAAAACATCACAGAAAACGTAGCACTACCCGTTCCATTATTAACAAGGTTTGACCTCATTTTCGTAGTACGCGACATTCCATCAAAAGAAAAAGACAGAAACATCGCACAACACATCATAGGACTACACAAACGAGGCACAACAGACACTAGATCAATAATAGATGTTGACATTTTTACAAAATATCTGTCATACTGTAAGAGAATAGATCCAGTGTTGACACCAGAAGCAGAAGAAAAGATTCTGGAATACTATCTGAAGATGAGAAATGTCGAATCAGAAGAAATGATCACAGTCACGCCAAGGCAGCTTGGAGGCCTTATCAGACTAGCTACAGCACGGGCTAGGCTGTTGATGAAAGACCAAGTTGACGGCGAAGACGCAGAACGTGCTATATTTTTGATTCAAAGCATGCTTGAGGATGCAGGAGTCGACGTCAATACAGGCAAAGTGGATCTTGGCGTGCTTCAGGGAAGGCCACACAGTGAGGTTTCAAAGTTGCAGTTATTTATGGACGTCCTCAAATCACTTGAAGGAGACAGCAAGACACCTGTGGAAGAAAAACTCTTTGTAAAGGAGCTTGCCAAGACCAACAAATTTACTGAAGAAGAGGCAAGAAACTTTATTCGAAGGATGCTGCGTGAGGCATCAATTTATGAATCCAAGCCTGGCCACTATAATCGTGTATGAAAATAGACGAACTAGTACTCGGCCCTTCGGCAACACAATATCTGACTGAACAAGGACTCACAAAACTATATCCTCCACAAGAACAGGCAGTAAAGGCAGGCCTCCTTGATGGAAAAAGCATCTTGGTTGCAGCACCAACCGCTAGTGGTAAAACACTGATCGCATTGCTTGCAATGATGTGTTTTTTAGCCTCAAAAGAGGGCAAAGTGGTGTACCTTACTCCACTTCGGGCTCTGGCATCAGAAAAGTTTGCGGAATTTAAGAAACTGGAAAAAGTCGATTTTGGCAGGCCCGTCAATATCGCCATTTCTACAGGGGATTTTGACTCGGTGGATAAGGAGCTGGAAAATGCCGACGTCATAGTTCTTACTAATGAAAAAATGGATTCTTTGATTCGTCACGGAGTGGAGTGGACAGACAAAATAGGCCTGGTTGTAGCAGACGAAGTGCACCTTATTGGTGACTCTGATAGAGGCCCAACACTTGAGATTATACTGACAAAACTCAAGGAGCTACAACGCAGGCCACAAATACTTGCTCTTAGCGCAACCATAACCAACTCAGACGAGCTAGCAAAATGGCTTGGCTGTGAGCTTGTTCAAAGTGAGTGGAGGCCGGTGCCGCTAACTGAGGGGATCTTTGATGGCGGAACTGTGATGTGGAACAATGGCAACTCTACAGAAGTGGATTGCAGCATACGAGGCCCCGCAATAGATTTGTGCCTTGAGACAGTAAAGGATGGTGGCCAGTCGCTGGTTTTTGCGGAAACAAGGGTGCGCTCTGTGTCACTTGCTACAAAGGGTGCAGATGCTGTGGCAAAGCTTCTCACAAGATCCGAAAAAAAGGAACTAGAAGATATATCTGCAAAAATACTTGATGCCAACGAACACACAGAAATGGTAAAAACACTTGCAAGCTTGCTCAAAAAAGGCGTCGGGTTTCATCATGCAGGGTTAAATCAAAACTGCCGAGAAACAATTGAGACTGAATTTCGAAATGGGAAGATAAAACTACTTGCATCCACACCGACGCTTGCTGCAGGAGTAAATCTGCCTGCACGCAGGGTGGTCATATCAAGCATTGTAAGGTATGATGTAAAATCAGCAAGTAACAAACCGATTAGCGTACTTGAATACAAGCAGCTTTGTGGTAGGGCGGGAAGACCACAATATGACAAATTTGGTGAGGCGATAATAATAGGAAACTCAAACGCGGCAGATCTCATAGAATATTACATAAATGGAACACCAGAACCAATTACATCGCAGCTTGCAAACGACAAGGCTCTGCGAGTGCATCTTCTGAGCTACATAGTTTCAAACCCAGGAATAAAAAATGACGATCTTTTGGATTTCTTCCAAAAAACATTGGCTGGAGTCCAGACAAGAAAAAACACACTCAAGTTTTCAATAGATGTGGCCAAGCGTTTTCTTCTTAATGAAAAGCTGATCGTGCAAAAGACAGAAAGATTTGCAGCCACGGAGTTTGGCAAGAAGGTCTCAATGCTTTATCTCGATCCACTGACAGCAATTTACTTTAAGCGTGGCCTCGAAGTCGTCTCAGAAAACAAAAAACACACACTTGGGTTTTTGCACCTAATTACCAGCTCGGAGGAATTCTTTCCCAAGTTCTCACTTCGCAACAAAGACTACGAAATTGTGAGCAACTTGATTGAAAACCGTTCTTCAGAATTAATAGAACCAATTTCGGAATATGATTGCTCAAGGAGTCTGATTGCGCTACACGAATGGTTGAACGAGTCATCCGAAGTGCACCTCTCAGACAATCTGGGAATAGAGTCAGGAGACATGCACAGGATGACGGAGCTGGCAGATTGGCTGGTGTATTGCCTATATGAGCTTGCAAAACTCTTGGAACGCGCCGATCTCTTAGAAGAGCTTGCTGTGTTGAGAAAAAGAATCCAATATGGCATCAAAGAAGAGCTAATCGAGCTTGTCCAGATCAGGGGGATAGGGCGCATTCGCGCTAGAAAGCTATTTGCAAACGGCGTACGCAATCTGGAGGATCTCCACAAGATCCCAGTTGACAAACTTGCGCAAATAGACAAAATCGGCCCAACTATTGCAGATAATATTAAATCCCAACTGAAAAAAGTAAGGTAATTGCAAGAATATGTCATTGCGGCAGTAGTGTGCTCACTTGTCGCATTTTTTACCGTATTTTGTATTGTGCCTCCATTGATTCAACGACTCGCAAAACGCAACTGGGTTGTCAAAGACGTCAACAGAGTCGGAGGTGCGATGATTCCACGGCCTGGAGGGCCGGCGATACTGGCAGGAATAATTCTTGGAGAAATCTCGCTTTATTTCCTTTTTCCAACAGAAACACAAACTGCAAAACAGATCACAGCCATCATAGTGACAACCTCACTTGCATTTGTGGTGGGATTCATAGATGATAGGAGAGTGATGGGTGGGTGGTTCAAGCCACTTGCGCTTGCTGGAGCCGCCGTCCCGATTATCTTGCTTGGCGTATATGAGCCGAACCTATCTTTTCCGCTTTTTGGAATGGTAAAGATTCCAGCATTATACCTGGGAGTCATAATCTTCATGATTCCAATTACCGGCAACACAATAAACTCAATCGACGTAATGAATGGGATTGCAAGCGGCTTCATGGTGATTGCATCATTTTCTCTTACGATAGCACTTTTTGTTTTGCAAAACTACCAAATTGCTATTATGACACTACCTTTGGCATTTGCATCTGTTGCGTTTTACAGATATCACAAATTCCCAAGCAAGATATTTCCTGGCGACTCTGGCGCACTGACACTTGGAGCCGCATATGGAACGATCGCAATAATCGGACATGTCGAAGTAGTTGCGGCAGTAGCTCTGCTGCCTGCTGTAATTAACTCGTTCTTATTTCTATCAAGCGTCAAAAAAATAGTAGAACACAGACAGATAAAAGGACCGACGATCCATACGGACGATCACAAAATTATGGCAAGCAAGGACGCAGAAGCTCCAGTAACTTTGGTGCGTCTGCTGGTTGCAAGCAAGCCGCTTAGCGAAAAAGAGATAGGTTTTGCAATATTTCGGCTTGCCGTCTTTTCGGGGGTTCTGGCAGTAATCACGGCGTTTCTAATGGGAGTGCAACTATGGCCCAGTCCATGATCTATCTTTTCATAGGCATGATGTGGGCACTGATACTTGTTGGAGGCGGCATACTCGTTGTGCTTGTGTCCAAAATAACAATAGAGGGATACGGCGAAGAGCTGGACTTTTTCATAGCTTCGGTAATCAAGGCTGTAATTGCTATAGTTTTGGTGGTGTTTTGGGTACTGGTTCTAACCAAGTTGAAAAACAAAATATTTCAAAAACAGATCAAGTCTTAGGATTTCCAGTCTGCCTGTTTTTTGTCGTATTCTTTTCTTGAGTACTTGGTTTTTGCAGGAACCCCTGCTACCACCGTGTTTGGCGGAACATCTTTTGTGACCACTGCACCCATCGCAACTACGCTGTTTTCACCCACCGTCACACCCGCCTTGATGACTGCTCTTGAGCCAATTATGGCGCCATCTTTGATGGTCACACCGATCATTTTCTGACTTGGAGGGTAGGGATCGTTTGTGAGCGCTACAGCCGGTCCTATGAAAACATTTTTGCCGATTCTTGAGAGCGGCGGTATGTAGACTAGGCCTTCGATCATGGTGTTATCCCCAATTACGACGTCATAATCAATGTGTGCAAGTGAGCCTATCTTGACATTGTTGCCAATTACCGTGTTGTCTCCTACATATGCAAAGTGCCAGATCTTTACATTATTTCCAAGCTTTGCCTTTTTTGAAACAAAATTGGTTACCAAACTATCACAGATGCCATGGATTTGCGTGTTTAATTATTTTTTGAGGTAGGGATTCCTTGTTTTTTTCAAGAAAGTCCATGTCTTGCTCTTTGTCTCTTAGCTCGTCTGGGAGCATGATTGGAATCTCCTCGATTATGGGATAAAACCGATTACATTTAGAGCAATACAGTGCACCCTCCGATACCACTTCCTCCTTTGAGCGTATCTCAAAGATCTCAAGGGGGAACTGTTTGTCAATCGGACACACAAGCATGTCCATCATTTTTTTGTTCATAGTTCTAGGTATATTGGGACTCCTTTTTGGCTGGATAAAAGAGCTGCTTCGGCTATCTTTGTGACGTTAACTGCGTCGGTAGGCAGAACACGTGGGCTCTGCTTTAGCTGCAGCGAGTCAATGAAGCTTTTTATCTCAAGTGTAAGTGGTTCTTGTTTTTCGTATCTGGGTATCTCGGCACCGCCGTCTTTTTCGATTCTTACCTCCTGTGATATGAAGTCGCCGGAGATTATTCCGTCGGTGCAGACTGCATTGAAATGCCTTACACGAGACGGCGTGATCCAGTTGGATGAGATTATGGCTACTTTGTTGTCTTTGAAGCCAAGCATTATGGTTGCAAAATCTTCATGGTCGTGCCTGATTCTTCCGGATCTCGCAAACACCACTTCGGGTGTATCATCAAAGAGCCACATTGCAGTGTCTATGTCGTGAACCGATGTATCATAAATTATTCCAACATCTTTTATGTGGAGTGGCATACGGTTTTCCCTGTGAAATTCAAGCATGATGAGTTCTCCGTATTTTTTTGACTTGACAAACTCTTTTACTGTTTCAACGGCCGGATTGAAACGCTCAATGTAGCCGCAAGTAAGCAAGACACCATTTTTTTTGGCCAGCTTTGCAAGCGCGTCTCCCTCCTCGGATCTGTATGTCATTGGCTTTTCAATAAAGACACTCTTTTTTTGCTCAATTACTTTGGTGGCAACCTCAAAATGCGTTGAAGTCGGTGTGCATACAAAGACCGCATCGAGCTCTTTGTCTTTGAGCATTGCATCGATTGACTGGTAGTGGCTAACTCCGTATTTTTGGGCTATCTCCTTTGCTTTATTTTGGTCGACATCGCATACTGCACCTAGGACGCCAAGCTGCGATAGTACTCTGGCGTGGTTTTTACCCCAGCCGCCTACGCCTATTTGTCCTATCTTCAAGCTAATACACCGGCGTTAACCAGCTAGAGTATTTGTCGTTTCTTGCCATGACCAAGTCTGTGTACGACGACATTAGTTCCTGTGTGATCCTCCCAGGTTTGCCTGAGCCGATCATTTTGCCGTCGATGCTGATAACGGGGGTTATCTCGGCTGCTGTGCCGGTTAGGAATACTTCGTCTGCCAAGTAAATCTCGCCACGCGTGATTGTCTTTTCTTTTGCCGTGTAGCCCAAATCATCTGCAAGCTTCATTGCAACATCTCTTGTGATTCCTTCCAGTGCCGATGACTCAAGTGGCGGAGTAAATACTGTGTTGTCTCTGACTATGAATATATTTTCACCTGGTGCTTCGCTTACATTTGCATTTAAATCCAAAAGGATGGCCTCGTCGTAACCATTACGCTTGCACTCCTGCGTGGCCAAAATTGAATTTAGATAATTCCCCCCCATCTTTGCCAGTGGCGGGGTTGTCAAATCGCTGAACTTTCTCCATGACGAGATTCCTGCAGTGATGCCATCCTTATTGAAGAGGTCTCCAAATGGAAACATAAACGCAGCTACATGTGTTGGAGCATTTTCCGTTACATGCAAATTAATGCCGTATTGGCCGACAAAATAAAATGGGCGGATATAGCACGATTTCTTCATCTTGTTTTTTTTGCACAAATTGATGATTGCATTTTTTACTTGCGCGTCGGAGAAATTAAGAGAGATGGAATAGAATTGTCCTGACTGTCTGAATCTCTTGATGTGGTCGTCTAGGCGAAAGATGTTCAGATTCTTCGAATTCCAATATGCCCGTATTCCTTCAAAAATCGAAGTGCCGTAGTGTATGGCATGAGTTGTAATTGGAATTTTGGCCTTGTCATGTGTTGTAAATTTGCCGTCAAGCCAAACAAATTTCGAAATGTTGAGTTTCATAAAATTTCTGCAAGTGTGGTATTAATCTATCTTGTTCTTAAGGCCTGCTTTTGGAAACTTCATTCCGGCAATCCGTGTTGTCATGTCTGGCGCGTCGGCGTATTTTTGTACTACGTCCCAATTCTCTTGTATTATCGCTACCACTTCTTTTGGAACATCACTTTGCCAGTCTGTCTTTTTCCCACATGCTTCATCGTACATCTTGTTTTTTACTGATGAGGCAGAAACCTCTTTTCGGATGCCAATTTTGGGGTTGAGTCTGTATGCTTTGAGCATGAGGCCTTCTGCCTTGTCTCCGGTGTATGTGTAAAACTCTTCATCTACTCCATGCAGGATCTGGTTTCGAAGCTTCCATGAGTAAGGCGACAAGATGGGTGGGAAATACCTGAAAAAGGGTGCATGGAAGGTATAGTTTGAGGAGACTTCGATCGAGTCACCAAAAACTGCATGTAGCATCTTTTTTCTTACTTCGAAGTTAAATGGAAAACTGCGACTGTTTACCTCTATTCCATTATCGAGAAAAACTACTGGCATGACCTTTACTTTTGCATCTTTTTTTAATTCGTTGATGATTTCGACATGCGCGTTTGTAACGGGATTTAGGTGTGCAAGATAAATTGCAACTGTCAAACATATACACTAAATTCTAGTCCTATTTCAACGCTTGAAAAATCTGGGGACGATGGGGCTTAGACGCATCTGGGTACAAGTCAGGCTCGAAAATCGTGTTTTTCGATGCCATTCTTTTATTCTAGTAGTGCAAGTCGCTTATATTGTTTTATGATTCAATCTTATCTTTTGATCAAATGTACGCAACTGATTCATTAGTTTTCCTTTTTTGTTTTTAGATATGTGTAGGATGTGGGTCTGCCTTGAAAAGTGCAAAATCATAAAATTTGATTCAATTCCAAGCTAAGGAACCATTCAAAAGGTTTAGTTCCTCCAAAGAATAGACCGAAATTCAATCAATATGCATTGGGTCTGGACGAATTCACCTCTGCCTTCATTAGATATCTTTAAGGTAGACACACGAGGGTTCAAGATTTTCATATCTCGCATAGTGGTTTCTGAGAACACTTTATGAGTGAACAAACCAATTAATTATTATGAAAATACATTTTCTGATTTTAACTCTGATTATCTTCTCTTATTTAGGTCATGATGTGGCTTTTGGTCATGGGGTGCATAGTGGAGTTAATGGCTGTCCCGTAGGAGCATGTGGAATAAATGATTGGCATTATATAGAATTCATGAAAAGTGTTACCTTTCAGTTTACTTTGATAATCTATGGTTTAATTTTGGGTAGCTTCCTTGTTACATTCTCTCCTGTTTTTAGAACAAAGAAAGAATCTGTAGAACACTTTAAGAATCTCCACTAAAATCCACAATAATTCATGAAAAACAAAATTTTGATTTTAGCATTAATTTTTGCAATATCGGCCACACTTGCTACTGAGACAGTATACGCATCTCATAATGAGCAAACCTCACGTGAGACACGGGATCCAAGAATTACAGTGTCTGATTCCAATGTTTATGTGGTATGGTCAGATAGCACAAACCCGAATTATTGGGATGTGTATTTTGCAAAAAGCTCAGATGGCGGAAAAACGTTTTCAGATGCAATAAACCTGACAAACGGTAGTTCGTATTATCCAAATTCCAAAATCCTAGTTTCAGAAAATAACATCTATGTATCATGGGAGGACAGAACAAGTCCTGACGGAACTGACGCTATCTTCTTTACAAAAAGCAACGATGGTGGAATAACTTTTGACAAACCAAGGATGCTAAATCCTGTAAATGATCCTGTGAATTTGATATATCGTCCAAGGATGATGCTTGTATCAAATGATACTCTTTACGTATTTGCAACAGAATGGAGCATGCAGACACAGCAAAACAAAATGATATTTGTTACCAGCAATGACGGCGGAAATACGTTTTCCAAACCAACAACTCTTTTTGATGCTGATCAGTGGGAGGATTTTGTAGATTATGCAACAAGTGATGACGGAACAATCTATGTGCTTGCAGATGACAAAAAAAATTATGATGAAATAGGTAATCTAAACCTTAGAAAAATTTTTCCTGATGGTACTATAAGTGACATAATTCTGGTAAACGGAGGAAAAACCGCAGTTACCAATGCGGAGCTTGCAATATCAAAAGACAATGTATACGTCGCATGGAGGGCTTGGGAGAAAAACAGATGGCATCTTGCATTTGCCAAAAGTCACGATGGTGGAGATACTTTTAGCAAGCCAGTAACTCTGAATTCAGATCCAAGCTCAATAGACACTGTAGGATCTGAGAGTTCTGGTATTTTTGCTCACGATGATTCCGTCTTTGTCATATCGCGTGAGGAGTACTGGGATGGGACAAACCAGTCATTTCATACGTGGATCGCAACGAGCCACAATCTTGGAGATGACTTTGAGGTGATGGTTCATCCTCTCGATGATCTGCTGTATCAATACGGTCAGATACTGACTGTTCAGCAAGACCAAAATCTCTATTCTTTTGCCATGACCATAAAGGATCCTCCATTTAACAACGAGGCTCTTTACTTTGCACGTAGCGATGATGGCAAGTCATTTACTGCTCCAGTAGATATTTTGGAGAACAATCCACCTGGGTTTCAATATGTGACCGTTGCAACAAAAAACGATAGCATCCATTTAGTAGCAACCGGAAATTATGATGCAAACTGTATTTTGTACACTTCAAGCCATGACAAGGGAAACTCTTTTTCAGAGATAAAAAATCTGAGCCCCAATGGAACGCCTAAAAAATGTCTTGGTATCGAAGAACAGATACTACCACCAAATCGCAACGATTCAGCCTTGAGTGTAAAGTTGAGCATGCTAAAGCCGTTGAAAATGAGATACAGCTGGCAAATCAGGAATTTGCAAGTAAAACCTCTGATTTTTAGGATTTCTTCTCTAAAATCACTAGTGAATAAGGTCTACGAACAACTCTAAACCACATTTTAAGTATTATTGGGTAGATAAAGTAGTATGAACCAACAGAGTGCAAAAAGATGGAATGATTGTTGGTATGATGAAAAAAGAAG
>JBFLWI010000046.1:0-10785 GCA_040757675.1 Thermoproteota archaeon | reverse complement strand
CACTTTGTGCAGAACTTTGCTCCAGCTCTAAGGTCGGCTCCGCAGGATTTGCATGCGTTTGTGGGTGCAGAGGATCTTGGCATCAAAGCTGGATCAGGGGACGGTAACGTTCCAGGTGCGCTGAACGCATCTTTTGCAGATACTACAGATGGCGGTCTTCCCGGCGTCTGCGCAGGCATCACCGGGACGCGTCCACCCATTCCGCCCATCATGCCTCCGCCCATTCCGGGCATCAGACCTGGAGACTGAGTGGTTCCAAGACTGCCTGCCCCCATCTTGTCAATTACTTTTTTTATCTCAAAGAGCACCTTGACTGCCAAAAACTCTAACGCCGAATAAGCTACCACATAGTCGCCAAGTTTTTCAAAGAACTCTTTGTCTGATAGCTTTCCCTGCTTGTACATGGTGTTTGCATCCAAAAACGACTCGTAGTATCCTTGCGAGTCTTTAAAGAGGTTGTCTAGTTTTTCTGCAAGCAGATTCAAAGTGTCGACTTCGCCTAGTGACATGTCAGGAATTGATTATTCTATTATTAATTACTTTACCAAAAAATGAAGTTTTAGATTTTTGCGAGTGCTCGCTCAATCATATTTTTGTAGGCCTCTTTTGATGCGGCGCCAACTTGCTGCGCTATTACTTGGCCTTTGTGCAGCAGCATCAGTGTCGGAATTGAAAAGATGTTGTATTTTGCTGCCAGCTCGTTTGCTTCGTCAACATTTACCTTGACGAACTGAACTTTGCCTTCATAGTCGCGTGCCAGCTCTTCTACAACTGGTCCGACCATTCTGCATGGACCGCACCATTCTGCCCAAAAATCAACAAAGACAGGCTTTGGTGAGTCCATTACCTGTGCTTGCCAGTCTTTTGCGTTTGAGATGTGAATGAGTGACATTGCTGAAAACCCTCCAACCAAACATACCTAAATATCTTCAGATGTGTTCTGGAAAAAACACTATATACTTAAATTGGATCTGAGGTTGATGCACATTATGAGCTCAGAGCTGCGTCTCAAAAAATTGCGTGGATCGGGCGGATTCGTTTTGGCCCAAGTCACCGATGATCAGCAGCGAAAAGGAAACCTTGGTGGCCCCGATCTGTTTTTGGCTCCAGTCGGTAGAATAGAGCCGGAGCGAATTTCAAAATATTATTGTAACACATGTGAAAAGGACTACGAAGGTAGCCCCAAGATAGAATACGAAAATCCTAATGAGGAGGTGGCACAAAATCTCATTTTGCTTGAGCGAGGCCAGTACCTTTGCACCATATGCGGTTCAACTATTGCAGAATACCGCGAGTTCCAAAAACCAAACCAGCAAGCAGACGTGGGCCTTGCAAAACCACTGGTAACAGAGCCGGTAATGACGCCAGCTCCACAACCAGTAACTCCTCATCCACCGACGCCCACATTTGCGGCAGCGATGCAGATGGATCCGCCAACACTATCTACACCTCAAACACCAGCATCCGAGTCCGGCTCGATCAACTCTATTGTCGGAATGTCAGTATACGACGCCAACGCAAAAAAGGTTGGAGTCGCAAAGCAGGTAGGCATCAATTCTTCAAATCAAGTAGTTCTAATCATATCAAGAAACGACGGGCAGGACCAAGCAGTGGAATGGAACAAGATAAAAAAAATCGGCGAGATAATTCTGCTGGGGGACGGCTCAGAGCGCGCCTCAAGCGGCGTGATTTGCTCAAAATGCAACTTTGAAAACAAAGCCGGCTCCAAGTTTTGTGAAAGCTGCGGAAACAAGCTGTAAGATGAATTCATCTGCCAGAAATATCATAAAGGATGTAATCATAGTTGCAGTCGGCGTAGCTGCCATCTGGATTGGCCTGCAGGTGATCTTTGGCACGCAGAATCCGTTCTATGTTGTTTCAAGCGGAAGCATGATACCTGTCCTACAAGTCTACGATGTTTTGGTGGTGGACGGCAAGGTTCCCTTTGAGGACATTCAGGTAGGAGACATCATCGTGTTTAACCGCCCAAGCGGCCCCGAGCGAGTCATAGTGCATCGAGTGGTTGCAATACTGGACGAGGAGCCAAAGGTGATCCGCACAAAAGGAGACGCAAACCCAGTCTCCATTCCTGGCACCGACTACCCCATAACCGATGATGAATACATCGGCAAGGTGGCGTATGTGATACCACAGATAGGATACGTAACTAGGATTCTCACTCCGCCAATCAACTACATAATAATTGCAGTGATAATCGGCATAATGATAGTAAAACAGTACTCGAAAGGAAAAAAGAACCAACCCAAATTCGAGTTCTCACAACAAGAGCAGTCTGTCTCAAGTGAGGAGCTTGTCAGGGCATCAGATGTTGAGCGTGACTCCAAGCTGGACTCTAACAAAAAGACAGACAGTGATCAGAGCTACAGCAAGTAGATTATTTTGTGATTTTGAAGACGCGCTTAAAGTACTCAGAGTTCTCTGGTTCTTCGTCGCCGTCCTCTTTTACCTTGGCAAGCCTCTTGGCAAGCTTTTTCTTGTAGCCAAGCTGCATCTGGCGCGCAATTTGGATCCTTTGTGCCTGTGGTGATCCTGCGCCGTGCATTGATTCTGTGAGGTAGCCCACTGCGTTTCTTCCCAAAGTCATGTTTTCAATTAACCTGAGTATGCGCATCCTGTTTTCGACATCAACTCCCTTTCTTCCTGCAAGATATTTTTTGAGTAGCGGTCCTGTCACAGGGTTTCTGAAATCTTTTTCAGAGGGCATCGTCACTACGATTCCTCCTGCGATGTCTTGTGCCAGTCGCGATATCTCGTATGGAAATCTTGTCACGTTGTGCTTGCATACGTTTGCGAGCATATCGTCGTTTAGCCAGACGCCTGACTTCATCTCGTGTGCCTGGTACGATGAAGCTATTCCTGCTGCATAAATTGACTCATTGAGGTGGGTCATCTCGACCAGCTTTTCTCTGATGTGCGAGACGTCAGGAACGCCGTTGTAGTCTGCGATTGCTGCTGCAGCTCCTACTAGGACATCACCGAGGCCTGTCTTGCAGACATAGCTTCGTCTGTGATAACAGGTGAATCTCTCAATCAGCATGGCGGCAAACTCGTATTCTCCATTCATGAAAATCAAATCGTTTGGAATGAAGACATCATCGAAGATTATCATTGCCTCTTGACCTGCAAACTGGGAGTTTCCTGCGTCAATGTCGCCGTCCTCCATGCTTCTTGTGTCGCATGATTGTCGGCCATAGATGTACGTGATTCCCGGTGCGTCAACTGGTATTGCGCCAACTATAGCATAGTCTTTGTCTTTTTCTGTGAGTCGAATTGTTGGCATTATGATAATCCAGTGCGAGTTGATGCATCCTGTCTGGTGTGCCTTTGCGCCCCTGACATAGACTCCTTCGTTTGTCCTCTTTACTACGTGTACAAACAAGTCAGGGTCTGCCTGTTCAAACGGTGCCTTGCCCCTGTCACCTTTGACATCGGTCATCGCACCGCCTATAACGAGGTTTTCCTCCTGCATCTTTTTGATAAATTGGAGTAGTCTTTTGTGATAGTTTGTATGGTATTTTTCGTCGATTTCAAAAGTAACTGAGTGAAGTGAGTTTAATGCGTCCATTCCGACACATCTCTGAAAACATGTGCCGGTGAGCTGCCCAAGCTTTCTTTGCATCTTGTTTTGTAAGACCAGATCGTTTGCAGATTCTGCAATGTGTAAGAATCGGTTTACTCGCTTGCCGGAGATTTTTGACATTGGTGCTGCTAATTCTTCTTCGCGCGCTGCAAGATCATAAGTTTCGGCAACCGCATTAATTGAAGGTCGGATCATTGGATGATCCACTGGCTCTTTTACGAGTTCTCCGAAAAGATAGACTTTGAGATTTCTTCCCCTTAGGCTTTGGATGTATTCTTGGCCATTCCTAATTGGCATACCAATTTTTCCTCCGTACTGCTATAAATATGCAATACAACTCTCGTAGTTATTTATTTCACACCACTTTAAAAACAGACTGAAAATTTGGTTGTATCAACTTTGGAGTTTGCGATATCTAAAGCAGTCTGTTGTGTGATCGTTTGTCATTCCTATTGCCTGCATGTACGCATAGCAGATCGTCGTACCAACAAACCGGAAGCCTCTTTTTTTGAGATCCTTGCTTATTTTGTCCGATAACGATGTCGATGCCGGAATGTCCGAGAGGTTTTTGAATTTGTTTTGAATTGGCTTGTCGTCTACAAAACCCCACAGGTACCTGTCAAAAGAGCCGAATTCTTTTTGCACATCCAAAAAGTGTCTTGCATTATCAATTGTTGATTCTACTTTGAGTCTGTTTCTGATTATGCCCTTGTCTGCCAAAAGTCTTTTGACGTCTTGTTTTTTGTATTTTGCAATCTTTGAGGCATCAAAGTTGTCAAACGCTTTTCTGTATGATTCTCTTCTTTTTAATATGGTGGACCACGAAAGTCCTGCCTGAGCTCCCTCTAGAATCAGAATCTCAAAGAGTTTTGTGTCGTCGTGTTGTGGCACCCCCCACTCTTTGTCATGGTAATCAGCAAGTAGTTGATCCTTTGCCCACTGGCAACGTCGCATGTGTCTTGTATTGTTTTAGACGATTTATACGAAATCTTGTGTTTTGTGCTACACTTTGAATCTATTTTTGAACACTGCGGCAATTATAACGGCACCTACAAACGGCGCAGACCAGTATAGCCACAGATCACCGATAGCTCCAGAGAGAACTGCCGGTGCAAGTGAGCGTATCGGGTTCATCGACGCGCCAGAAACAAACGACAAAAAGAAGATATCAAAAAATATCATGCTACCTATTGCAATACTTCCAAATCCTTTGAGCCCTTTTGTGTACACCACTACTAGGATCATAGAAATCAGAATCGAAGTTGCGAGTACCTCGATGCCAAATATTTGTGGTATTGAATATTCGTAATTCGGATGATTGGCCCCAAGATCTGCTTGTGTGCCAATCACAAATTTGACAAAGAGTGCTGCCAAGAACGCACCTGCAAACTCGGCGCCAAGATACACGGGAAGCAGCTTTGAAGGCAAGTGTCGCGTTATTAGAAACGCTACAGTCACTGCCGGATTAAAGTGCGCCATGGAAATCTTTCCAAATAGGAACACCATTGCCGAGACTGCCGCAAATGGTGCAAACGCCTCAAACCACAACCCTATTGCGCCGCCTGACTGCGCATTGATCACAACTGAGCCTGCTGCGCAGACAACCACTACAAAGGTACCTATGAGCTCCGCAAAGAATTTTTTTTGGTTTTCAGAAATTACTGGGATAGTTTTTTGCAAAGCTCTTGAATCCTCTTTTCGATTAGGTCGCGAATCTGTCTTACTTCCTCAAGTGACTTTCCTTTTGGATCCGGAATGGACCAGTTTATGATATCACGTACAAACAATGCGGGGCATGATGCTTTGTCCATGCAACCCATGTTGACTATGTTGGATGCTTCCTTGAGTGCAGAGTTTGTGATCATCTTTGGTTTTTGTGACGAGATGTCGATTCCTATTTCTGCCATGGCCTCGATCACAACAGGATTTATTTTGTCGACTGGCTTTGTGCCTGCGCTTTGCGGCTCGTATCCTGACGGTGCATACTTGCGGAAGAACCCCTCTGCCATCTGGCTTCTGCCTGCGTTTTCTACGCATACAAACAGAATCCTTTTTGGTTGCAGCATTACTGTTAACATAAATACCAGTTTATATAAATTAAGGTTGATATGAACGGTGCAACCCTGCTAAAATGCATCTGTGAAGAAACACGATTCAGCATATTGGAGCTGTTGCAAAAAAATCATGAAATGTCCGTAAACGACTTAGTGGCCAAGCTCAAAAAGGGCCAACCTCTTGTATCGCACCACCTAAGGGCACTCAAAGATTGCAACATAGTCAAGACAAAAGAGAACGGCAAGATGACTATGTACTCTATTGCAAACAAGGACATCTCAAGACTCATTGCGGAGATTGTGAAAACGTCTCAAAGAATGGTGGCTTGCTGCGAGGCCGCTAACTGTTGCTAGATTCTTTGAACTGCTTTGTTGCCTTGTTTGCCTTGTAGAACACCTTAAAGCCGCTCTTTGAGGCCTTGAGTGTCTTTACAAGCTTGAGTGAGATCTTTGCGATTTTGAATGTCGCAAGAAATGGGATTAGTGCAATCATAGCTATTTCGTGCCAGTACTTTTTTATGAACAGCTTCCAGTCGTTTAGCTTTTTGTACTTTAGGTAGAGATCTAATACCAGTAAGCCAAAGAACACCCACAAGAGTATCTCAAAGTAGATTTCATAATTGTGCGGGATGTGATATGGCGCTTCCTTTAGGAATATCGACTCGGGATAAAACGAGATGAATCCAACAAAGTAGGTGACTGCCATTATTAGCAGCACTATGTCCAGCACGCCAAGCTTTGAATCCTTGTCCCCCATCTTGTCACTGTCCTTTTTTAAAAAAATAAAAGCATTCCTATTGGGTAACTAGGAATGCCCCGAGGCCTGCTCCAACACCAATGCCCAGTACAAAGAATAGGGCGTCCCAGGCAATGACTTTCTTAAATGGAGCTCGAACCTCATAGGTCCAATGACTCGGTTTGTCTTGTCCCACGAGCACTACAGGGCAAACCATGTCATAGAGTCTTGTAAGCTAGTTTGATGATAAATCAGCTAAGTTGTTGATCCTAGCTAATATGGTATGCCTGTGAAGTATATGAAGAGAGAAAATGAGAGTAGATTTGTGCAGAAAGTGTGGAACCGAGCTGAAAGAGTATTCTGACTCTGAGACATGCCAAGTCTGCGGAAAGGATTACTCCCAGTTTAGATGCCACAAATGCGGCACGGTGACAGAACCGCAATACCATATACACAACATTGCCATTTGTGCTGAGACTCAATGATATCGAGGTGAAAAGATGATTCAAAATATTTCACAGAAATTTGCGTCAAAGAACGTTAGAAACATACCAAGGCACAGACTTGCATACTATTCGTTTATCGCCTTTGCGTCGGCAACTGCGGTAATACTAACTGTGGTATTCTAACTACAACGTATCAGTGATTTTCATCCTGTGTCAATTCTTTGCACCGTCTAAATCACACAGCTTGTACTTGCAGGATTTACTTGAGTGCTTTTTTTAATACTTGATTAATCACTGCTGAGAAGCTTACGGAGGCGCCGGTCTTTTTTATCAGATCAGCCTGCATGTGTCTCAGCTTTGACTCTATATCTTTATCCAATACGATTGTGTGGCGTCGAATCATTGACTAAGTTGTGATTTTATTCTATTATTTTTCAAGCTAACTACAAAATACCAAAAATGGTAAAAACGTAGTTTTGATGCCAGATATGTAGCTAGTCTACCACAAACGAGGTGAGCCCAAACTCCTCGTTGTTGTATTTTCCCACAACTGCATATCTTCCAGTAGGCGAGTTAGAGTCTATCAAAAACGGCACTGTAAACTCGCCTCTGCTTGTCAGTATGCCCTTTAGCTCAACTGATGACTGGTCTGGCCTAATCACTGTGAGGTAGACGTACGTTCCAGTCTTAAAGTCCTCTATTTTGCCCGTGATTTGCACCTGTGTTGACTGGTGTGTCTGCTTTTCGAATCTCTGGCCGTTTACTTTCACAAAACCTAGATCCTTTGGCGTGCTGTCGGTTACTATCTGTGGTTGCTGCTGCACTTGGCCTACCTGCATTATGCCATGTTTGATCAGATGTTGAATTCCTAAGACAAAGTCCGAGTCCGATATCATGCCGTCTGCCCACCACTTGGCATTGCTCTTTATCCAGTACGGTATGTCTTGTGAGCTTGTGCCGCCTTGTGTGGTTTGCGGAATAACCATGACGTTGTTTTCAATTAGATACTTGATCCCCTGTACAAAGTCTGCGTCCGCAATTGTTCCCTGCGCCCACCACCTTGCGTTGTTTTTAATCCAAGACGGGATCAGTAGGGGCTCATCAGCAGGCTGCGCTTGTTGATGATCCTTTGTTTGCTCACTTGGAGTTTCCGGTACAGGCTTGCCAAATACATATAGCCAAACTATTCCGTTTCTTGTTTTGTCGTTTAGTGTCCCCGAAATTATGATGTCGTTTTTCTGCGATGTTATCTCTATGTTTGCTATATTGTATGATCTTGCAGAAATCGTGATGCCGGACTTGATGTAGTCTGGGTAATCATAGAGGCTTCCTACTTTTTTTGAAAAGGCTCCAGACGCCGTCTCAGAAGGCGAAATCTCTTCTACTTTGAAGACGCCACCCAAGTCTTCGATAAGTTGTGAGGCAAATTCCGTTTGCAGTGGAGTAATTGTTTGGTGATCTGCGTCCGTGTACGAATAATCCAAGTCGCCGTCGATCGGCTTGTTGCACGTGTCATCGTGCCATGACTCGTTTGACCTAATAGCCTCAATCATGAGCTGGCCGTGTAACAACTCGTGGTAGAATATCACCAAATCCTCCACAAGCTTTACGTCTGGGTTTTTTTCTGACGACTTGAGTATGGCGTCGGAGTTTAGCATGTACTCGTTTTCACAGTTTATGGTCATCTTGGCTCCAGATATCGTGATGTTACATTTCCAGACATAGATGCCACCTGTGATGGTGTTTTCTGTGTGTGCAAGATTGCTGTCGAATCGCGCCAACGTAGTTCTGATCGATGCGTCTACGTGGGTGTATAGCGATCCTGTGTCACATGGAAATGAGATGGTTATTGGCTCTGAAAACGAGTTGAGTGTGTCTGTGACGTCTTTTTTTGAGATCGTAAGTTTTTCGAATTCTGCGCGCAGTTTGTTGTAGAGGTCCTGTTCCTGTGAGGTGGGCGTTACGTATCCAGATGCGACATACATGTTTGAAAAAAGCAACAGCACCATGATGCCCGCTATCTTCCCTATCAAGTGAAAAAGTGAACGTGGTGATGATAATTAAGACTTGGGTTGGAATTGTCAGCCAGGACCTACTTCGACCATAGATATTGGCTCTCTGAAATCCTTTGTTGCGACAAGACCTTCTTTTGTTGTTACAGTTACCGAGACCAGTTTCTGTGCCTTGGGCGAAATCCAGACCGTCTTGCCAGGCTCAAGGTTGTCTAGACGCTGTACATCTCCTTGGCCCATGTCGATTAAGAGCTCAGTAAGGGGCATTCTTCCTGTGTTTGTGATTCTGACGTTGCTTATTGCGACGAGATCCTCTACTTTGATTGCATCTATCTCAAGGCCGTATTCTGGAATATTTACAAGCGTGATGATAGCGAATACAACGACTGCAGCTGCCGAGCCACAAATCGAAACTACAAGCACCTTGTTCATGTCAAGTATGTGGGCTCTGTGATTTTTAGAGATCACTTTGATATTGCCTTTTTGGTAGCTTTCGGTGTGCGGTTTGTATAACCATTTATTACCAATCATTACCAAAACTTTATATACCATACATTGGTTGTAATAACCAATGGATGGAAAGAAATACCAACCCTCAAAGAAGAGTCAGGTAGACTTACATCCGAATCAAAAGGTGCAAAACAAAATGTCAACAAACGAAAATCAAAAAGACGTATTTTCAGTTTACACCAAGAGTTTTGACAAGGTAAAGAGCGCATTTGAGAGAGCATCAACCCAATCCCTGCAATCATACACAAATCTAAGCCAGGAGCTCATCTCAACATGGAGCAGCTTTATCCACACAACGACCGCAATTCAGCAAAGCATTGCAAACAAGGTTGGAGTCAACACTGCTCTGCCAGAGACCACAATCACTGCAGTCCAGGACGCAACTGAGGCATTTATAAAGACATTTGAGACCAACAGCAAAGTTGTCCAAACAGTCCTAGATGCAACAGTCCAAAACATCAAGACAATCAACCAGAATGCAAGCGCATTTGCAGATCTAAATCAAAACATCGTCAATTCTTGGATTAGTGTCTGGAAACCACGAAACTAAATCCTTTTTTTCTTTTTTATATTCTAAAATGGAACGCTGCGTCCAGCGCTATAGCTACAAAGATTATCGTCAGGTACGGCGCAGTCACTTTGTAGGCCTTCCAAGCAAAGTCCGATGTCGGGTTTTTTGTCAGCTTGTAGTGGTATGCAAGCATCAAGCCCCCGCTTGCGGCAGCAATTGCCAGATACACTAGGCCTAGGCCAAACGCATACAATGCAAGCGAGTATGGGAGTAGGATTGCCGTGTTTGCCAAGATGTACTTTGATGTCTTATGCATTCCAATCAATACCGGCAACATAGGTACGTGAGCTTCTTCGTAGTCGTCGCGTATCTTCATTGCAAGGCACCAAAAGTGCGACGGCGTCCAAACAAACACCAAAAAGCCCACAAGGAAGCCGAGCAGATCTATTCCGAGTGGTGGAACAAAGCCGGTTGCCGCAGTCCATCCAGCCATTGATGCCGCGCTACCTGCGAAGCCACCAATCACAATGTTAGAAGAGTTCTTTCTCTTAAGCCACACAGTGTACACTATTACGTAAAAAAAGATCCCAAGTGCGATGAAAAATGTAGAGACGAAATTCAGTGTAAACGCAGCATAGACTACTGATGCCACAGAGACGGCAAGGCCGTACAAGAGCACGGATACTGGTTTGATGCGCCCAGACGGAATTGGACGGGTACTTGTCCTCTTCATTAGTGGATCGATGTCCTTGTCGTAGTAGTGGTTTAGCGCACTAGAGCCTGCAGAGGCAAGAGCTCCTGCAATTATGATGTGGAGCAGTCCCATCGGGTCAAGTTCTGGGCCTATTAGCTTTGATGCGGCATACATTGATGTGACTGCGGTAATTACAAGCAAAACCACGATTCTTGGCTTTG
>JBFLWI010000045.1:0-10891 GCA_040757675.1 Thermoproteota archaeon | reverse complement strand
AAAACCTCAACCAAAACAAGAAAAACAAGAAAAGTCAAAAACAGTCAAAAAAGAAACAACACCGTCAAAAGCAAAGTCGCAAAAACCAAAAGAAGCAAAGAAAAAAGACAAATCTAAACCAAAAAAGAGGGTTAAGTAATGCCAAGAATAGCAGGAAGTAAGAAACTCAAAAGGCAAATGGCCCCAATGTTCTGGGGCATCTCGAGAAAGAAGCCTAGATTCGTCACAACAGTAAGGCCTGGTGCACACTCAAAACACTATGCCATTCCATCACTTGTATTTTTGAGAGACACACTCAAACTAGTCACAACCGCCCGTGAGGCAGAATATGCAATTTACAACGGCAAAGTCAAAGTTGACGGTGTCACAAGAAAATCGATCCATCACGGCATTGGGCTAATGGACGTAGTTGAACTGGATGGTGTGTCTGATGTTTACAGGCTCGTTCCAAAATCCGGTCACATCTTAGAACCAATCAAAATCAAAAACAATGAAAAATCTGTTAAACTAGTCAAAGTCACAAACAAAACTACCATTAAGAACAAAAAGACACAGTTTGGATTCCACGACGGCCGCTCACTTATCTCCGACATGGACATAAAGGTAGGCGATTCATGTCTTATGCAAGTTCCAGAACAAAAAATCAACGAAGTTCTCAAACTGGAAAAGGGCGCCAAAGTCCTAGTCACAAAAGGAATAAACGCAGGACAAATCGCCGAAGTCAAAGAAATCCGGGAAGGAACATTCGTTCTTCCAAAACGCGCATTACTTTCATTTGGCCAGCGCGAAATCGAAATCCCAACAGATCTAGTAATGGTGGTAGGCAAAAAGGAGCCAATTATTCAAATAGCGTGATACTATGTCAGAAAATCCCATGAAAAAAATCAGATTGGAAAAAGTCGTCCTCAACATGGGCGTAGGAAAATCCGGCGAAGCAATCGAGATTGCAAAAAAAGCACTTGATCAAATTACTGGCAAAAAATCATGCGCCCGTGACGCAAAGGCAACACAAAGAGACTGGGGTGTGAGAAAAGGTGAGCCTATCGGTGTTGCAGTAACTGTGAGAGGTCAAGATGCGGCTACTTTGCTTAAGCGATTATTTGACGCCGTAGGAAACAGGGTCAAAGGTAAATCATTTGATGATTTTGGAAACATCTCATTTGGAATCAAAGAACATATCGACATCCCAGGAATCAAATACGATCCACAAATCGGAATCCTGGGGCTTGAAGCAGCAGTCACACTTACAAGGCCTGGATTTAGCATCCGAGTCCGTAGCAGACACAAAGCAAGAATCGGAAAACATCACAGGATCTCAAAAGATGAAGCAATTGAGTTTTTAACTAGGGAGTTTGGGGTTGCAATAGTATAATGAAAGACAGAACATACCAACACACAGGAAGAAAAGAGCACAAATTCGGCAAAGGCTCAAGATGGTGTAAAAGATGTGGTGATTACACAGCAGTAATTCAAAAATACAATCTCATGATCTGCAGACGATGCTTCCGAGAAGTAGCAGACTCGCTAGGATTTGCAAAATATAGGTGAGAAAAATGCCGGCAACAAATATCATCTCAAATCTTTTCAATACTCTGTATAACAACGAGGCACGAAGGAGAACTGAATGTGTAATCCTGCCTACCTCAAATCTTGCAGTAGAAGTGCTAAAAACACTGCAAAAACACGGCTATATTGGTGAATTTGAGCATGTCGAGGATAACCGTGGAGGCAAATTCAAGATTCAACTGCTTGCACACATTACAAAATGTGGTGCAGTTACCCCAAGATTCAAGGTAAAGAAAAATGAGTTTAACGAGTGGGAACAACAGTATCTGCCCGCATACAACCGCGGCATGCTGGTAGTGACTACAAACCAAGGCGTAATGTCGCACCACGAGGCAGAAAACAAAGGAATTGGAGGCTTTTTGCTAGGGTATGTCTACTAAACAAGTCGAAATTTTTGAGGCCACATTCGACGTTCCTCAAAAAGTCAAAGTCTCACTAAACAAACACATGTTGCATGTAGAAGGGCCGCTTGGAAAAACCTACAAGAACTTTAAGAAAATACCGATAAATCTTGAAGTAAAAGACAACAAAGTCACAATAAAGGCAATAAATGAGCGCAAAAAATACCGCGCAATAGCAAATACTGCACTCTCTATAATTAGAAACCTGTGCGAGGGTGTAGTTGAAGGCTATACGGTAAAAATGAAGGTAGTTTACGCCCACTTTCCAATAACTGTAAAAACCAAGGACAACTTGGTCTTGATTGAGAACTTTCAAGGCGAGCGTGCTCCACGCATTGCAAGGATTCACGGTACGACCAAGGTTGTTTCAAAAGGTGACGACATCATAATTACAGGTCCAGTACTAAACGATGTCACACAAACCGCTGCTGAGATCCAGTCTGTGACCAAAGTAAAAAACAAAGATCACCGAGTCTTTTTGGATGGTATCTACCAGTACCACAAAGCAAAAGGCATCGAAAAATAATTCTCTTTTGAGTTTTTGCCAACTAGTAAGGATTAAATCGCATACATCAAGGTACAAACGTGTTGCCACCCTAGCTCAGCGTGGTAGAGCGCCTGACTGTTAATCAGGGGGTCGTCAGTTCAAGTCTGACGGGTGGCGCATAATCTTTCTAAATTCGAGTTTTGAAAGATATCTTTTGAACCTGTAGCACCATTTCCTGCTGAATTTGCCAAGTTTTCTAATATTTCTAAATTCGAATTTTGAAATATTGATCGTTGCAACCATTTGGTTTATTCTCTTAGACCATTGCGATCTAATATCTGATCGAATATACACATCATGCAGGAGGTTTACATTGGCCAGAACTAGAAGGGCCAATCGTTATTGTATTGACTGTGGAGGTAGGCTGACTTACTACCCACGTCTTTCTAACCCAAAGGCTCCAAATGAGCACCGGGTCCTAGTGTATGCATGCCCAGACTGCACCAAAGACTTTGAAAAGCCAAAACTATTCTCAATTAGACGAAATCAGGTGGAGGATCCTCTGGAAACAGTAGAAGTAGAGATTGTGGAAACACGAGAAAAACTCACTCTTGCCAACTAGTGAATCTCAAAATAGACCCAATTCCTTGAATTTGCTAACTTTTGTCCCATGTTTTGCCAAAAAAGACCACCTTTTCGCACCAAAACATTGTTAAAAAATTGCGAAAACCATGCCTGAAGATATGGGTGACTTTGAACAGGTTTCTGACATTTTGCGCAAAATACTTGGTTTTGATGGGGGTTTAGCTTTTATTCGTAGCAAAAATAGTTTGGGCATCTTTAGCTGGGCGATGTGGGTGTTTTGTTGGTTGCATGCAATAGTTACGAACAAACGTTAAACCCCCTGCAAAAACGACTGTTTTTGAAAAAATCAGGTCGTTCGTAAATGGCGGTTTAGGTGGAGGGGGTTTAACATTTACGAATGAAATTATTTTTGACGCAAAAATGTCGGGTTATGGTACTATGGCGTGATTTTTTGAGCCAAAGATGACTTAATTTGCCCATATCGGAATTACAATGACAATGAAGGTTAGAAAGGCTCCAAAGGCAGCTTATGATGATTTTAGAAAATACTTTGCATTTTCATGTATTGATCTGATAATTTTTAATGGAAACTCCGTTCTTCTGACTAGGCGTACTAGGCCCCCATACAAGGGGTATTGGCATCTTCCAGGCAGTATGATTCACAAAGGAGAGAAGATACCTGACGCAATACGCAGATCAGCAAAAGAAGAACTAAACTTGGAAGTAAAAATCAAAAAATTCGTAGGTGTCTACGAAAGTCTGGATAACTATAGACACGATATATCTCATGGATATGTCGTCGACATCAAATCAAGTAGTCTCAAAACCGACTACCAAAGCAGCGAATACCGATTTTTTAGCAGGCTCCCGCCAAAGACGATTCCACACCACAAACTGATGATTCGTGACGCTCGTCAAAGTCGTCAGGCGTAAAAAATCACTTATTTCAAAATTCGAATTTAGAAATATTGTTCATGGAACAGTTAATTAAGTCGAAATAAAGGATCGAAACTATGGCTGGCAAAATCCTTGGACTTGTGGCAATCACCGTGTTGCTATCAACCATACTGATAATGGCCTTGTCTTATGACCAATACGCAGAAGCCAAGCCTGCAAGCAAGTCGCCAAAGCACAAGTACAGCAAATGGCACTCAAACAAAGTTTGCGGCGATAAACTCTGCGAAGGCAAATCCTTCTATGAGGTTCCAACCAAGATAGGCCGTAGCTCACCTCACAGATGAGGAGCTATCTCTTTTTACTTTTTGTCTGCATTTAGGCTCAAATTAAAAATATTTCAAAATTCGAATTATGAAACATAGTAAAATGGATTGATTTAATTATTATTATTGGTAAGCGACTTTATGTTAAAGATTGCAGCATTGTTGATGGTTAGCGTGCTACTGTCTGTAGCATTAATTACTGCTATTGAAGCAGGACAGTTCGCTGAAGCAAAAAAAGCAGTGGTCAAACAGCAACGACACAAGTATTCTTACTGGGTCGGAAACAAAGTTTGTGGCGACCAGCTATGTGAAGGCTCCTCGTACCAAAAATGGAACCTAAAATACAGAACATACAAGTCTCCATACGACACGTATGCACACGAAGAACTATTGAAGGTTAAAACCAAATCATCTAAATAAATTAAAAAATTAGGGTTTTTTATCTTGAAAGTCCCCTAGTGGAAGATTCGCCCTTTCTTAAGCCAATTGAGGTGTCGTTGATTGAGCAAAGCTGATCCCCACATACCTTAGAGGGGGTTCTGTTTTTCTTCCAAGTGCCGACGTCTTTGAGGTATTTGCCCTTGGATTTTATGGCATCTGCCTCTGGCACCAAGTCGATTGCAGCTGCAATAGTTCCCAATAGTAATACTCCAGCGGAAAATATTGCGGCAGACATGAGCTTATTCATGATTACAATACGTCGTATCTGGATTATTAAACCCATCTGAGAAATCGTAGCTGGTAGAATTTGTTCGGATCACAATTCGTTTCTCCAAATGGTGGGTAGTTTTTCTATTTTTTCTATGATCTCAAGTGCCAGATCATTATTTCTTTCCTGTAGTGCCACGGAAAAATCATAGCCAAGTTTTATTGCTTCAGGTGAAAGATCTTTGAGGTTTGCGAGATCACGTCCTTCCAACTTTATCCGTTCACCCAGTGCGCAAGTTTTCCAGTTATCTGAAAGATCTTGGTGGCTCTGATTAATCTTTTCTTGCAACATTGCGCGCCATTGCACTAATTCCATCTTTTTGATTAGCTGTTCGGTTTTTTGTGAATAGAAAACTCTCACAGTCTTAGAAAATCTTTACAAATACTTGAGTTTTATGTTATTTGGTTCTGTTGCGTTGGTAGGAGCTGGAACAAATGATAAATAATTTGATTTGTGAAAGAAGGTGTTCCATGTTCGCAATAAAATCAATCAAGCAGCCTCTCACACCAAACCCAGAACTTGTCAGCATGATGTACACCTTCAAAGACATGGTCAACCATTGCATCAGAATTGGTCTGCAAAACAACTGCTCGACTCTGAAAAAACTTTCAATGTTATCCTACCACGAACTAGAACAGTATAAAATCCAATCATACTACAAACTCACGGCAATCTCCCAGGCAGCAGGAAGACTGGCACAGATGAAAAAGGACATCAGAAAAGGCAGAAAAGCAAAATCACCTTTTGTAAGAAAACCATACCTGGTGTCTTGCTACGGCTTTAAAATCAACGGCATGTTGTTATCATTCCCAGTCAAAAACAGGGAGTTTGCAAATACCCTGCTCACAGATCATACAGTATCAGAACTCTCAAAGGATGGAGTAAAGGCAAGGTCATTTACCATGACCACAACATCACTATCCGTATCAATCCAGAAAGAAGTCCAAGAGATCAAGCCAGAATCGGCAATTGGCATAGATAGGAACCTCAGAAACATTACCATCTCAACACCAGAAAAAGCAATAATGTACCGCACAGAAAAAGTCCTCTCAATCAAAGAAAACACAAATCACGTCAAGGCATCTTTCCGTAGAAACGACAGGCGTGTAAAAGGCAGATTCTACCAAAAGATAAAAGGCAGGCAAACAAGGCGTGTCAACCAGTACTTGCACAAGATTTCAAAACACATCGTATCTGAGGCAAAAAGAACCAGTTCAATGATAGTTTTTGAGAACCTCAAGGGTATCAGAAAACTCTACAAAAAAGGAAACGGTCAAGGCAATAACTACAGAAGAAAGTTAAACTCGTGGTCATTTTATGAATTTCAACGACAGGTAGAATACAAGGCAAAATGGGAAGGCATTCCTGTCAAGTTTGTAGATCCAAAACGCACAAGCAAACTCTGTCCAATATGCGGAGATAGAATCCAAGAGGACAGGCAGAACCGCAGAAAAGTGTTGTGCATTAATTGTGGCAAATCAATGGATCGTGATGTAGTCGCATCCATGAACATTGCTCACAAGGGGTGGGCTAGGTTTACCCATTCTGGAGGGCTTCCAGATGAAGCAGTGAAGGGGAACGCAGTTTCTGTTCAGGAACCGCTAATCCTCAGAGTGCATGGGAGCAAGTTGCAAGAGGGAATCAACCCCCCACTGATGCAACAGAACTTTAAATCTAGTTTATCGTGATTCTATTAAGAAATGAAACAGTGAATCAGGTATGGAAGAGCTAGAACTAAAACTACATGTGCCAAAAAAACCAACGGCCACTCAATTACGCATAATTGAAGAATGCTTCAAGGAAATGCCGGTGGAAGAGATCTTACTTGGACTCAAGTTTGCAAAAAACAGATGGTCTGCAAAAGATGCCGGAGTGCTCAAAGTGGGACGAAAAAGCATAATCCAAAAAGAAGTTCATTCTGTTACAAACGAACAAGCCCAGTGGAGACTAAAGAATTGGAAAATGATGATCTCAAACTATCGGCGACGTGGATACAGCTACCCTACAATTTCTCGAATTAAGAAAATACTCATTGAAAAAAGTAAAAAGAAATCTAGATAACGGATTCTCTTTTTTGCAGTATTCCAGCAGGAAGTCCTGAGGGTGGCTCTGGAATGTTTGCTCTTGCTTGTCCTTCGATCACAGCTGCTGCCTCTTCAAGAATTGCAAGTGTATCTGAGCTTGTGGTGTGTGTTGTTATCACGTCCGTGTTGCTCATCGATGAACCGTTGAGTACGTCACCAAGTATTTGTGAGAGGTTCTGCATCGATGATGTCGCTTCAGGCATTATTCCTCTGAGCGAATTACTCAAGCCATTGATTACGGACATGCATGGGCTCAATGTCACCACAATGTCACCAAGTTCTGATACTGTGTTGAGTCTTAACTGAATCTGCTCTAGTGCCAACTTTGCACCTGTGACCATGTTGTGCATTTTTCTTATCTCCAAAAGTTCTGTGGCGTATGCTTTTGCATGAAGATGGTTGTTTGATTTTTGTGCACTTACTATTTTGCTGAAAATATAGTCGCTTTTCTGTTTGATTTTTGCTGCAATAGAATCAAGTTTGACAATCTGGAGTTGAAGATTCTTTTGCGCAACATCGATTTTGTTTTTGAGGGGTACGTCAGGCCTCACTTTGTCAAGTATCTTCTGTGAGAGATTGTCCGACCTCCCAACATCGCTCCATTTGTCACTTAATGATCCCATTCTGTTTGTGCTAAAAAAATTAGTTTTAAAGAACTTTGTAACCCAGAGTCATGTCACCTTAGTAACAGGGATCTCCGGTTACAAATTTCAGCCAAAGGTAAATGTGTATATCTCAAAACCAGACTTGTTCACGTTTATCTGAATTGTGTGTTTGGTCGCCTCTTTGGAGTTGACTAGATTGTACAATGTTGAACTTGATACTGATACTTTGCCATCCTCGGTAACGTCTGTACCGGCATCTTGTTTTGAAACAGATTTTCCATCAAGCAAGATTTCAAGCTCCGAATCGCCTGCAGCTACAATGTTAACTTGTTTTGCAAAGTATGGCAGCACGATGGTTCCGTTCTCTGAAATCAGTACCATTCTGTCTTCAAGATTCTTCCATGTGCCGCCAAGGTAAAAGTGATTGTCTTTGAGTGATTGGGGAATCACATACGTCACTGATTTTTCTGGCTGAAAGCCTTCTTTGTTGCCAAGCTGATTTCTTCCAAACGCAAAATCATACCCAAAATAAAGCTCAGGGGTTCTGGATCCATGTTTGAATTCCTCAATGTCAACTAATGGCTCTGCAACTGCAACATTTAGCCCAAGTCGTACGGCTCTTTCTTTTAGCAGTTCCTGAATCACCATCTCTGTCTCATCGTATGCGCCCTCGCCGATATGATCGTATCTGATGTAACCTTCGTCATCGGCAATGTATTTTCTTGGCCAGTATCTATTTTCAAATGCATCCCAAATTTTTTTATCATTGTCCAGTATGACAGGATATTTGATTCCAAACTTTTCCACCGCAAGCTTGACATTGTTTATATCTTTTTCAAACTCAAACTCAGGCGAATGAATTCCAATTATGAGGAGGCCTTTGTCTGAGTATTTTTCATTCCACGCGGTAATGTAGGGAAGGGTTCTTTGACAGTTGATACAGCTGTATGTCCAGATGTCATAGAGTACAACTCTTCCGTCGAGTTGTTGTTTTAGTTCCTCTGGACTGGTGTTGATGTAGCCAGAAATTCCTTCAAGTTCTGGTGCTTTTTTGAAGCGGCTCTTATCGATATTTGGTAGGCTGGAATCGTCCCGTGTTTGCACGTTTGCGTTGTTTTGGTCGATTTGTTGCTCTATGCGGCCAAAATACAGGCTTACGCCCGTAATTCCGCCAACAATTACTACTCCCATGATTATTGCAATCTTTATTTCAGATCTCATCTCATCACCCAAGCAACAAATTGTTTAGCAATGGGAAACTTGCAATTGTGGCAAGCTGGTTTGTCAGCACCAAAACCCCCAGCAATATTATGAGCAGGCCCATGATTATAGAGTAGTACTTTAGATGCCTGCTTAGTGCCCTGACGAATCTAGTCATTCGTGAGAAAAACACTCCCATCAAAATGAAGGGAATGCCAAGGCCTAATGAGTACGCAAGCAGCAATGTAAATGATTGACTTGGTGTCGTTGCGGCCAACGTCAAAATGCTTCCTAGGATTGGTCCAATACAGGGAGTCCAGCAAGTTGCAAACGCAAGACCAAATACAAACGACAGTGGATAGCTTGCCTTTCCTACGGTGGGTATGATCTTCTTTTCAAAATTGAACTTGCCGATTCTAGTTGATAACAACATGAATCCTCCAAATCCGATTATTATGATTCCACCAACTTGGTTGAAACTTGAAGTCAGGCTGGTTGCATTGCTTGCAAGAACGCTATTCAAAATTATGCCAAAAACGGAAAACACTACTGAAAAACCTAGAACAAAAAATACTGTATTTAGAAAAATGTTGAGTCTCGTTGTCAGCATGTTCATCGATCCTTTCGTTCTTTGCAGATCGGTTATCGTGGTTCCAGAGATGTAGGCCAGAAAAGCTGGAATTACGGGCAAAATACATGGCGCAAGAAATGAGCCAAGTCCTGCAAGTGCTGCGACCGCAATGGTGATCTCTGCCATGTGCATAAGGCCTTTAATTTTTTATTAAGCGTTATTCCACATTTATTCCAAATTTTATTGATTTTTATCTAGGTGCTCATGGGTATGTTTTATGAATAAAAGATTCATAATTGTGGGAATAATTCTTGCCGCAATAATTGCAATAGCAGTATACGTAGGTTCCCCAATGTTTCTTGGCATGGGATAATTTACAAAATCCCAAACTTTTTGCCAGCCTTCTCAAATACGCCTAATGCGTCCTCAATATGTTCATCTGAAAGCCAAGCAGTCACTGAAATTCTTATGCGCGCATTATTTTTTGGAACAGTCGGATACCTGATTGGCTGGGCAAATATCCCCTTCTCATACAAGTATCTACTAAATTCCAATGTCCGTTTCTCATCTCCTATGATTAAGGGAACTATGTGCGTCTGTGACTGTATGTCGTAGCCTAGTCTTCGCAATTGCGTGGAGAGCAGCTTGACATTTCGTTCAAGCTTTTTTCTTCGCACCTCTCTGTTCTGTTTGAGTCTTTCCAGTGTAAGGTCGACTAGAAGCGAAGGCAAAGCTGAGGTGTAAATAAATGACTTGGCCTTATTTACACACAAATCGATTACCTCTTTACTTGCCGCAGCATAGCCGCCAAATGAGCCAAGTCCTTTGCTGAGGCTACTGATGTAGACATCAATGTTTTTTTCAACACCAAAGTGACTTGCAGAGCCTCGCCCATCTCTGCCTATTGTAAAGTCTCCGTGGGCATCATCTAGAATCAAAATGGCATTATTTTTTTCTGCCAACTCTGAGATTCTTTTCAGATCTGCCAAGTCGCCATCCATACTAAAGACTCCTTCAGTGACAATGAACTTTCTCGCCTTTTTGTTGGCACGTATTTTTTTTGATAAATCATCAATGTCGTTGTGTTTGTAAATCAGTGTCTTTGATCTAGACAGCCGACAGGCCTCGATTATACTTGCATGATTCAACTCATCACTCAGAATCAAAGAATCTTTTACTGCAAGAGCTGGTATTGCGCCAAGATTTGCCATGTATCCGGTTGGAAAAATCAGCGAGGATTCTTGAGATTTGTGCGAAGCAAGAATTCGCTCCAGTTTCATAAATGATACATCATTGCCCGAAACAAGCCTTGAACTTGACTGAAATTGCCTTGGTAATGCCTGTGATACAGACAAGCCTAGGTAGTCATTTGAACAAAAATTTACGAGTCTTTTTCGTCCAATAGTTATGTAAGGACCATCCACCTTACCATGACGCATCTGTCTGTAGAGGTTTTCTTTTTT
>JBFLWI010000044.1:0-11383 GCA_040757675.1 Thermoproteota archaeon | reverse complement strand
GAGTTTTGCGTCTTCGCCATCCGACTTTGCTTTTGCGAGTTGTTTTTCGAGATTCTCAAGGTTGCCAAGATCAAAGATGCTGAGTTTTTTTTGAAGTTCTTCTAGTTGCGATTTCAAACTATTTTTTTTCGACACAAAACCGTCTAAAAGAGAAATAATGTGAGTTATGTGGTCAACTGCTTTGTCTGTTTCTTTTACGGAAACACTTCCAGACATTATTCCCTTCATACATGATTCCAGGATTGTGACCGTGGCATCTTTATTTTCTGAGATTGTGGCAGAAGGGTTTTGGACTAGTCGTTCCAGAATTATTTTGAATGGTTTTTCAAGCGAAGTTACGTACACGTACTTGCCGAGTGGCCTTGAGATCTTGGAGAATTCTTCGTCGATTTCCTTGTTTAGCTGGCTTTCTTGGGTTACAAGACGGTTTATTTCGTTTCGATACTGCATGAATTTTTCATATTGTGTGGACTCGAAGAGTTCTGCAATTTGCTGTTGCGTAGATTTACTAGTACGCTCAAACTCAAGAAAAGATTCTTGCAGTTTATTTAGATGGGCGATGTTGTCATTGATTTCTTTGTGGATGTTTTGTACCTTCCTTGCTTTTTCATTAATTTCCATGGAAGCAGATTCAAGTGAATTGTAGTCTGAGATCATTTTTGCTATAGTCACATGGTCTTTTGTGATTAGTTCCAAGCGAGTTTTCAGATCGTTTGCATATTTTTTTGCAAATACGTGAATCACTCTGCTATGTTTGCCAAGTACATCACCGATTTTCTTTAATGTGTGCGAAGCAAGCTCTGCAGTCTTTGTTACTTCGTCATAGTCAGATGCATTTGGAAGTGTCTTTTTGGATTCTTTTGATATCACGTCAATTACTTCTGCCTTGCTTCTCACTACGAGAGTCCGAAGGGTCTTGTCAATGTCATCAACTTTGAGGTCATCAGTTTTTAGATGATCGATTATTGCATAAATTGAGTCAAGCTCGCGTTTAATTTCCTCAAAAAGCGGTTTTGTCTTCCTTACAATCTCATTTTTGAGTTGATTTTTTTTCTCAAGAAGAATCGGGTTTATCTCATCAAGTTTTATCTGCCTTTTGGTGGTGGTTTTTGATTCGTTTTCATCGATTCGCTCTCGTTTTTTTATACCCCACCCAAAAACCATGTCTAAACTCACATATTTTGTATCAAAATTATATCTGTCGATTTATTGAAGATTTAAAAAATAATGACAAACACTGCAGTTTGTGTCACGAATTATTCTGAATCACAATACAGTAGGCAAGCATTTTGCCACTGTAACCCAATCAATCAGTATTGATGTGCCTCCCTCCGCAGTATGGAAGGAGATAAGCAATTTTGTTGGGTTGACAGAGTGGGTAGTCGACGTAAAAAAGACAGAATTCCTCTCAAAAATCAGACATGGTGTTGGCGCCGCAAGGAAGATTTCTTTTGCAGATGGGAGCAATGTCATCGAGTACGCCGTAGGCTGGCAGGACGGCAAGCTAGTTTCATACATTGCAACACGCGGCCTGCCACTAGACGGATACCATGCGACACTCTCCATTTCCCAAAAAGAAAAAACACAGCTGAGCTGGACCTCATATTTGATTAGCAATAGTTCGGATAAAAAACAATTTGAGGAATTTCTGACGTTTATCGAATCATTTTACGCCAATTCACTCAAAAACCTCAAGTCCAAACTAGAAAAAGCATCATAAGTTACTTCGACGTAATCAACTTATGAGTGACACACGATTTACACTCCTTGGTGTTGTGCTCATTTTTGCAGGTTTTTTAATTCTTGGCATATTTGGACAAAGACACTACGATCTATCTATCCAAGCACAAGAATTTGGCAGCTGTTTTGAGTTCATAGATGGAGTGCAAACTGAAGTGGACTGCCAAGCTGCCGCTCAAGACAAAGCAGCATTCTTTGCTCTTGTTATCGGATTGATTTCTTTTGGAATATTTTTACTAATCAAAGGAGTCAGAGGCAAGTGGGATCAGGATGTAAAGCCTGAAGATGCAGTGGGCCCAAGCTCGTCTTTTCCAAGCTAGATTCGAATAATTCCATTTTGTATGAGGTACTGAATTCCTTTGACAAAGTCAGAGTTTCCTATTTTATCTTCGGCCCACCATTTTGCGTTTGATTTGATCCAGGAGGGTATTTTTCGTTCTGTACCCTCGCCTTGTTGTGTGGTAGGAATTTGGATTATTTTTTGCTCGATTAGATATTCAAGACCTTTTGTAAAATCGACGTCACCTATTTTATCTTCGGCCCACCATTTTGCGTTTGATTTGATCCAGTCTGGAATTATGATCTTGCTTTCATCCAACATTGCAGGCACGCTTTGTAGTAGAACTATGTTGATGCCACTTGCCCTTGCGTCATCAATTAGTGCTTCAAGTAGCGCTAGCTTCTCAGCACTAACTTCATTTTCGAATACATCAGTCTTTACAGCAAAATCTGATGGTTGCATGCTCACCACTGCAAAGCCATACTGCGTCAAGCTTAGTCTAACCTTTTGTAGTGCTTTTTGTTGTATCGTTCCGCTCAAAAATGGATCATCGTCTACCAGATTTGCAAATGACACTGTACTTGGTATGTGTCTTGGCAAATCAGGCCTAAACGGTAGCTTTTCTTGTGCAATGTTCGCACTAAAATAGACCACTTTGTTTTGCCTAGCAGCCTTCAGCGTGTCCTCATTGAAAGTGTCGTACGGTGGAACAAAGATCACAGAAGACACGCCAAACACTTTTCTTATTTTTTCGTTAGTTTGCCTGATACTTGCTGCTTGCTTTTCCTCGTCATAACTTGTGTGGTCAATGTGTTCCCACCCTCTGTTTGCGATTCGTGCCTGTGACGGATCTTTCAGCTTTTCTTTTATCTTTTCTACTACCTTTGGATCATCACCGATGAATTTTCCTATTACTGAAATTGTTATTGGCACATCTTTTTTGTCAAGTGTGTCCAAGAGTGCATTTTGTACGTCGTTTAGCCAAAAGTCCTGTACATTATCAAGCCTAAAGGCAAGACAGTTACAATTAGCAGTCACGTCTTCTTGATTAGTGGTAACATTCTGCACCATATCATAATTCTCAATTGAACCGATGGGTAAAATCCTGAGATTTTTTGACTGGATTGTTTCAATTAATGATTCCAGTTCCTTGACTTTTGTAGTGTTTACTTTGTTGACGTAAAATCCGTTCTCATAGAGTGAGAATTCGTATGGATGCATCATGACTACGGCATAACCGTAATCAAAGAGACTCTGCTCTATTTTGTCCATAATTGTGTCGTTTGAGAGCGGGCGCCATATTCCTGTGTTGGCATCAAGATCTGCAGTCGATGGCAGTATTGGGAAATGATAGAAATCTGATTTTTTAAATGGTGGTGGATCTACTTCCGTTGCATCATAGCTTATATGAGTAAATCCATTGTTCTTCAACACCGAAAGTGTCTCGTTGTTAAACACATTTTCCGGAGGAATGAATGTCTTTGGCTTGACTCCAAAGACAGACATTATCTTATCGTTTGTCTTTACAATGAGCTCCTCCTGATCCTTTTTCGTCATGCTACTTAGGATCTTGTTGTTCCAGCTGTGGCTTGCGATCTCAATTGGATTTTCAGAAGCTAGTCCGGCCTTGATTGTAGAGATTAGTTTTTGGTCTGTCCCTATTACCCCACCTATGACACCGATGGTGATTGGCAGATCTTTTTGCTCAAAAAGCGATATCACTGCAAGTTGTGCGGGGGCAAGATAAAAATCCTGAATATCATCTAGCCTAAAAGCTACACAGTTGCAATCTAGGTGGTCGCTATTCAGCTCAGGGTTGTGGAGGTATACTTTGATTGTGTTTGTGGCTTCAGTAATTACGGCCTTTTTTCCAACTATTGTATGCAGATTACCAGTGTCATCTTTTGATTTAATGTACAAGGCATAACTGTTTACTTTGAGCTTTGAGAAGTAGGCAAGGCCTTTATCAGACACAGGTGACTCTGCAACCTTGTTCTTTTTCGAGTCAAATAACTGCGCTACAAATACCCCATCTTGTTTTGTAACCTTTGTTTTTGTAGAGTTGTAGACCTCTACTGTGATCAGCTTGTCTATGATTGTAGGCCAGGGCGTAATCACTTTGAACTCTTGTGCAACGGATGGTTGTAGCTTTATTGGCAGTGAGGTGAATTTAAGGCCAGGTCCAAGCGAGATCTCTGCGTAATAATAATCACCGTCTTTTATAGATGGGTAGAGCCACGCCCTAATGGAATTGCCAAACTGATCTGTGCTTGACGTATGCCAACTTTTACCATCATGTGATTTTATCACTACATATGCTCCAGAAAGTGGAGTCTGTCCGTCTTTGTAGAATACGTTTAGTCGCATTCCACCAAAGTTCTTTATTGTAATCTCAAGGTTTTGCTTGCTTTGTTGAAGATCAATAAATCCGACACTGGCATACATGTTATTGACGTATACTTCGACTTTGTAACGGTGTCCAAGCGGTAATGAAGATACACTAAATGGGTTATTCTCAAGAGACAAAATCTCCTGTGTCGGCGTCTTTTCCAGATCCTTGTATATTTTGACTAGGACGCCTTGTGGAAATATTCTGTCATTGTTTTCGTTTTTTATGAAGACATCTAATGTGCCTGTGTTTTGCTGTGCAAATGCTGCCGGAAGCGCGGCAATAAAGCACCCTGCCAATACCAAAAAAACTAGTTTAATCATCTACTGTCACACTCTTTGCGCGCTTGTCCATTTTGCTTTTTTGCCCAGAAGCTCTTCTATTACCGCTTTTATCTGTAGTACGTCCATCAGCTGCTTGTACCCGATCACCAAGAAGACCGAATATAGTATCATCCTTTTGTCGTCATTATCCATTCGTATTGCCATCGCAGACAGCAAGTATTGTAGCGCAATAAACATTCCAAGAGTAAATCCTACAAATTGATAGTTGCCAATTATCAGTTGGTATGCCACAAATCCCCACAGCATTATACTGGCTATTGGGATTACAAGCATGTGTATGGCCATGAGTGGGTATGAAAGTTTTTGCAGGTAACCAAATCTCGGATTCAATAAAATGTCAGAATGTCTCCTAAGTACTTGGAGGTTTCCACGGTACCACCTTTTTCTTTGGTTATAATAATCACGCAGTGTCTGCGGAGCTTGCGTGTACGCCGTTGCGGCACTGCTTCCACTGACTATCATTCCAGATCTGAGTACCTTCATGGTAGCATCAAAGTCTTCGACTAGAGTATCTTTGTGGTATGTACCTGCTTCTTCCAGTTTCTTTTTTCTAAAGGCACCAAGGGCACCAGGCACTATGGTAATTGCGCCAAAGTAATCCAACCCCCTCCTCATGATTTGTATTCCAGACATGTACTCAAGCGCTTGGCACCAAGTAAGCCAGTTTATCTTGTTGCGAATTTTGACATTTCCTGCCACTGCGGCCACATTTTCATCAATCATTGACTTTGCAATATGTTTTAATGAAGAATGTCCAATTATTGTATCCGCATCCACTATGACAACAATGTCGCCAGTTGCGTACAGCAATCCTTGATTCAACGCAGATGCCTTGCCACCATTTTCCTTGTGGATCACTTTGATTTTCTCTTTGAACTTCATTGCGACTTCAAGTGTTTTATCTTTGCTTCCATCGTCAACTACAATGATTTCCTTGTCGGGATAATCTGTAGCAAGAAGTGCGCCGATTGTTTCGCCAATGACTTTCTCTTCATTATATGCAGGTACAATGACGCTGATTCTTGGGTAAACTGTTGGTTCTTTCAATAATGCCTCCCTTGCGGCGCTGCGCACTGCCAGCGGTACAAAGAGCATAGTCTGCCAAAACGACAGCGCTAACGCCCACACAAATATTGCTTGAGTCAGTGTCACATGTGCTGGGTAACCCTCAAAGGCCATAATTGTGCCAAAGACAAATGGTAGAACCAAGATCACCATTGAATACAATGATGATGTTTTGGATTTGTATCTGTACTCTGTATGCGGTGGCTTCCGTGAGACAATATGGTAGAACGCGATTACGGCCGCAATGCTAATTGCGATAAGACTCAGATATGTAGAAATCGAATACACGTTGTAAATTAGCAAGGCAAAAATCGCTATTGCCAAAATGACAAGAACTGGATCAGGTTTAACTTTTTTTTCGGTCCTTTTTTCTTGTTTTTTTACTTGTTTTGGCAATTTTTGTTTTGGTTGTTCTCGTGTTTGTTTTACCGGAATTAGTTGTGCCCACTGTTGTGGCTTTTCTATTGGTAATTTCTTTTGTTTTTCTACAGGTTGAGTTTGTGCTGGAGGCAATGTTTTATGCTGGACTGGCCGATATGTATTTTCAGAGATTATTTTTGTTTTGTAAATCAGTTCTTTCTGTCGGATTGGTTTCTGCTGCACTGTGGTTAGTTCTTGCTTTTTTTGTAATGATGATTTGAAGCAAACTGCATGGAACCATTTGTTTTGGTATCGTATTGACTTTTGATCCAATCTGAGTTCTTCGTTACAACTAAAGCATTTTGGAAGCCGATGATTTGTCAATCTTATCTGTATTATGTCTTTCATAATCATTATTGTTGTGCCTTATTGTCACAATAATTGTGTAGAATAATCAAAGTTTTTAAGAATGACTAGATGCCGTGCTTTGTTTTATTTGCGAGTAGTTCGAGTGCTTTTGCAATGTTGCCTGTTTCGTCACTAATACCTAATTTTTTCAACTCGTTCTTAATGGTTAAGACCGGATCGATGATTTCATGTCTTTGTTGTTTTTGAGCTATGAACTTTAGCTCTTCTTTGAGCTGGTCTATTTGTTGTCGTTTTAATTGTAATTCATTCTTCGTTTTTTCTATTACTGATTGCTCATGTTCTAATCGTTGCTGAACCTTTTGATACTCTGATTCTAATGTGCCAATAAGCGACTTAGTGTCCTCTTCTGTGATATATTTTGGATTGAGTTGTTCCAACTCCATTCTGTTCTTTGGGGTTTCCTGAAAACAGTTTAGCTCTTCAGCAAAACGCTTTTGATTCTCCATGACTTTTTTGAGCTCATTCATTCTCTCTTTTAGTAAAACATTGACAAACTTTTGATATTGGTTTGTGTTATTGATTTGGTCCTTTATCTGCTCTGACTTTTCTTGCACGATCTCTTGCCTTGTAGCGTTTTGTTTGTCTTTTGAAAAGAAGATAGACCTTTGTGATACTTCAAGTGGATCTTGGATTTCTATTTTCGGACCAATCTCGGTAATGTGAGACCACTCGTCTTCTGCAGAGACATCTTTGTTGTAGTGCTTGTCTGCACCATCTTTTGTTACTCTGTTGATATGTTTTACCAATATTTGCTCAAAGTCGTAAAACGATATGACATCTTTGTTGACTGAAATAAACGAACAATTTCTGTTCATTTTATATCAAATTAATCGTAGGCGCCAGGTAAGGGATTCGAACCCTTGAGTGCGAATGCACAACCGCTACCCTGTCGGAGATCTCGAGGCGGTCGCCGTACCGCTTGGCTAACCTGGCATATTTTTGCGCTCTTTTGCCCATTATATAACAACCAGTCCCAGTAGATACAAAAGCAGGCAACGACGTATTCATTTCAATGGGCTTAGACCTAAAAGGTCTCACGACCAAAGAAAAGACGAAGCTTGAGTCATTTTCTTCCAAAGTCATCGCAATAGATGCATACAATACAATTTACCAGTTTTTGTCCATCATTCGCGGCCCTGACGGTACACTACTTTCAGACTCAAGGGGTCGCGTCACAAGCCACCTAAGTGGACTATTCTATCGAAACATCAACTTTCTTTCATTGGGTATAAAACCAGTATACGTATTTGACGGCAAGCCACCGTCACTAAAGGCGGCAGAAATAGAACGACGACGCCAGATTAAAAAAGAAGCCACAATAAAATACGAAAAAGCGCTTGCTGAGGGAAACGTCGAGGACATGCGAAAGTACGCCCAGCAGACTACTGCCATGCAGGATGGCATGGTAGATGACGCCAAGCACCTTCTTGGATTATTTGGCATTCCGTATATTGAGGCACCGTCTGAAGGCGAAGCAACTGCTGCACACATGACACAGACAGGCCTTGCATACGCGGTGGCAAGTCAGGATTACGATTCGCTTCTTTTTGGTGCGAAAAGACTGGTTAGGAATTTTACAAACTCTGGCAGACGAAAGTTGCCAAACCGCAACACCTACATTGAGATCGAGCCAGAAATAATAGATTTACAAAAACTTCTCATCGAACTTGACGTGACAAGAGAACAGCTTGTAGACATTGGCATACTCATTGGAACCGATTTTAATCCGGACGGATTTGAACGAATAGGCCCAAAGACAGCACTAAAGATGATCAAAGAATTCGGGAGACTCGAAGACATACCACAGATTCAAGACAAGCTAGTCGAGATTGACTACAACCAGATAAGAAAGATCTTTTTGGAGCCAAAAGTAGTAAATGTGACTGAGATCAAATTCGGTGCGCCAAACAACTCAGAGATCATAAAATACCTAGCAGACGAGCGAAGTTTTTCGCGTGAGAGGATCGAGTCATCACTCACAAGGCTTCAAAAGGCAACTGAAAGACGTGGCCAGACACTTGAGCAGTGGTTTTAACACATACGAACTTTTTGTATGGATTCTGTTAACTAGATAAGTGCCTGTTAATTACACAGAACCTTTGTACGTAAAATTTTTTAATGATGCAAAAAAAGACGCAGACGACGTGAGAATTCAACTAGTCGCGATAACGGTACTTGTTGTGGCATTACTTGCATCAGTATTTGTAGCCGAAGAAGCATTTGCTCAAAAGCAGAGCAAAAATGAGATAAAATCCATCATGGAGACATATAGAAAGGCAGTTGCAAAGGCGCAGTCAGACTTTACGGCTGCCATTAAAAAGGCAAACGCAGACGCAAAAGCCGCCGTAGCCAAAGGACTCCCAATCGACCAAATAAACGCCGATTCAAAGGCTACGATTCAAAAAGCCAGAGTAGATCTCAAATCCGCAATGGACAAGGCTAAAAGTGATGCGAAAACTGCCTTGGAGCGCCTAAAGGCCACAGTCAATACCAAGACGTCAAAATAATTCGTCATCATATTCTTTTCTAAAACTGCAACTTAGGTACCGATTTGTTTTTTTAGTTCCACAAATGCAGCTTGGATCTCATTTACTGCTGCACCATCCTCAAGTGTGCTAATGTCTCCGATCTTTTCGTTGCTTGCAATTGCCTTGAGCAGTCTTCGCATTATCTTACCACTGCGTGTCTTTGGCAGCTTGGAAACAAAATACATCTCCTGAGGTGTAGCAATTGGCCCAATCTGCTTTCGTACAGTGGTTACCACTTCTTGTTTGAGGGACTCAGATACTACCACACCCTCCTTTGGAACCAAGAATGCAATTATTACCTCACCTTTGAGAGGATCCGCAATTCCACACACTGCTGCCTCTGAAATAGATTTGTGGGAAACAAGGCTGCTTTCAAGCTCTGCAGTGCCGATTCTGTGGCCTGCAACCTTGAGCACATCGTCTGCCCTCCCAAGTAGCCAGAAATATCCATCCTTGTCCTTTATGGCATAATCCCCAGTATAGTATGAGCCGGGATATTTTGACCAGTAAACGGATTTGTATTTTTCATCGTCTCCCCACAAAGTCAGCAGCATTCCAGGCCACGGCTTTCTTATTATGAGATATCCTTTTGTTTCAGCTGCTACATCCTTTCCGTTTTCATCTACTACTGCGAGATCAACTCCTGGAATCGGCAATGTCCCAGAGCCTGGCTTTAGTGGAATGGTTTCAATTCCAGGTAGTGGCGATATCATCATGCCTCCGGTTTCTGTCTGCCACCACGTATCGATGATGGGGCATCTGTTTTTGCCAATAGTAGTGTAATACCAACGCCAAACCTCAGGATTGATTGGCTCTCCAACCGTTCCAAGAAGCCTTAAACTGGAAAGATCGTACGAGTTTGGAATATAGTCACCATATTTCATAAACATTCTAAGTGCAGTCGGAGTAGTATAAAGAATCGTGACTTTGTACCTTTGTACTATGTCCCACATCCTTGCAGGGGTCGGATAGTCCGGTGCCCCCTCATACATAACTTGTGAGGCACCACACAGCAATGGACCATATGCAACATAGCTGTGTCCTGTGACCCAGCCAATGTCTGCGGTGCAGAAATACACGTCAGAATCCTTGATGTCAAAGGCCCACCGAAATGTAGCACCGATATGCGTCAGATACCCTCCCGTATCATGCAGCACGCCTTTTGGTTTCCCAGTAGTACCTGACGTATACAGAATGTATAATGGGTGATCACTTGGCAGCTGTTCTGCCTCGCAAACATTCGATGAGCTTTTCATTAACTCTTCCCACTCATGATCTTTTTTTCCGAAACTAACTTGGTTGCCAGCTCTTCTTAGAACTATCACATGTTCTACAAAACTGAGGCCCTCAATTGCAGAATCGATTGTTTCTTTTAGCTTTACTATGTTTCCTCTTCTAAATCCGCCGTCTGCAGTAATTATCACTTTTGATTGCGAATCCAACACCCTATCTTTTATCGAAGATGCAGAAAAGCCAGAAAAGACGACTGTGTGTATTGCTCCAATCCTTGCGCAGGCCAAAATTGCGACGACTAGTTCTGGCACCATCGGAAGATAGATTGTTACCCTGTCTCCTTTTTTGACCCCAAGTGACTTAAGCGAGTTGGCAAGTCTCTGCACTTGATCGTAAAGCTGCCCATACGTTATGGCGCGACGATCCTCATTTTCCCCTTCCCAAAATATGGCCACTTTGTCCATTTTTGTGTGATGCACGTCCAAGGCGTTGTATGAGGCGTTTGTCTTGCCACCCACAAACCAGCGTGCAAATGGTGGGTTCCACTCCAGTGGCCTTTCCCATTCTTTAAACCAGTGCAGCATTCGTGCCTGAGTCTCCCAGAACTTGACATAGTCTTTTGATGCCTCAAGGCGGATTTGCGGGTTGCTATTCCCAAGACCTATCGAATAGATTTCCGATTCCACAGGTTTTGTTTTTCATTACTTATTTGTAAATTTAATTTTGATATAATAAAAAAGAAAATTTGTACCTTCCCTATGTGGCTTCCATGCTTCCAAACCATTCTGTAGTTTCAGACTTGGCAAAGTTCTTTGGTGGTGGCGGAACTGCGGAACGTGTCACTACCTTATTTTGTCCGGCCGGGAAAGTGCTCGCAGTTGTTGGTTCTGCCTGTGGCGTGCTTGTCTGAGTGCCATTGTCAGAGGATTCTGAAGTGGTGTTTGGTGGAGAAGGCGCATTTGTTGGAGTCTCGACTTGTTGACCAGAGTTAGTGTTGGCCACAAGATAGGATACA
>JBFLWI010000043.1:0-11408 GCA_040757675.1 Thermoproteota archaeon | reverse complement strand
CAGGCAACCCCCTCTAAGCATCACTTTTTATTTTCACAATTTTTATTCAAAGCATGACAAAAGTTGCAATCGTACAGTTCACTGCATCTACAAACAAACAAGAAAATCTAAAAAAAATTCTCAACTACATCAAGCAAGCTGCAGACAATGGCGCAAAGCTCTGCGCATTTCCAGAATTTATGATGTTTTATACAAATTCAAAACAGTCGCCAAGAGAGCTTGCTTCGCTTGCAGAAACACTCAGCGGAAATTTTGTAAAAACAATTGCGACCGCTGCAAAAAAATATTCCATATTTGTGGTCGGCACACTGTATGAAAAAAGCAAGCTCAAAAACAGGGTCTACGACACTGCGTTTGTCATAAACAAGTCCGGTAAACTTGTCTCAAAGTACCGCAAGATCCACCTCTATGATGCGCTGGGATTCAAAGAATCCGCAAAGCTCACCGCTGGCTCACAAATTTCAAAGCCTGTCAATACGAGTGCAGGCAAGCTCGGCATGCTCATATGTTATGATCTGCGCTTCCCAGAAATGTCGCGTATTCTTGCTGCATCGGGCTCCGAGATTCTTGTTGTGCCGTCTGCATGGGTCAGAGGCGAAAACAAAGTAGAGCACTGGCTCACAATAAACAAGAGCCGCGCAATTGAAAATGGTTGCTACGTAATAGCACCAGATCAGGTGGGAAACATCTACTGCGGCAGAAGCCTTGCAGTTGATCCCTTCGGCAAGATCCTCCTTGACATGAAAACAAAGCAAGGAATAGGATATGTCAAAATAGACGCTACCAAGGTAAGAAAGACAAGACAAGTCTTGCCTCTTTTGAAAAACAGAAGGACTGACGTCTACTCGGATCTCAGGCTTTAGGCACTCGAGTGGGACAGTTGATGTTTGCGCATTGTCTCTTCCACTTTTGTCTTCTGGAATAGCGAAACAGCAGCTGGGGCCACAGACATTGCTTACACGGTACCTTTGTCACACAGAGCATAGCCTTTTGGAGGAGGGGGGATGAGGCCCTGCAGCCATTATAATAGTTAGAGCATCCTATGAAGCGCTTTTTTGTAGTCCTTGAGCGTATCACCATGAGCTTTCCAACCTTGCAACTTGGACACACAACAAGGCCATTCTTTGGTTCATTTGAGCCCAAAATGACGTACTTTTTCTTGCTTGCAGACCACGAGAGGTAACTGTTTTTGTCAAAGTACTGCCGGATCTCGGCTCTGAGCAAGTTAACTTTGTTTGTGGTGATCCTGATCTTGTTTCTTGCAGACTTGGTAACCAAAACCGCTCCAGCTGGACTACTCATTTCAATGAATAATTGGTTGAAGAATTTTTATATGGACTTGGTCAGGTAGTGTTGTGGAAAAGGTTTGCGTTCTTGGTGCAGGTAGCACCAAATATGGAAAATTAGAAGACAGTATCACAGATATCACTATTGAAGCATCAGTCGGAGCAATTGAAAGTGCAGGAATCGAGCCAAAAGAGATCCAGGCAGGCTACATCTCAAACGTCTTTGGAATAGCAGACAAGCAGGTCCACCTAGGGCCCGTAATCATGAGCAATCTTGGCATTCCAGAAAAACCCTCTCTGTCAATCGAGTCTGCATGCGGAAGCGGCTCTGTATCATTCAGAGAGGCATTTGCAAACATCGCAGCGGGATTTTACGATGCAGTTTTGGTCGCAGGCGTGGAAAAAGTAACACACACTGGCACGGAATGGACTACAACTTACTTTTCTTACTGTTCTGATTTCTTCTATGAGGGTGGTGCAGGTGCATCATTCCCTGGGCTCTTTGCATCAATGGCGCGGGCTTATCTTACTGAATTCAAAGCAACGGAAGAAGATTTAGCTCTTGTTGCAGTAAAGAACCACGACAACGGTTTTCTCAACCCAAAAGCACACCTCAGAAAAAAGATTACAGTGGATGATGTAATGAAGTCTGCAGTTGTGGCAAGCCCACTCAAGCTTTACGACTGCTGCCCGTTTTCAGATGGCGCAAGCGCAGTCATTCTATGCAACGAAAAATTCGCAAAGGCTCACTCTAAAAACTACGTCGAAGTGATTGGATCGGGGAGAGGGGGATCACCTGCAACCCTGCAGGGCAGAGACCACATGACTACCATCCCAAGCACAAAGCTTGCAGCACAAGCAGCATACAAGATGGCCGGCATAACTCCAAAAGACGTTGACTTTGCCGAAGTACATGATTGCTTTACAATAGCAGAGATAGTGGACACAGAAGACCTTGGATTCTTTGAGAAAGGCAAGGGAGTGCAGGCAGTAAGAGAGGGAAGGACTTTACGCAACGGCGACATTCCAATAAACCCGTCCGGCGGATTAAAGGCAAAAGGCCACCCAATCGGAGCGACCGGCGTAGGACAGGTAGTTGAGGTTTTTGAGCAGTTAACAGGAAAGGCAGGAGAAAGGACCATCAAAGACGCCCAGATCGGCCTTACCCACAATTTTGGCGCAACGGGAGCAAGCTGCGCAGTACACATCTTCAAAAGCGTGTAAGACCTTGTCAATTAAGCAAGAATTCATAGACGCCCTCAAAGCAGGCAGAGTCCTCACAAAAAAATGCACAAAGTGCGGCCACCTGCATCTAGCAACCGTATATTTCTGCCAGAACTGCGGCAACAAGGGCTTTGAGAACAAATTTCTCGAAGGTACAGGCACGGTTGCCACGTATACAATAATCACGGTTCCGCCTGCAGGCTTTGAAAAGTACACCCCGTACGCCTGGGTAGTAATGAATCTGGACGGATACGACCTTAGAATATCTGGATTCCTTGGCGGGATCAGCTCGCCAGACCAGCTCCCAGTGGGCACCAAGATCAAGATAACGGGATACGACGACCGCGGAATACTTTTGGAAAAACAGTAAATCAATTTTAGCGAATTAATTAACAAATTTCAAAAAAGATTCTTAATAGTTTCAAGAAAAGCTTTCCATCATGTCTGTTGAGGTAATTTGCGGAAAGTGCGGAGCAAAGATCTCCAACATGAAGATGCTCAAATCGATCAAAGACGTGATGAAACACTACAATAACAAATGTCCGTCGTGCGGCCAGACGCTTTCTACGTCGGAGTTTTCAGTTGAAGTAAACAAGAACTGATCAAAAAAGTTTGTTGTAAATTACGTCACAAATCTTATTTACTACTGATCTTTAGGCATACTAATGAGCATCGAAGTGGCCACTGGGACAGTAGATCCCAAGAAGAGCGGTGGCATTTTACAATCCACATCAAAACGCGTCAGGATGATCTTCTCCGTAATGGCAAGTCCCAACAGAATCGACATTTTGAGGATCCTCAACTCGAAGGGGCCACTCACCTATTCTGAGCTCAAATCCCTTGCAGGCTTTAAATCCAAAAAAGAAAGTGGGAAATTTGCATACCATCTAAGAAAGCTTCTCAGACAATCACTTGTGGCACTAAACAAATCAGAGCGCAGATACACGATCACAAATCTTGGTAAGCTCGTACTGAGTCTTGCAAGGCAGATCGAAGAGCGCTCAATCATCGAAAGCGGCAAGATGTATGTGAGAACCTCGCACGAGTCCATCGAAGAGTTCAACTCGCATAAGATAATCCAGTCGCTGGTCCGAGAAGGCAGTCTTCCTCTGGAACTGGCTCAAAAGATCACAGAGGAGGTGGAAAACCGCATTTACAAGTACCAGACAACATACCTTACAGGCTCACTTATCCGAGAAATGGTAAACTCTGTGCTCCTTGAGCACGGCCACGAAGAGTACAGAAACAAGCTTGCTAGGCTTGGGCTGCCCGTATTTGACGTCCAAGAGATGCTCACAAATGTGGACAATATTGATAACGGCTCACAGGGCCTCTTCTTTAAGGCAGGTCAGGCAGTCTTTGCCGAAAACCTCCTTTTAAACACCCTTCCAAAGGATGTGGCGGACTCGCACCTCTCAGGCGACATTCATATCTCAAATCCGGGCATATGGTCGCTTTTACCTGATACGATCTTCTTTAATGTAAAAGAGCTCATCGAGGACGGCCTCGATTTTAAAGGCAAGTATCTGGGAGTCACAAGAATTCCCACCGTAAAGACACTTGACAACCTCATGTCGTCTCTTTCCATGATAATCTCGCTTGTCTCAAAGGAGGCCTCAAAAGAAGTGATCCTTGACGGACTCGTACAACTTTGCTCAAAACACGCAAAGAACATCTCTGAACTTGAAGAAAAACTAGTAGGCGCCTTTGCCACTTCGTCTGTGTCATCAAAGTACACAAAAGAGCCCACTCTGGTCTCATTTAGGATCCAGCTTGGAGCAGAGCCAAAGCTAGTGCAGGCAATACTGAACGCTTACAAGGCGTATGTCAAGATGACGCCGGTGCCGCAGATTGGCCTCATAATTGATTATGCGTCAGGCAAGATCTCCGAGGTATCGCAAGTAGTTGCAGAGATAATCTCGCTTGGAGGCAAAGTCCTCTTCTCAAAGGACGAGTCTTCCTATAGTGGAGTGTTGAGAATCAAAGGAAAGAACAGCACCTCATCGATCAACTTGCAGTCACTTACGATCAACCTGCCAAGACTTGCGTTTGAATCAAACAAGGACGAGACCTACTTTAGGGCCAGACTTGCACTGCTGATGAAGCCTGCACTTGCAGCAATGTCGTTGCGCAAAAAAGACATCTCCGATCTCACAAGGAGAGGGTTGAACCCAGTGCTGGCTGCAAACACGCAGTACATGCAACGAAGCTCAGTCTGTCTTGTAGTGAATATGGTAGGCCTCAAGGAAGCGGTCTTTAGCATACTTGGATACAACGACGACAAGGAAGGCCGCGACGTGATCCACAAAGTGATCCAAACCGCAGTAGATGTGGCAGAAAAGAAGGGCAAGGAGATGGGCGACACAGTAATAGTTTGCATGACAGAAAGCGATGGAACGGCAAGGTTTGGCTCCCTTGACGGAGAAAAATACGGCAAAATGTCGGTTCTAAAATCCCTCGAAGGGGAAGGTTATTCAGAAGGCGCGGTTATTTTATCGTCTGAGATAGACTCTTTGAGCCCCAAAGCAGAAAAGGTGGCTGAGGCAAACAAAATAGCCAAACTCCTAAACGGCGGCCTTTTAGTCAGACTCCGCTTTGAGAAGGATTCTAAAATTGACGATATAAAGAAGGCAATAGAGAAGGCAGGCGATCTGGTGGACTCGTTTAGGCCAAGCAAAGAGGTGCCGATCTGCGGCAACTGTGGCTTCAAGGACGAAAAACTCTTTGATAAATGCCCAACATGCAAATCACCATACATCCTTAGCTAAAAATCGAAATTCGCAACATCTAATTTTGTGGGATAAAAATTAACCTATATCAGAGAACAGATCAGTTTTGAAATTAACTAAATTCGTATGTCTGCTTAGGAACGACCTTTCCAAAATTTCTTGGAATGGTGTAAACATTGTTGAGCTAAAATCTGAAATCTTTGGCAGTCAGGGTTATATCCCATCTGATATTACCTAGTGAGGGGAGACATTATGACAACAGATTTTTCTCAAATAGAAAGTTCGATCGTTGATGTTAAGAAAAGAGATGGTCGGATTACAGCATTTAACAAAGAAAAGATCACTAATGCGATCTACAAAGCTCTGGTGGCAAACGGCCAGCCAGACCGCAAAATAGCAGAGGAGCTAACTGGAGGAGTTTTATCGAAGCTAATTCAGCAGGGATTTTCCGCGTCCAGCCCGCCTAGCGTCGAAGACGTACAGGACATGGTAGAGTCCACTCTGATCGAGATGGGCTACGGCGAAATTGCAAAGTCCTACATTTTGTACAGGCACGAGCGCCGCAAGGTCCGCGAAGACAAAATGAAGGTGCTAAATACAAAATCACTTGACCCGGTAGCAAAATCATTTGACCTAAACTGCCTGCGAGTTTTAGCATCAAGATACCTTCTGCGCAACAACAAAAACGAGATAATTGAAAGCCCAAGCCAGATGTTTGAGCGAGTCGCGATCCTAGTCGGGATAGGTGACCTCCTGTATGACTCTGGACTCTTCTCAAAAGAAGGAAACATCTCACAGGATGTCGAGGAGGCAAGAAAGTATCTTACAAAGCTTGATGACTTTGACTACAAGTTCAAGATAGGCCAGTACTATCTTAACAAGTATCACTTCCGCGGTTTGATCAACCACTACATCTACTTGGCAAAGCGCGGCCAGATGAAGAAGAGCTTCAAAGAGGTTCTAACACTCATTGCAGCTAAAAAGTTTGACAACTATGCAGACAGAATCACCGAGTACTATACTCTGATGACAGAACAAGACTTTTTGCCAAACTCGCCTACCATGATGAACGCAGGTGCACGACTAGGACAGCTGTCTGCCTGCTTCGTGCTTGGGATGCCAGATGACATGAACGACATTATGAAATCTACATCTGACGCAGCACTAATTTTCAAGTCAGGCGGTGGAGTCGGAATCAACTACTCTGATCTGAGGCACGAAGGAGACATTGTAGCCTCGACATCCGGTGTGGCGTCAGGTCCTGTCTCGTTTATGAACATCATAAACACCGTAACCGAGGTGGTCAAGCAGGGAGGCAAGCGAAGGGGTGCGAACATGGGCATCCTGGAGGTCTGGCACCCAGACATTGAAAAGTTCATCACAAACAAAACCCAGCCTGGAATCTTAGAAAACTTTAACGTAAGTGTTGGAATCTGGGAGGACTTTTGGACCGCATTGGTCGACAGTCAGGATGGCAAGTACACACTACGCAGCCCACGCGACAGGTCTCCAGTAAAAGAGGTCAATGCCCACCAGCTCATCGACATAATAGCACTGTCAGCTTGGAAGAGCGCAGAGCCTGGACTGATCTTCTTTGATAACATCAACAAGTACAACGTCTTTGCAAAGGCAAGGGGTATGCCACTGAGGGCCACAAACCCCTGCGTCACAGCTGACACTTGGGTTGCAACATCAGAGGGACCAAGAATGGTCAGAGATCTAATCGGAACGCCTTTTGGAGCAGTTGTAAACGGCACCGTATGGCGATCAGATGGCTTCTTTGTCACCGGAGTAAAACCAGTATACAAATTAAGAACCAAAGAAGGACATGAGCTTAGATTAACTAAAGATCACAAAGTGGCAGTAAAACAAAATGGGCTGTCATTTGAGTGGAAGGAAGCTGGACAACTCAAACCTGGTGATAGCATTGTTTTGGCACATGCTGAAACAGAGGGCAAAAAATACGTTGTTTTGCAGAAACAAACCGCAGTGTTCTCTGAACTAATCGAAGATGGCACTGAAACTGTGTATGATGCACAAGTACCGGGCATCAACGCCTTCGTGGCAAATGGGATAATAGTTCACAATTGCGGAGAACAAAGCTTGTATCCATACGAATCATGCAACCTTGGCTCAATCAATTTGGCAAACCTTGTGAAAAGAAAAGCCGACGGCCAATACGAGTTTGACTGGCAAAGATACGAAGAGACGATAAGAAAGACGACGCGATTCCTAGACAACGTAATTGACATGAACAATTACCCAGTTCCAGAAATCGACAAAGCATCAAAAGAATCAAGAAGAATAGGCCTTGGCGTCATGGGAGTGGCAGATCTGCTGTACAAGCTCAGAATCCCATACAACTCAAAGGAAGGATACGAGTTCCAATCAAAGCTTGCAGAAGCACTCACCTATTACTCAATGGAAGAAAGTGTAGCTCTTGCCCGCTCAAGAGGCGAGTTTGATCTGTGTCCAAAGACGGAATATCCGGAAGGAAAGATCCCTGTTGCAGGATACTATGAAAAGCCAAAAGGCGAGCACTATTACGACTGGGACGCACTCATTGCCAAAATCAAAAAGAACGGCATAAGAAACGTCCTCACAACCACTGTTGCCCCAACCGGAACGCTTTCCATGATTGCAGACTGCTCAAACGGCATGGAACCCACATTCGCACTGGTCTTTGAAAAGCGCGTAACCGTTGGAAGGTTCTTTTACACAAACAAGATCTTCGAGCAAGTGTTGCGTGAAAACGGCCTCTACTCAGATGAGATTCTTGCCAAGATAGCAGACAACTACGGTTCAGTGAGGGGGCTGCCGGAAATCCCAGAGTGGATCCAGAACATCTTTGTCACTGCAATGGACATACACTGGTCGGACCACTTAATGGCGCAGGCAGTCTGGCAAGAATGGATCGGAAACGCAATCGCAAAAACAATCAACATGCCGCACGACGTCTCAGCAGAGGACGTCAAAGCAGCGTACCTTTTGGCGCACGAGCTTGGGCTCAAAGGAATCACAGTGTACCGCGACGGCTCAAGACACACCCAGGTACTGCACATGACAAGCGAAAACGCAGAAAAGACGTTTGAGGTGGAGCCAAGCACATACCTGCGCGAGTTTATCGCAAAAAACATCAAAAACCAGTACATTCGAATGCAGGTAAACAACGCGCTGGCACTCAAGATACCTGAAGAGCCGCTCAAGGAAAACCAGATCAAAGAAGAGGTAAGCGAGGAGATGCTGTGCCCATCATGCAAGAACAACTTGGTCTTCGTCGAAGGATGCAGCATCTGCATCGAGTGCGGATTCTCTGGTTGCACGTCTGGGTAAATCCAGCGCAACTCTTTTACTCTCATTTTTACTGGCAAATCTGTGGACAAAAAGGTCTTCATTGCAATCGGAGTAGCAATAGCTATTGCAATGGCCATACTGGTGCTAATTCCGACAACAACTACCGAGCCGCCAAAACCAATCGAGATACTAAAAAATCAAAAGCTCGGCCTTGTCATCAACACACCTACGTCCCAAGTCACACTGGACCAGCTAAAGGATGTGTACTATGAGGCATCGCTTACGGGAGCAGGAAGGACAAATCTGTATTTGTTCTGGAATCACATAGAACCGCAGCAGGACCAGTACAACTGGAAGGACACCGACATTTTGATGAGCTTTAATAAAAACAACGGGCTGCAGACCACCTTGTATTTTTCCATAGTCAACGGCAGAATCGTCGGCCCGTACCCGGAGTGGATGGGCACGCCGGGCTTTGGCACCAACCTTGAGCAGAAAACAGTCAAGGTGCTTGATACCATACTCTCAAGATATGATGGTGTAATCGACTACATCATAATAGGCGGAAGCCTAGACTCTTACTTTGATGACGCAGAAGGAAGCGTCGGACTTTACAAGGAATTTTTTGACAATGTATACTCTGAGATAAAACAAAAACATCCAAACGTAAAACTCGGAAACGCCTTTTCACTAAACAACGTGCTAAACAAAAAACTCGAACATTACGTCGCCGATGTCGGCTCGCAGGGAGATTTCGTGGCGTTTACCTATCTGCCGGTGGATAGACTAAATGAGATCTCCAAGACCCCTCAGGAAGCGCAAGCCGACCTGCAAAAGGCACTTGAGCTGGTGCCTGGCAAGCAGGTTGCATTTTTTGAGGTAAGCTGGGGCACAGACGATTACGTATCGGGAAGCGAAGAAGACCAAGCAGAATTTGTCAAAGCGGCGTATGACTTTTACAGGCAGAACAGCTCAAAGATCGAGTTCTTCAACTGGTACAGGCAGTTTGACAGGCCGGAGGGAAGTTGTACGATTGAGGAGGAGTTCCCAGAATCCACAGTCGCAATAGCTGGAGATCAGTACGTAAGAGAGAGGCTTGGAAGCTACATATGTAGCGCAGGCCTCATCAAAGTAGATAATACACCCAAGCTTGCCTGGGGCGAGCTCAAAAAACAAATACAGTCAAGCTAGCAATTCTTTGAATGCTTTATCTAGTGATTGCAGAATCATCTCTTGAATTGGTTCCAAAGGAGCTCTGGCGCCACAACTCTGTGACTGCTTATTGCAAAAGGGTCGGCAAAAACCCCTCCGAGGTACTACTTGACAACTCGTGGCACTTTGCCGCAATGAAGGGACTTGAAAACGAGATAAAGCGGGGCAGGCCGGACATTGTGCATTTTTGTCTCCTTGAGGCGTGCAGCATACCACTGTACGAAGAAGACGAAATCACGGTATTTGTCCACACCATTGATGACAAGGTCATATCCGTGGGTTCTGGAGTCAGGCTGCCAAAATCGTACCACAGATTCGCAGGAATAATGGAGCAGCTCTTCTCTGAGAAAATCATCAAAAGCGCAGACAAGAAGCTCTTTGAGCTAAAGGAAATGACGTTTTCTGAGCTAATTGACAAGATAAAGCCAAAACAAGTCATTGGGCTTTCCTCCGAGGGGCAAAAAAGCAGCTACGAAGGTGTTGCAAAATTGTGCAAGGATGGAACGTGCCTTGTCGTGGGAGGATTCCCAAAAGGAGATTTTTCTGAGGGAATCAAAAACAGAATGGATTCTGTGTACAACGTAGAACAGCGGCCTCTTGAAGCTCACGTCGTTGTGGCCCGTGTTCTCTACGAATACGAGAAAACCATTTTTATGTAGGCGCAAAATGCTTGAGTTTTGTGCGGCCGTAGTATAGTCTGGTAGTACGCTGGCCTTCCAAGCCCGTTACCCGGGTTCAAATCCCGGCGGCCGCACCTTTTTTATGGGATAATAGTTGGAGAGTAAGATTTTGCACTAAGGCTAAAAAATTTCATTCTAGAAATAGGCTAGTTACTTTTTGGCAAGAATTTTTGCGTATTCCTGTCCTTTTTTGACCAACTTTAAGGCGTTATTGGTTGTAACTTGACCCATATCAATTTCAGCCCAGCCGGCCTTTGCTCCATGAGAAAACGGTTTGATGCCTTTTGTCTTGATTGCTATTTGCTGTTCATCTTTTGGAAGGCGGACAATTACCTCCCAATCATTTTTGTTGTTAAAACCAACAAAGACCTTGCCAGAAATCAAATAACATTGATGTCCAAACATCGGCTTTGTTGTGACTTTGGGTATCTCTGCAACTTTGCTCTTTAGGGAATTATAATTAGACATTTGCGACTTGTTTTCTTGTATATACCACAGATAATACAAGACTTGTTGTTACCAAACCAACAAACCACAAAAACAACTCATATGCAAGCAAGGGCAACGGTTCTCCAAATAATCCCAATGGAGCAAAAAGCTCAAAAAACACCGCAATTGTTCCCCAAAGAATTATTCCATAAGCAAAGCCTTTCTTTATTTTTCCATGGCCTGGTATTGAATCATACAATACTGCAAAAAAGAAGCTAAAGATTGAAGGAGTAATTAGCAGTGCAGGCATCAAAGATGTGATTTGTGGAACAGGCTCTAGCGTATTCCATACCGCAACAAGCTTTGGGCTCTGATCAAGGGTGTTGCTAAAGATCACACTTTGTGAGAACGGATTCATAAACAATGCAAACAAAACAAACATGTTCACAATTGCAGTTATTGGAATTGCTACTGCTAATCTTTTCCAGTTTACAGTAGAACAACTAGTACACGTAATCATTAAACAATTAAATATTTGTTTAATTATTAAGTTT
>JBFLWI010000042.1:0-11719 GCA_040757675.1 Thermoproteota archaeon | reverse complement strand
CACTTGAATCGCTAAGAAAGAGGCCTGATTTTGTTGTGATTGACACAATAAAATCAAGAACAGTTTCACTCTCAGAAGCAGCAAAGTCGATTGACACAGAAAAAGAAGATGCGGGCGCAATCGACGTAGAGGCCGAAGTTCCTCGGGTCTACGCAGCAAGGATACACCCACTCAAAGATACAATCAACGAAATAATGGAAGCTTTTGTCAGCCTTGGCTTCACCGAAGTGATGGGAAATTTGGCGCAGCCAAGTTTTTGGAACTTTGATGCTCTCTTTACACCACAGGATCATCCGGCAAGAGAAATGCAGGACACATTTTACATACAAGGCAGGGAGGCATCCAAGTTCGCAAATCCGGATCAAATCAAGCGAGTTGCCCGAGTGCACAAAAAAGGTTGGAGGTATGATTGGAACCAGAATACTGCAAAGAAAATGGTTCTAAGGACACACACTACGTGTGTCACAGTCAAGTACTTGGCAGACCACAAACCGCACGACGCAAGGATTTTCTCACTTGGCCGCGTATTTAGAAATGAAAAGGTCAGCTACAAACATCTAGTGGAATTCAATCAAGTTGAAGGAATAGTTGTAGGGAAAAATGTCTCACTACGCGATCTCATGGGAATACAAACGGAGTTTTACAAAAAGATGGGCCTCTACAAGATCAAGTTTTGGCCCACGTTCTTCCCATACACCGAACCGTCGTTGCAGACCATGGTATACAATGAGAGATTGGGAAAATGGGTTGAGCTTTTCGGCATGGGAATATTTCGACCTGAGGTGACAAGACCGTTTGGAATCACGAGGCCTGTTCTTGCATGGGGTGGGGGAATAGAAAGAATCGCCATGCTCAAGTACGGCTTGGATGATGTTAGGGAATTCTACAACAACAACCTTGGTTGGTTGAGGACTGCTACAAAATGCCAGTAGTGACACTGTATCTGCACAGATTGGAAAAACTCGTTGGAAAGACAAACAGGTCCAAGATAATTAAGGCCTTACCGTTTCTTGGACTCGACATCGAAGAAGAAACCAAGGAATATGTCAAAGTGGAGTACAGCCCAAACAGGCCTGATTATGCTACTGATGTGGGAATTGCTGCAGGACTGCAGGGCTTGTTTGGAATAAAAAAAGGCACAGAAAAGATCGTCATAAAGAAATCAGACAAATACTGTTACATCAAAACAGAACCACAAGTCAAAAAAATCCGCCCTTACGTGTGTGCAATAGTTGCAAAGAGAGGCAAGCTTGACGACGAGGCAATAAAACAACTCATTGCACTACAAGAAGACCTCCACTTTGGGATTGGAAGGCGCCGCAAAAAGGCCTCAGTCGGAATTCATGATTTAGACAAACTGGCTTTGCCTCTTACATACACGGCAGTAGCAAAGAATCACAGCTTTATTCCACTGAACATGACTGAAAACATGAGTGTTGAGCGGATCCTTGCAAATACGGAGGTTGGAACAACTTATGGAAGATTGCTGCATGAGTATGACAAAGTGCCTGTCATTGTTGACGCAAAAAACAACACAATATCACTTCCTCCAATAATTAACTCTGCACTGACGACCGTAACGACAAAGACTGCAAACCTGCTAGTCGAGGTAACGGGAACTGACAAAAATACCACCGAAGACACTCTTGCAGTAGTGGCAACAACTCTACAAGGACTAGGGTTCACCCTATATGATTTTAAGACTGATTCTGGAGTTGCATCAAAGATCTTCAAAACCAAATCGATGCAGCTTGATGCATCATTGGTCAATCAAACATTGGGTGTAACTATGACGCCAGCTGCAATTTGCAACTATTTGAAAAAATCTAGAATTGATGCACACGCTAGTGGCAAAAAAATTTTCTGCAAAATACCTCGGTTTAGATTTGACATCTTTGGGCCAATGGATCTCGTCGAAGAAGTGGCACTTGGATACGGCATACAAAATCTAGTGCCAACACTTCCAACATCTGCATCGGTTGGCCAAAAACACGCCATTACAAAAAGATTGGATCATCTATCACAGATAATGATAGGACTTGGATTTACTGAAGCACTCAACTCCAGTCTGACAAGCAAACGTGTTCTATATGATGAAACAAAAAGAACAGGAGACGTCATTGAAGTGGCCGAATCAAAAAGCCAAGAATACACAATTTTGCGCGATTCGTTACTGCCGGGACTTTTGGAAAATCTTTCAAGAAACATCCATGAATCATATCCACAGAGATTGTTTGAGATCGGCACTATTTTTTCAGCGGACTCGCCAATAAAAGAATCAATCAGCCTTGCGTGCGTCAGCGCTCACAAAGACGCAAGCTTTACGGAAATCAAATCGGTATTACAGTCATTGCTCAAAACGGACTCAAATCTGGACAGCATGACAAAGACTGCAGAAGATCCGATGTTTGCTAAAGGAAAAACGGCGCACGTAATAATTGCAGACAAACGTGTCGGCACGATAGGACAAATCGATTCGCAGGTAATTGAGAACTTCAAAGTCAGAGTACCTGTTTGCGGCTTTGAAATAGTATTGTCCGAATTCATCTAGACTGAGTTAATATTTGACTAATTCCGTTATTGATTGCCCTAAGAAGACACACAGACGGACTGGAATGAACATGATGCTAAAACATGATTTCTGGTTTCACCCAGGTGTGCGACATAGGGCTACCCCGGTTACAGAGCATATTTGAGGATTAGGCTAAAACCTTTGATAATATGTGAGTCAGTGCCGGGGTACAATCTTAAAACAAATATTGGATTTGCAAAAACCACAAATCAATGGCATACTGGCTGTGCAAGCAAGAACCCTCCACATACAGCATAGAAAAGCTTGAAAAAGAAAAAAAGACGACGTGGGACGGCGTCCATAACAACCTAGCATTAAAGCACATGCGGCAAATGAAAAAGGGGGATCTCGTATTTTTCTACCACAGCGGCGACGACAAGCACATAGCTGGGATAATGGAGGTGACCTCTGGGGCGTATCCAAACCCAAAGGAGAGCGATCCCAGGTATGTCGTAGTAGATGTCAAATTCAAAAAGAAACTCAAAAACCCTGTGACACTAAGTCAAATCAAAAATAACAAGATGTTTGCTGACTGGGAGCTTCTCAGGATATCAAGACTGTCAGTGATGCCTGTATCAACTCAAATTTGGAATGAAATCCTCAAAATCTCTCAAAAAGAGAATAACCAATAGCTTTATTGATATATCCCGAGGTGTATACGTTAATCATGGCGACAGCATACGTTTTAATAAATTGCGAACTTGGTTCGGAAGAAGCCATCATAAAGCAACTAAAGTCGTTGGATGGCGTAAAGGAAGTTCACGGCACATTTGGTGCATACGACATCTTGGCCAAAATTGAATCTCCAACGGTTGAAGCCTTACGTGAAACCATTACTTGGAAGATTCGTAAGATAGAAAAAATTAGATCTACATTAACCCTGATGGGTATTGAGGGTCAATCTTAACTACTCTCTTTTTATTCTGTCATGCTCTTACATTTCATATTCGTCATCCCTGCCCAAGATCTGGGCAAGCGGACATGGGAATTTGAGTATGTCCAACTAATGTCACAATTCTACAAAAAATGGATCAAAGACACCTTTGGCGTACAGGTAGAAGTCCAGTGTGATGAAATGATAACACAAAAGACAAACGTTTTACAAAGGCCTGATACCTCCGCACTTCTTGAGGATCATCGAAGTCGAGGCCAAGACAAATTTCATTTTTACTTGTGTCACTTTAGGCCTCTATGGACAGATTGTACGTGCGAAGGATACTATGCAGAAAATTTCGGCATGACATTGTGGCAAAAACCAAAAACTCAGGATGATATTTTATTTCTGGCCCAGAAAAACTGCACAGTTGTGTCTCACGAACTTGCGCACGAATTTTTGAGGCAAAAAAAATTCAAAAAACAAGTGGAGACAATACACGAAATCTGGTCAAAACATATCTTCAACGAGCACCCATTCGAACAGTATGGCAAGGATTTTGAACCGACTAAAAAGGATCCTTACTTCATGACAATTGATGCATCAAGCTTTCGGTCATAACACAATTACCATTTCTTTTAATTCTTATAGTGTAGTATGTTGTTATGTTGATCTGCAAAGGACACTGCAAGACAAGATATCGCAAATTTTTAGGACAAATCTCGCTAAAATATAACGGCCAAAAAAGATGCGGAGTCTGCGACATCTACTTGGTATGGGATGATGTCAAGTGTCCATGCTGCAACTCGATCTTGCATGTGAGGCCAAGACATTCCAGGGCAAAGGTAAGGTATTACGAGAACGAAGGAGTGCGGTGGATTTAACTACACTTGGTAACAGAATAAATTCTGTTTTCAAAATTCGCCGTTTTGATCTCAAGACGGTTTTCTGCATCGGATTTTCGTGACTTGCTGAGTCTTTCCAACTCAACCAGAGACTCGCCTTTAAATCCGACCGATGTTCCAAAGATCGCATCAGTCAGCATAGTGCCGTGATCTCCCTTTTTGACGTCGTCGACAATATTGTAGAACTTGATTGCCTCTCTTTTTTGGACAGGGGTTCCAGTTGACTTGTTGAATGCAACTGCGATGTACATTCCGTTGTTTTTGACTGCAACTGGAACTTTGTGATTCTTTCCTGAAGCGCCAGGAATTGTTTCGTTGATCAAAATATCACATTTGTGGTACATGCTTGCAACATAGGCGTAAAATCGGTAATCGGCAAACTTGCCCTCTGTGTCGCTCTCACAATCAATGAAGATTCTATGCAACATGGTTAAAGCGTCGTCGTTCATGCTTTGCAGCCTGTCGTCGAGACGGCCTCTTTCTAAAAGATTGGAGTTACATTCTTTTGCTATCTTTTTTAAAATAAAATCTGGAAGATTGTAATTTTTAAGGGCGGCAATGTATGCGCCTGCTTGCGACATGCCAAAGGTTGGAAATCCCTTATTGACCATGCAGCATACCACCATCTGTCAGATGAAAATCAAACATGACCCGTACCATATACCATAAAGTTGTTTTTGGCTTATAACTGTTAGCAAAACGCAGATCAAACAAACAAAGTTTGGTGATTTTCCTCTCTAACGATTTATAACTAATGAACTGCAAATTAACACTTGCAATAGAGACATGGAAATTGAAACAACTCCGAAATTAGTTTCAGGTGTTTACAAAAAACTAGAAGACAATATTTCCAAATTTAGAAATCTGGTCAAAAGGCCGCTCACACTAAGCGAAAAGATTCTCATCGGACATCTTGCAGAAATGAATGACAGTGAACCGCAACGCGGAAAAAGCTACGTGTTCTTGAAACCTGATCGAGTCGCACTACAAGATGTTACGGGTCAGACCGTGATGCTCGAATTCATGCAGGCCGGCCTCAAACAAGTAACTCTGCCGACTACGGTGCACTGCGATCACCTCATTCAGGCCAGGGTGGGCGCAGAGGAGGACACAAAACTTGCATTGTATGAGAACAACGAAGTCTACAAGTTTCTCGAGTCTGCATCAAGAAAGTACGGTGTAGGTTTTTGGAAGCCTGGCGCAGGCATCATACACCAAGTTGTGCTTGAAAACTATGCGTTTCCGGGCGGATTGATGATTGGAACCGACTCGCACACGCCAAATGCGGGAGGCCTTGGAATGATTGCAGTGGGTGTGGGCGGACTTGATGCAGCGGAGGTAATGGCAGGAATGCCATGGGAACTTTTGTATCCAAAAAGAATTGGGGTGTACCTCAAAGGCTCATTACATGGGTGGACTGCTCCAAAAGACATCATACTTTACGTGGCAGGCCAGCTTACCGTATCTGGCGGAACCAACGCAATAATAGAATACTTTGGACCTGGTGCAAAGACAATTAGCTGTACGGGAAAGGCGACTATAACCAATATGGGGGCAGAAATCGGTGCCACATGCTCGATATTTCCGTACGATGAAAAAATGGAGACATACCTGAGGGCCACAGGACGCGGGCAGATAGCGGACTTGGCAAACAAACATGTGGACATTCTTACAGAGGATCCAGAAGTAGAAGCGGATCCTTCCAAGTACTTTGACAGAGTAATTGAGATAGACCTAACGAAGCTAGAGCCGCACATAGTAGGACCGCATACGCCTGACTTAGCAAGGCCGATATCAAAACTGGCTGAAGATGTAAAAAAGAACAACTACATTGACGACATTTCAGTGGCACTAATTGGAAGCTGCACCAACTCATCGTACGAAGACATGTCAAGAGCGTCCAGTGTGGCAATGCAGGCAAAAGAAAAAGGAGTAAAGGCAAAGATCCCACTTTTGGTCACACCTGGTTCTGAGCAGATACGGGCAACAATTGAGCGCGACGGACAGATGGAGACACTAAAAGAAATAGGCGCAACGGTTCTTGCAAATGCGTGTGGACCGTGCATTGGACAGTGGAGCAGGCCTGAGCTGAAAAAAGACGAGCCAAACACGATTATCACTTCGTTTAATCGAAACTTTCCTGGACGAAACGATGGAAAAAGAAACACGATGAACTTTATTGGAAGTCCGGAGCTTGTAATTGCGCTATCTCTTGGTGGCAGCTTGTCATTCAACCCACTTAATGACGAGCTTGTTGCAAAGGATGGCACAAAATTCAAACTGCAGCCGCCATCCACTGCACCAGAGGTACCGCAAAAAGGCTTCCAAACAACAAAAGACATCTATGTTCCTCCGTCATCTGATCCAGATTCAGTCGAAGTCATAATAGATCAAAACAGTACACGACTCCAAAGACTGGAACCATTTGAGCCTTGGGATGGTCGTGATTACGTGGACTTGCCAGTCATGGTGAAGGCAAAGGGCAAATGCACAACTGATCACATATCGCCTGCAGGGCCCTGGCTGATGTACCGTGGACATCTTGACAAACTCAGCGACAACTTGCTTTTGGGCGCAGTCAATGCTTTCACAGGTGAAGTGGGAAAGGGCAAAAATATGCTCAACAAGCAGATAGAATCATTTCCACACATTGCTCGTCAATACAAGGCAAAGGGGATGCGCTGGGTCATAATTGGCGATAACAACTATGGTGAAGGAAGCAGCAGAGAACATGCAGCACTCACACCTAGATTTCTTGGCTGCGCAGCAGTGATTGCAAAAAGCTTTGCAAGAATTCACGAAACAAATCTCAAAAAACAGGGAATACTGGCGCTGACATTTTCAAGTCCTGATGATTACGACAAAATAAAAGAATCAGACAGGATTTCGCTCTTGGAGCTGAACAAGCTGGAACAAGGAAAGCCGGTAAAATGCACAATCACACACGAAGACGGCTCAAAAGAAGAGATCTCGCTTTTGCATTCCTACAATTCAGCACAACTAGAGTGGTTTAGAAAAGGCTCCGCACTAAATGTTCTGCGCTCAAAGAAAAACTAACGTGGGGCCGACCGGAGTTGAACCGGCGACCTACGGGTCACTGCAGCTCCAAACTCACATCATCTTGTGAAATCAGTTTGGGTCTTTACTTCTGGAGCCCTTAGCGGTGACATGTGTCACAGTCGCCCTACCAGGCTAGGCTACGACCCCACAAGCAGAACAATTGGGAACTTGGATTTAATTTAACTGGTAAGAATGCTGACATTATTTTACAAAAACTAGATTTATTAAAAAACGACAAAAAGCAATACTGTGGCAAAACCGCTGATCCTGATTGCAGCGTCGATCCCAATAATCTTTGCAATTTTGATTGCAATTCCAATGCTCACAAATCCACAGATACCGTTTAGTGCTGTAAATGTGGACGACAAAATTGCAGTAGAATTCACAAAACATCATTTAAAAAAAGTCTCACTGGGGGTCACTGACAGAATTACACCGCAAAAATCAGAGATTCTTATTATGTCAAACGAAGGAAACGTTAGGTACATTGTTACGGCAGACGGCGTTCCACAGCCTGAAAAAACAGCTACGGTGGGACGTGATCAGGTCAAAAAACTCATCGCCATGGTCAAAGAAACAGGTTTTATGAGAATACCTATTGACTCTATTGCACCAAATGACGACGTATTGGAATATGCAAAGTTCTCGCTAAAGGTGACTCTGAATGGAGAGACAAAACAAATTCAATGGGTTGAACAAAATGCTACATCTGCTTTGATCCCGCCCATTTTGTCGCAAATCCAATTTTCTCTTGAAAATGTAACGAAAAAGGCATTTCCAAGTTGAGCAACATCAATTATTATTCGATCAGTAAACCATTCATCATTTCCGCAGTTATTTTGTCATTTGTGGGAGTAAGCATTGGCTCGCTTTGGATGTTTTCGCTGTTTGGATTATCCGTCTCACAATTGTCAAATCTCTTTCAAGTTCACAAAACCATCCAGCTTGATGGATTCTTGACACTCTTAGTCATGGGAGTATCATACATGATAATTCCAAGATTTAGAAATGTCAATAATCCCTCAACACGACTTACGATCCTCTCATTTGGATTAATCATTACATCTATTTTTTTGGAACTGAGCGCAAAATTAGGAGGACTTGACACCTTACAATACGCAGTCTTGTCTAGGCTGGTGGGCATTTTGATTTTTGCGGCACTAATCTATTACATGATGAAAACAAGTCCAAAATTACTCAGGGAAACGGATTACTTTATCGCCACATCAATTTCAATGCTTGTCATAATTCACATTCTTCCGCTTGTCACAACAGCAAAAACGGAGAGCTTGAATCACACACAAATATGGTTTTTGTTCCCAATCCTGACTATATTTGGTGTAGAATACAAAACACTCCCATCTTTTTTTGGTTTTATGAGGCCAAGGAAGAAGTATGTGATTTTGTGTCTTGCGATGATTTTTCTAAGCTGCGCACTCGGACTGGTGTCCATGTACGACAATACTCATACACTAGATATCGCGTTTAATGCAACATTTGTCATGAGTGTAGTATTATTCGTCTTGTCGTTATTTGTGTATGGGGGCTTTGACAATAAAGAAATGGTAAACCTGATGCCGCCAGAAAAAAAAGCGCGATACAACACAATACTGCTCCATACAAGAATTGGATTTGCTTTCTTGGTTGCGGGCTTTTTATGTGGTGTGGCTTTTTACGCCTATGGTGGATTCTTGTATTATGATCTGGCAATTCATTATGTCGCAATTGGGTTTATTGGAATTACGATAATGCTGTTTTTACCACTGATGTTACCTCCAATAATTGGCAAATCAATAAATTTCTTAAAGCTCAACAAAATCCCTCTGGTTTTAATTCTGGCCGCTTTAGCTCTGAGAACGGTGGGGGACGTCATAATTCATACGTCGACAAAAGAATTACTAATTCCAATCTTCGGGGCGTCAGGCCTAGTTGTGCTAGCCAGCATGTTCTTATTTGTTAGAATGATTCACAAGTCAACGAATATGTCGATAAATATACAGAAACGGTAGAAAATCAAGTTCGCGTATTATAAATATGCAAATCGTCGACTAGGATCGTTGATTCCACTTTCTGGTGACATCAATAACGCAAAAGGATTAGTGAGAGAAAAGGTAGGATCCTTTTCAGTCACTAGGGGCACATCCACACTAAAGCGTGGATTTGCGCACATGCTCAAAAATGGAGTCGTCATGGATGTCACAACGGTAGAGCAGGCCCAAATAGCAGAAGAGGCAGGCGCGGTATCCGTCATGGTTTTAGACAAACTTCCCTCTGATGTAAGAAAGGCAGGAGGTGTTGCAAGAACTGCAAGCATCAGAGTCATTGAAGAGATAATGGATGCAGTCACAATTCCTGTGATGGCAAAATGCAGAATAGGTCATGTATATGAGGCACGTGTCTTAGAGGAAGCAAATGTTGACATGATTGATGAATCAGAGGTGCTGACTCCAGCAGACGAATCACATCATATTTGGAAATGGGACTTTACAACACCATTCGTCAACGGCGCACGATCACTTGCTGAAGCCTTAAGAAGAATAGAGGAAGGTGCAGCAATGATTAGAACGAAAGGAGAACCTGGAACAGGAAACGTAGCAGAAGCAATAACTCATATCAAAAAAGTAAACGATGAGCTTAGGACAATAAAATCAATTTATGATTCAGGTGATCACCAAGACCTAATTAGAATGGCTAGAGAATTCAAAGTGTCTTACGATCTTGTAGAGCAGACGGCTAGAATAGGCAGGTTACCCGTGGTAAATTTTGCAGCAGGAGGAATTGCAACACCTGCAGATGCAGCGTACCTGATGTCTCTTGGGTGTGATGGCATCTTTGTGGGCTCTGGAATATTCAAAGCAGAGGATGCAACAGAACGAGCTCGCGCAATCGTGCTTGCAACAACGTTCTGGGAGGATCCGGACAAAGTCAAGGAAGCACAAAGAATGATAGATGAAAGACAATCAATGTTAGGCCTTGATGTAAAGAATTTGGAACTTAGAATGCAGGAGCGTGGAAGCACAGCATGAACGTAAATATTGGTGTTTTAGGAATGCAAGGCGATGTTGCAGAAAACATCTCTGCTACAAAAGCAGCGCTTGCAAAGTCAGGCGTCCGCGGCAGCGTAAGACAAGTCAAGACCCCAGACGAAATCTCAAAACTTGATGCGCTGATCATTCCAGGGGGAGAAAGTACAATGATTGGACAGATGTCTTTGGTAAATGGTGCAATCAAGACGATCAAAGAAAAAATACAGGCAGGAATGCCAGTGTTTGGAATATGTGCGGGTCTGATACTACTCTCAAAAAATGCAAAAGACAGAGTAGTCGGAAAAACGAATCAACCACTTTTGGACCTGCTTGATGTGAGAGTTGAGCGCAACTCTTTTGGGCGCCAACGTGATTCCTTTGAGGCAGATATTTCAGCGCAGCCAATAGGAATTTCAAAATCAAGAGGTGTCTTTATTCGTGCGCCGTCTATTGAAGGCCTAGGCAAGGACGTCCAAGTCATATCAAAATTCAACGAAAAAATCGTGGCAGTAAAACAGGGAAATATTTTGGCCACGTCGTTTCACCCAGAACTAACATCGGACGTTTCTTGGCACAAGTATTTTATCTCCATGATAAAGCCAAAGAAAAAGTAATCATACTAAGGCATGCCGCAAAGCGGTACATATTGTCAAATATTTCGCAAACTAATACAAAGACATGTCAACAATTCAAATCACAAAAGACTGGCAGCTCCTGCCGACAAGTGGGAAAAAATTGTACAAGCAGACACACTGTGTGATCTGTTCAAAGCCAAAAATACCATACGTCTTTGATCAGAATGGGCCGTTAGTGTTGCGTTGCACAAACTGCGGCCACAAATCATGGGCTTAAAAACACAAGTCGGATCTTTATTAGCAGACGGTATGAAATTCAATCGAAGGCATGCCGCAATCTGATAACAAACAATAACTATGAATTGAGTCGGCTTATTTTTAATGAAGACAAGTTACAATGCATTTGTTCTTGGTATAGTGGTGGTTTTGTTGTTTGCATCAGTTTACACAAGTGTGGCCTTAGAAGAAGCCGAAGCTGCAAAGTCGCAAAAGAAAAAACTCACTTCTGCGAAAGCAAAGAAAGGCTGGCTAGCTCAGCTAGCAAAAAGATAGCCACTATCATCCATCTTCTCGATGGATAAAAATCAAATATTCTTTTATTGTTTAAGGTTTGTTGATGCATATAATATCATAAAACTAAACGTCACATTAAATCCATAAAATTTAAGTTAAATGATGTAGCATATAATATGTCGAAGAAATTCGGC
>JBFLWI010000041.1:0-12089 GCA_040757675.1 Thermoproteota archaeon | reverse complement strand
AGATAGGAGTTTCCTAGAACAAGTGTTTACAAGCGAATTTCTGGACACATATGTTTCAATAAAATATAACGAGTATTCCATCTTTGCACAAACGCCCACTGTGTGGGAAGTTGCAATGTATTCCAATATCTAATGATGCAAAAAACACAAATGACTACAAATGACGAAAAAACAGCCACGAATTTCTACACGTTTAACAACTTTGGCAAACAAAAAGATGCCAATGAAAAATGAAACAAAGATGTTGATAAAAAACGCACCAAGCTTGCAAAACTCATCAAATAACTGGATATTTTTTGCAGGCTTGATAATCTCTTGCATTGGTGAGGCAATCTTGTTAAGTTATCTTGCATTTTTATCAGACAGCATACCGGTGACAGGTTTCATTATGGCACTTGCATTACTGGTCATAGGCAATCTGCTCATGTTACTGGAAAACAAGATTCGAATGAGATCCTAAAATAAAGAATTAGCTTTTGTTTGTTGTATCTATATTGGAATCAGTTGGCATGTGAGATTTTGCCTTTGTTAGTGCAATAGTTGTAATTATGACTGAGCTAAGTATTATCACAAAAACAATCTGTGGGTAGGATTCCGCATTTTGCAAGCCCATTGTAAGCGGAATTGTTGCTACGACGGCGGCCGCAAGGCCACGTGGAATCATTGCAGCAGTTACCTTGTTATCAAACACACTGAACCTGTTTCTGAGCGAGATTTTGACTATGCCAATTCTTGTAAGATAAATCAGCATTGCTCCAACTATGCCAAAGAAAATGAATTCAAGACTGCCTATGGTGGCAAGCAAGCCGACAAAAACGAAAAAGAACGATCTAACTAAGAAAGTAAGTTGGTTATGAGTAGGGTCGTCAACGGAAATTTCTGGTACCTTGAATCTCAGATAATGCGAAATAAGCTGTTTGTTGCCAAGCATTAGGCCAAAGATGAGTGGTGCCAACGCCCCTGTTCCGCCTAATGATTTTTCTACAAAAAATATCACAAACAGGATTCCGATAGTAAGCATGTACGAATGTTGTGCGTTTTGAAGCCTAGTAGTAACATATGCCCACGGAATGCCTATTCCAAATCCTAGGACAAGGCCTACTGCAACAGATTTTCCAAATGAATAGACGGCAAGGTTAGGATCAAGCTGGCCTGAAATGAGCATCTCAATTAACACGAAGGCTATGATGGTGACCAAAATGTCGGTTATCGCAGATTCTAAGCTGAGCATTGACTTTGTTTGATCGGATATAGGAAGTCTTCTTACCAGCCCAAAGACGATTATGGAGCTGCTTCCGCCAACTATGGTGCCAAGCAAGACGCTTTCTACTAATCCCCATCCAAGGCCGTATAATGCAACCAAAGTTACACTGATCACAGATGTGATAAAACCAGCAACAGAAAGGAACAACGCATAATGTGCCGTTCTTATGACGGTTCGAATATCCAAGTTGAGGCCACCATCAAACATGATCAAAATCAAAGCTACTGCTGCAAAATATGGTACAATCTCAATTACCGTATCTGTTGATACTATGCCAAGTATGGGGCCAATGATGACGCCAAGCACCATTAGAAACGCAATGTCCGGAATACCGGTTCTTTTGAAGAAGGCTTCGCCGGCAACGCCAAGAAAAATTATGATGGCTCCTGCCAAAAGCAGTACTGGGGCTGATATTATTTCGCCAATTATGGGGCTGAATTGAGGAATGAAATCTTGGAATCCCGAAAAAACGTCTCTTATGATCTCAGACACACTTGCCGAGTCGTGATTCATAAAAATTCTAGTTTTTTATTGTTTAATAATTTAGTATATTTCGGATTTAGCGTAATGCAGAATCTACCATGAGTGCAATAAACAAGACGGCAAGGTAGGGGCTTGAGAACTTGAAGAGCATCCATGAAGCTTTTTCGGATGGTTTTACAATGACCCAAAAAGACAAAGCAAGCATTAAGGCACCTGATGCAATGGCTGTGTACAAATAAATTTCGCGCATAACGGGTTCCTCTCCATCCACAGTCAAAAAGAACGGCACCACCGAGAATAATACCATCACCAGTGTGGAGCCTGCGATGACTCTAGCAGAGGTCTTTTCAGACTGGACTGCAGTAAGCATTGGCACATTTACCTTGTTGTAGTCGTCCTTAAAGTGCAGAGTCAGTGCCCAGATGTGCATTGGGATCCAGATGAATACGAGGCCTGCCATGACGAGGCCAAAATCCCATAACCCTTGTAGGGTCACTGCAGCATAACCGATCATGACTGGCGCGCCACCACAGAATCCACCAAGTATGATGTTTGCCCTGCTTCTTCTCTTCAGAGTAAGCGAATACACTACGACATTGTTTACCAAACCAAACGCCATGAAGACGCCTGCCCATATTCCATTCCAGAATCCTGCCGTGTAAGAAATAGCAAAGGCGCATGCCATGGATATTGCGGCCAAAACAAGACCAAAGTCTCTTGCCTTTTCGGGGGGCGAGATCCTTCCACTTGGGATGGGACGACCCTTCGTTCGTTCCATTATTGCGTCTATGTCTCTGTCGTGATAGTTTGTTAGTGTGTTTGCCGATGCAGAACCTGCAGCTACTCCCAACAGCATTAACGCCCATGTTGCCGGGGAAACGGAAACGCCATACACATTGGATGCTGTAATTGCTGCTCCAAAGGCAGTAAATACAAGAAGATACCAGATCTTGGGCTTGGTAAGCTCATAGTACGTCTTTATTTTTGAGCTACCCTGTACCTTTTGCATCATTTTTCCCTTCCTCATCAAAACAGACATCGAAAATTAAATGTAACATGCGAATCAGGCCTGATGGTTATAAGGCATGGTCTTTGTACGCCTCTTCATCTCAATAAAGCTCTCCGATGCCAAAACACCTTGAATTCGGCCTATTCCTTCTGCTATGAGCTTGTGCATTTCCGCAAGGTTCATGGCATACATTGTCACAATTATGTCGAATCTGCCAGTGACCTCGGAGATCTCTCGGACTCCTTTTATCTTGAATAGTTCCTCGATTATGCTGTCTCTATATTTTGAGTCCATGTTTATGCCAGTGAGTGCCTTTACTCCATATCCAAGCTCTTTGTCATTTACAACTATTGTGAATCGCTCAATCAACTTTCTTTTTGTGAGTCTTTTGATTCTGCTGTATACCACAGAAGGGTTTACTTTGATTTTTTCTGAAAGTCTTGGAATCGATATTGATGCATCTTCACTTAGCTCAGATAATATGGTAAGATCCAGATCATCAATTTTTGCCGTCTAAAACACCTGCCATGTACAATTCTTTCGGGTTTTATAAGCTTACGATCAAAAAATTGCAAAAGGGGTACTAAATTTTTCCTTTCTTGTATAGCATCTCAGCTAAAAGGACTGCGCCTTTTGCTGAACCCATTTTTTTGTTGTGCGAGAAGAGAACATACTTGATTCCGTTGTCAAATATGGTGTCTTCTTCAAGTCTGCCAATGGATGTAGTCATGCCATCATTGAGCTCTCTGTCTATTCTTGGCTGCGGCCTCGTGGGATCCTGATGCACTACAAGATAATCTTTTGGTGCCGATGGTAAACCTTGCACGCTGACATGATGCGAGAATTCCTCAAGTGTGTTTTTTACTTGGTCTACTTTGGCCGGCTTGGTAGTTTCTACAAATACCGACTCGGTATGTCCATCAATTACCGGCACACGTGTACAAGTACAGCTCACCTTGATGTCTGCTGGCTCTATCTTGCCGTCTTTGAGTTTGCCTAGAATTTTTGCAGTCTCTACTCTGACTTTGTTTTCCTCTTTTGGAATGTATGGGATGAGGTTGTCTGTTACATCTAGTGCAGAGACTCCAGGCGACCTACCTGCACCGGATATTGCTTGCATCGAAGTCATGATGACTCGTTTTGCTCCAAAGTTCTCATAGAGTGGTTTCATTGTTATTGCAAGACCTGTTGTCGTACAGTTTGGAAGAGGCAAAACAAATCCTTTCCAATTACGTTTCTTTTTTTGAGTCTCTACAAGCTCTACGTGGTCATCGTTTATTCCAGGAATCAAGATTGGAACGTCTTCCTCATATCTGTAGGCCGACGAAGTACTAATTACCGGAACTTCCTTTGCAAACTTGGTCTCTATCTCCCTCGCTGCATCGGATTCTACTGCAGAAAATACCAAGTCAAGCTCTGATGTCTTTACTTGGTCTATTGAAACTACCATCATGTCTCGTGCGTACTTTGGCACATCTCCTCCTACCTGCCACTTGACTATGCCAGAGTTGGGGTCGCGTATGGCTTCAATGTATTTTTTGCCTGCCGACCTTTCTGAGGCTGCAAGCTGGGTCACCTCAAACCAAGGGTGATCTTCAAGTGATACTAGGAATTCTTGGCCTACTGCCCCCGTTGCACCTAATATGGCTACTCGCTTCTTCACAAGGGGAATTTTTGTGCGATCAATTAATAATCTTTAGCAACGTAAAAAACGTAACAACTAAACCCACGTTTGCTTTTTTGAGTGTGTGAAGTTTGCCAAAAACATAGCAACACACACGCAGGTGCCGCACGGCGGTTTGTACTCCATTAAAAACCCAACCCCCAAAATCATAGATTTCAGCTCAAATATCAATCCGCTTGGTTATCCAAAATCAGTAAGAAAACTGAATTGGACTTCAAAAATCCCGGTCTATCCAGATCATACATCGCTTAAGCTAAAAACCCAACTTGCAAAATACCTCAAGGTACATCCTAAAAATCTGGTTGTAGGAAACGGTGCCACGGAGATAATCTATGATTTCTGCAGAGCCACTATTACAAAAAGCACACCAGTTCTCATTGCAGTTCCTACGTTTGGAGAATACGAAGCAGCATCTAGTCTATGCAACGCAAAACTACGATTTTTTAAAACTATGAATCTCGAAGAAGATCTGTTAAATTTTATAAAAAAAATACCAAAAAAAGGAATTGTTTTCATTTGCAACCCGAATAATCCCACTGGAACGTTGATGAGAAAAAATTCTCTGCTAAAAATAGTAAAACATGCAAAAACAAAAGATACCTTTGTTTTCGTTGATGAATGTTTTATGGAGCTCTCGCAGCTTCCAGATCAATCAATCGTCAAGCAGACCTCTAGATTTGAGAACCTGTTTGTTCTACGGTCGCTGACAAAATCTTTTGGCCTTGCAGGATTACGAATAGGATATGGGGTAGGAAGCAAAAAATTTGTCACAATACTAAATAGAATTAAGATTCCATGGAGTGTGAGTTGGCCTGCACAAGAAGCTGCAATCTCAGCACTGGCAGACAGTTCCTTTCTTGCAAAAACTAAAAAACTAATCAGAACTGAATCTGATTTTCTTAGAAAGTCACTTTCAAAGCTTAATGGTTTGTCGTGCCTTGAGACATCAACTAATTTTATCCTCATTAAAACAAAAATGGATTCACAACACTTACAAAAAAAATTACTCAAGAAAAATATCTTGGTGCGTGACTGTAGTACGTTCAGAGGTCTTGGGAAAAATTACATCAGAATAGCAGTCAGGACGCATAAAGAAAATCTAAAACTGCTCAAAGCTCTGGAGGAAATTATTTGACAAGCACTCTGATGATACAGGGAACATCATCTGGTGTTGGAAAGACCACACTTGTGACTGCATTGTGCAGAATTTTTTCGGACGCCGGATACTCTGTAGCACCATTCAAATCGCAGAATATGTCAAATTATTCGTACAAAGAAAATGGATTTGAGATATCTCAGGCTCAAGCAATTCAAGCAACGGCCGCACGCGCAGATATATCACCACATATGAATCCGATCTTACTCAAACCGCTTGGAAAGTACAGGAGCACTGTCGTCGTCCAAGGCAAGGCATACAAAAATATGACTGCCAATGATTATTACAAAAAATTTGCTCTCACCAAAGGTCTCAAGTTGGCTTTAGAATCACTACAAATTCTAAAGAACAGATACGACTTTGTCATAATGGAGGGGGCAGGCTCGCCGGCGGAAATCAATTTACAAAAATATGATATTGCAAACATGTTGCTTGCACAAAAAACATGTTCACCGGTACTACTTGTGTCAGATATTGAAAAAGGTGGCTCTTTTGCAAGCATCGTGGGAACAATGTCGCTTTTGCCAAGAGACCACCGCAGGCTAGTTAAGGGTTTTATAATAAACAAGTTCAGAGGCGACATCAAAATTCTAAAACCTGGGTTCTTAAAGCTTAAACAAATAACATCTAAATCGGTTTTCGGCGTAATTCCATTGGTTGATCTGGACTTGCCAAACGAAGATTCTCTTGATAGCAAGATTCATCTTTTCAAAAAGGAAAACAAAAGAAAACTAGAATACGAAATAGACAAGCTTGCAAAAACAGTCAAAGCAAACCTTGATGTAAAGAAAATAGAGAGATTGCTAAAATGATTCTAGTTCCAATTCTGATTGCAGCTGTGGCATTAGCACTTGACTTTGCGTTCGGCGATCCGAGAAACAAACTTCATCCAACCGCTTGGGTCGGAAAGCTTGTAGCGTGGCTTGTTCCTTTTACTAAATCATCAAGTCCTACAAAAGAAAAGCTTGGTGGCGCTTTTGTTACGCTGACGGTGACGGGGTTAGTCGCATCTTTATTATTGCTATTTACAATTTTTACAAAATTACAGACCGATCTAGTCTACACCATAACTACCTTGTTGATTAGTGCATTGCTACTCAAAACCACAATTGCAGTCAAAGGGCTACAAAGACATGGTGAGCTTGTAATAAAATCGCTTTCAGAAAATAACCTGGATGAAGCACGAGCAAGACTGTCTTTGCTAGTAAAACGAAACACAAAGGATCTTGATAGGAATCATATAGTCTCTGGTGTTCTTGAAAGTACAAGTGAAAACATAGTTGACGGCATAACTGGACCATTGTTCTATTACAGCCTTTTTGGACTTGTTGGTGCATTTGTGTATCGCACGGTAAACACAATCGACTCTATGGTAGGCTACAAAAATACCCTGTTTGCAAATGTGGGATGGTTTGGGGCAAACTGTGACAAGGTGTTAAACTACCTGCCAGCAAGAATTACTGCATATCTTATCGTTCTTGCGGCTTTGCTGACTGGGGCCGACTGGAAAAACTCGTTGCAAACTATGAAGCGTGACGGAAGAAAAACAATCAGCCCTAACGCAGGATATCCTATGGCTGCAGTGGCAGGCGCCCTACAAACAAAATTTGAAAAAATCGATCATTATGTTCTTGGCGATGGAACAACTCAACTGGACGTACACCACTTTAGATCCGCGATCTTGCTAATGAAAGTAACATGCATTCTGTTTTGTGCACTAGTAACCATACCATTGATAACACTGCTTCACTATCTTGGCTGGTGGTTACATGTTTAGACAGGCAGCCTCTGTATTTTCTTTTCTTACCATAATTCCAACAGGAAATTCCGATCTTCAAAGCGTTGCACGACACATGTACCTGTTCCCGATAATTGGGATCGCGATAGGCCTAGTGATGGGCTCTGCTGGATATGGACTCTCATTGTTTTTAGATCCGCTCGTTGTTGGTCTGCTTGTTACTGCGGGCCTTGTCTTGATTACAGGAATTCATCACACAGACGGTCTATCTGATTTTGCGGACGGGTTGATGGCTCGTGGTACAAAAGAAAAAAAACTCCAGGTGATGCGTGATCCCTCCGTCGGTTCGGCAGGCATAGTTGCAATCATCTTGTATGTGGCAGCTGCAATAATAGCACTATCTTCACTCAAGGGATTTGGGCTGTTCTATGCAATTTTGGCAGGAGAAATAATTGCCAAATTCTCCATGGTGCTCATAACCAGTATTGGGCCTTCTGCGTGGCAGGGCTCAAACACGCCTTTTGTAGATTCGATGAAAGACAGAAAAAAACTGGTAATTGCAGCCGCCATCACAGTGGGACTGATTGCAATTTTGCAAAATAATACAGCTTTTCTAGCACTAGGAGTAGGAGTAGTTCTGAGCATCATAATCGCAATGATTTCAAGGCGAAGCTTTGGGGGGGTGTCAGGTGACGTAATGGGCGCTGCAAACGAGATCACCAGAGCTTCCACATTTCTCATATTTGCATCTGTATGATTGGACTTGTAATGGCAGGAGGCAGAGGATCGAGGATGAATCTGCCAGGAGAAAAACTTCTTTTAGAATATAAAAAACCGATAATTCTACATGTTTTGGATGCCTTGCGTGATTCCCAATGCTTCTCAAAAGTAATTGCTGCAACAAGTAAACACTCCCCACGTACAAACGAGCTTTTATTGTATGAGGGAATAGATACCATCCAAACCAATGGTGAAGGTTATGTATCTGACTTAAAGTCAGCTCTGTCGAAGCTTGACGAACAAGTTTTCATCGTATCGGGTGATCTCCCCCTGCTTGATGAAAAAACGGTAAAGGAGCTGGTTTCAAGGCACAAAAAAGATGCAGTTTGGCATAGCTTTGTTTTGACAAAAAAATTCCTTGATCTATTAAATATCAAACTAGAGTTTGCCGTAAATTTTGATGGTAAAGAATGTTACTACAGCGGAATCTCCATTGTTGATCCGCAAAGAATCTCAGGCAATGAAATTCAGGAAACACTTAGCATTTTCGATGACGAAAAAATTGCAGTTAACATAAACACAAAAGAAGATTATGAATCACTCAAGAATTCCTGAAACTGTACCAAATATCTTTGCTACAGAACCTGTTGGCTCCGCGATTACGTTACCGCATGACTTGCACGTAACAGTGGTAGTGACATGTGAGTACAGAATGTTTTCTGCGCTACATTCTTTGCATTGTACCTTTTGGAACTTGCTTTTTGGTTTTGGGACAAGGATGTGATTTTTCTTCATTGTGCAACCAACTCTAGCTTTCTGAGCCTAATTCCTCTTTTATTTGATTTCTTTTTGCACTGAGGACAGGTGAAAATCAATGTCTGTTTTTTTGTAGTCTTTGCAGGCTTGGCCAATTTGGGGAATTTTTGCCCACCGTACCCTTTTTTGTCCTCTTCGTGTCTTCGCTCGCCAATTGCAGAACCTCTTCTTTTTCCGGCCTTGTACAAGGCAACTTTTTGGAGGGTGTGAGTCTTGCATTTTGGACAATACCTGTTCATTTCCTTGGGTACGTTCATAGAATGCAGCTCTCAAGATGGTAATTTAAAACATGCATCTTTTAAGGTAAATAAGGTCGCTTTGCAAACTCATTTTGTGCCTTCAGAGCTTGCCACTATGATTTCACAGCTGAGCGCAGTGGCAATGGGTGACAAAAAGGCAGACATGGTTCTAAAAAACTGCAGGCTGGTTAACGTATACACAAAGGAAATAATTCCAAACACGCAAGTTGCCATCACAAAGGACAGAATTGCGTACGTGGGTGCCGATGCTTCACATACAGTCGGAACAACGACGGCAATAATCGACCTTGAAGGAAAATATCTTACTCCTTCCTTTGCTGATCCGCATATCCACATAGATCAGTTCGTGTTGCCTTCAGAGCTTGCAAAGCATTCACTGCTTTGCGGCACAACTGCATTATTTTCCGATCCAATTGATATTGTGAGCGCTTGCGGCTATGCAGGTTTTAAAGAGTTTCTAAGAGCATCAAGTGGATTACCGATTAGGATATTCTCTGTGGTGCCGGGAGGCCTCCCAGTAGACCCAAAGTTCAGTCATGCAAAGACTCTGTCATTTGCACAGCAAAAATCCGCAATAAATCTTGACGGTGTGGTAGGACTCGGCGAAGTGTTCTCATGGACCAAGGTAACTACTCGTCATAGTGATACAATGAAGGCAATCTCACAGATGCTGAAAAACAATTGTATCATAAATGGGCATACAGCTGGAGCATCAGACAAGAAACTAAACGCGTACATATCATCTGGAATTCTTTCTTGCCATGAACCAATCGACTATGATCAAGTAATGGAAAGACTCAGACTTGGTATGTGGGTGATGATGAGGGAGGGCTCGATTCGTCGTGACCTCAGAAACATGATGCCGCAAATTCTTTTGAACAAGTCAAATATTGGAAGACTCATGTTTTGCTCAGACGGACTGGATCCAGTAGAGATAACAAGGTACGGACACATTGATCACTGCGTAAGAGAAGCAATACGTTTGGGTATGGACGCAGTAGATGCAATTTCTGTGGCATCGAGGAATTGTTTTGATTATTACAATATGGGAAAGGATCTTGGCGGCATCGCACCAGGCAAGCTTGCAGACATGCTGGTAGTTGACAACTTGGAGCAAATCAAGCCTCGCAAGGTCTTCGTAGGTGGACAGCTTGTGGCCTCAAATGGAAGTATAGTGACAAAAATTCGCAAACCAACTCTACCAAGCTGGATAAAGAAGACAGTAAAACCTGCAAAGAGATTTGACGAAAAAGACTTTGTAATAAAGAGCAAAAAACCTACGGTTGTTGCAAATGTAATTGAGATGGAAAGCGAGATAATAACAAAACATGCCACATCAGAGCTAGCTACGAAGGATGGCAATGTTGTTCCATCATTAGATAGAGACGTCTGGAAGGTAGCGGCAATTGAAAGGACTACTGGTTCAAGGAGGCAAGCGGTAGGATTTTTGGAGAATTTTGGTGCAAATGTGGGTGCTTTTGCATCTACGTGGAGCTTTCATGAAAACGACATGATCGTCATCGGTTCTAATGAAAAAGACATGGCTGCAGCAGCAAACCACCTTACAATGTCACAAGGAGGCATCGTTATAGTGAGGGGCGGTAAGGTGCTCGCTTTTCTGCCACTACGTGTTGGTGGTATCATATCCGAGGAAAAATTTGATGACGTACTGCAAAAATTCGTTGCGGTAAATTCAACGCTTGTTGACAATGGATGCAAATTCCAAAGGCCGCACCTAATACCGCTCTTCTTGCCGTTTCTTGCATTGCCCTCAATTAGAATACTCTCCAATGGGATGGTGGACGTAAAGAAAAGATCGTTAGTTCCTGCTCTAGCAAACTTTTAAAGACGGGTCAAGAAGAGCTCTTTCGTTAACCATGGCATCAATTCAGCAAACACCAAGCGGGCCAGTTCTAGTTTTAAAGGAAAGCGCACTGCAACAAAAGGGCAGAGACGCGCAAAAAAACAACATAATGGCAGCTAAGCTTGTAGCAGATCTGGTACGCACAAGCCTTGGACCAAGAGGCCTGGACAAGATGCTAGTTGATTCTATTGGGGATGTTACAATTACAAACGACGGTGCTACCATTCTAAAGGAAATCGACGTACAACACCCTGCAGCAAAAATGATGGTAGAGATCTCAAAAACCCTAGATAATGAAGTTGGAGACGGTACAACATCCTCTGTTGTATTCGCAGGAGCACTTTTGGAAAAAGCAGAAGAGCTACTCGCAAAAGACGTACACTCTTCAGTAATTGTCGAAGGCTACCAAGCTGCCCAAGAAAAGGTTATGGAACTATTATCGCAGCTTGCAAAGAAGATAGAGCCAACAGACGAAGAATCTCTCTTAAAAATCGCAACTACTAGCATGCAATCAAAACTAATCTCAGAAGACAGCGGCACACTCTCAAAACTAGTCGTGGATGCAGTCTTGCGCGTAGCAGAAAAGAAAGGAGAAAAACACGTTGTTGATCTTGACAATATCAAAGTAGAAAAAAAGGCAGGAGGTTCCATCCAATCCACAGAACTTGTAAAAGGAATCATACTTGACAAAGAAGTAGTACACAGCGGAATGCCAACAAAGATAGAGAAAGCAAAGATCGCACTCTTAAACGCCGCACTAGAAGTCGAAAAAACAGAAATGAGTGCAGAAATCAGAATTACAGACCCAACACAAATGCAAATGTTTTTGGAAGAAGAAAACAGGATGCTCAAATCTATGGTGGACAAACTTCACCGCGTCGGCGCAAACGTGCTTATCTGTCAAAAAGGAATCGACGACATAGCGCAGCATTATTTGGCAAAATACGGAATACTAGCAGTAAGGCGCGTAAAGGAAAGCGACATGACCAAACTTGCAAAAGCAACAGGCGGCCGCATCACAACAAACCTTGATGATATCACAGAGCATGACTTGGGACACGCAGAACTCGTACACCAAAAGAAAGTCGAATCAGA
>JBFLWI010000040.1:3385-12288 GCA_040757675.1 Thermoproteota archaeon | reverse complement strand
GACTACGTCTAGCTTATCTTCTTGTATTATGGCGTCTATTCTTTTCATGATTAAACACCGCATTTTTCACTTAAAAGACAAGCCGACAATTATCAAACAAGATATCAATGATTTGTATCAGAAAAAGGGTAACAACTGCCCAAGATTCAGATCGTAGTAATCCTGTGGTTACTCGTTGTCTTAAAATCACAATTCCTTTTGGGTTTTATGATTTTTCTCGAGTGTTATTACCCTATTTGTTAATGGTGCTCATTAAATAAAAAACCTCATTTGAATATCAAATTTGATAATGTGTTCTCAAAGGTGATAATTTACATCATTACTATAATAGCAGGAATCCATTTACAATGCAATGGAAAAAGCAGCCCTCTGTCTTAACAACAACTGCTACAATGTAATTCACCAGCTGTCAAAGACTCTCGGTTTTCTTTCTCGCGTAGACCAATACATAGTGGATGCGCAAAAAGTAGGCGACAAAGAGTCCGAAAGGGTATGGAACACCATAAAATCAGACAGACAAAAACACGCAGAATTACTAAGAAACTTGGTAGTTAATGAAATAAAGAACACCAAGTTCTAACTTTATTTTTTATTTTAAGACTCGGCCCAGTTTGTATTGCAACTATAACAGGTGCCTCTGTATCCATTGTACCTAGGTTCCCAGTACAGCGTTACACCATTTCCGCATATTGGACAGCTTGTTTTTTGCTGGACCAGATGATAAAGAACAGATTGGAATTTGAGCAAAATACTCATCGTGATCTTTTGAATAATTTCTTGATACCATGAATTGCCATGTCTATTGGGCACGATGTGCAGTAAGCATCGGTGTGGTTTTGCCTGTGTTTTTTGAGTTCATTCTCTGTGTTGAAACTAATTTTGCATTCACCACATACAAATCCCGAATCCTTTTGAGTAACCATGTACAGGTTAGAAGTTATTACGATATAAACAGATTCTAAAATCGTTAAATTTTTTCTTAGAAGATTAAAGGCCAATCTTTTATGATGTCAATTCATTCTATTACGCTAACTCATACAATAAGAAATGCAACCAGTCTACATAAAAACCAAAACCGTCACAAAATAAACAGCAAAAACATCAAGTCTTTACAAGGGCACCCCTCAGTCTACGAATAAACCGCCGTCATGCAGCAGGAAAAAGCCTCATTAATACAACAGCACCTTTTGTTTTATAATTAAAAAAATGTGGTGTCCCTTACTGGAAGGGATCTATGAATGGACAGTTGACGATGTGATCTTTGTCCATCGGTCTAGCCAAGTTGACATCAATCAGTCCAGCCTTTTTGTACGCGTTGATATCGTCTATCGTCTCAAGTACTGATGCAGATGACGGATCCTTCCAGCCAATCATGAAGATTCTCCACATTGGGCTGTAGTTTGCATCACCTGGTGCACCCACCGCAATTCCTGGCTGGAATCCCATTGGGCCAGTTCCTTTGATCCCGTTCATGAATTGGAACAGATCGACTGCAGCCGAATTTGCGATTAGCTTTGCCGATGTTGGCGAGCTTGCAACACCCATCATTGTCGCAGGCATCTCAGGTGTCGCGTCAGTTACGATATAGTAGACTGTTCTTCCGTCTGGGCCCCATCCTCTGTGTGCAACAAAAGTTACTGTCATTTTTTTGATGTCGATGTCAAGAACCTGACCTCCTCCGTATTCGGTGGTGTCTGTGAGCGTCTTGTCCGCGCGTATTTGGAGCTGTCCTCCAGGCCACATAACTTGGGGCATGTTAATTACGGCCGGCAGCTCTGCAAGAGTCACTAATCCTTCTTCCTGGGCGGCAAGTATGTCATCTTCTGAGTCAAGTAGTTTTGCTTGTGCATCGTCGTTCCAAGTGACGTGAATATGTGATGTTAGTGCGCTGTACACTTCGGGTTGTGCAGGAGTGCTAGTAAAGACCTCGCCTTGGAACCCATGTATACCATCACCTTTGACGCCATTGGTAAAGATGTATGTTTTTGATAGTGCAGATTTTGGGGCATTTGCAAGAAGTGGTGCAAGCTCTACTTTCCACCCTTGTTGTTTGGTTATTATGTCTGCATGAGCCTGGTCGCTAGAGTCGGTTATGACAAAGTAGACCGGCTCGCCATTATACCAGCCTTTGTGAAGCGGAATCGTTGCAGGAACGTTGGCGCGTGACAGTCGCAGCTCCATTTCAGCTTGAGTCTCGCTTGTTTGTTGTGAAGATTGTTTTTGATTTGTAGCAGATGGTTTGCTTATCTTTGAGGGTTGACTCGCATCCCGGGCCTCAGAACACAATCTGTCGCCGCAGACTTTGCTTGCGGTCTTTGAGCCATACAGATCTGTTCCCAGCCTTCCAGGCGCATTGTTTCCCATGCTTTTTGCTGCATCTGCTTCCACTGGGAGATTAACCAGCATTACAGTAACGAGAGGCAATATCAACAACAACGCTGAGTATTTTGTATTCATTGAGAAAACAGTTCGTAGTGGTTGTTTAAAGGACTTTTTCCAGATCTGGACAAATCTTTTTTTTGCTGCCAAAAGCTATTGCGGATGATTCGATTCACAACTCAATGACATTTATGCAGACATAAGCTTTCAGTTGTGAATCGGATCAACGAGTTTGAATTGTTAAAGAAATTTGCCAACTGTTCAATTTTTTTAGATTGTTGAATTTGTTTTGAAATTAATTTGGAAAAATCTTTTTATGAAAAATCTTTTTGGTGTCTTTCGTGTTAGTTGACGCGCAAATCAAGGAAAACAAGCTTCATGACGTTACTCATTGGGGAATCCGTGCGTCAATTGGTGCGATTTTTATCTTCCACAGCATAAAAAAATTCGAGCCAGCATGGCAACAATGGCTGACAAACAATGGCTGACAAACAATGGCTGACAAACAATGGCCTCCCATCCGAGCTACAGCTTCCTATTGCACTGGCGGAATTTCTCGGGGGTATATTTTTCTAATCACTGGTGTGATGACAAGAATTACTGGGAGCATATTCTCAATAATTTTATTTGGTGTAATCTTCAAGATAAAAGGGCTGGATAAATTTGCCGGTGGTCAGTTTACAGGTTGGAAGTTTGATTTGGTGATGCTTGCTGCATGCCTAATGATAATTATCACAGGTCCTGGAAAAGCATCAATCTCACACCTCGTCAAGCGCATCCCAAGATATTTACAGTGAAGATTATGAAATGCGCAGATTGTGGATGTTTGCCTGCAGAATGCAAAGCAAGCAGGTCACCCTTTGAATGCCCTAATTGCGCAAAGTTAGAATGTTGTTGTTGGCAGGAAATCAACTCATCTTACTTGAATGCCCCAACAAATTAGGCCGTCATTTGGTAGAGATGAGCATTTTTCCAAGCGTGTTAAGAGTTATCTTTGAGCGGCCCCTTTCGAGTCGTTCAACATCCACTAGCCCCAGATGTACCAGCCCCTTTCCTTCCTCGTTGCCATGAATATGGTAGCTTAGGAGCGGCTTTCCAAAATCGGTTAATTTTGTGAGTTCTTCAAGACTCTCAATGGTGCCCCCAGCCTTGTCCAAAGCTTGCAGGATCTTGATTTTTGCCTCAGAGATTATTTCGTTGTAGCTAAGCTTTAGTATTGGCAGAAGCATTGGCCTTCCTTCTTCGTCGGTTCCAAATGCCTTGATCCCGTTTACAAAGGCACACGACAAGGCAGCACACCCAATCATTTTGTCACCGGCACTTACGTTTATGAGTACTTGTTCAAAATTTCCCGCTTCTTTTTTTATTATGTCTGCAACATGTTCCATCGCGCTTCGTATAATGTCTGGTTTGGCTATCATTCTCAACGACACAGAGACTCCCAGCGTAGTCCTGATGTTACGCGCAAACTCGTCAACTTCCTTGCTGTCGTCCTCATAATGAAGCAGGATCAATTTGTGTATTGGAAAATTTCGAATTCCTGTAAGAATTCCTTCCTTGTCTTGTCCAAATGTAGCAATCTGTAGGGTTTGCTGAACCATGTGTTCTGTAGCTGCACGCAATACTAAAGTGTTAATTTGAACTGTTCAATTTTGACTTGAATAAAATTACAGATTGAATTATTCAAGAGAAAATTATTGAATTTGGAACAAGTCTTTAATATTTTCAAAACGAGTTTTTTGCGTTGAATCTCAAGTATACCATTGCTGCTGTCGGGGGCGGAGCCATTGTTGCGTGGTTGATTTTAGCTATATACATGCCGCCGGTGTTGCACTCATTAGAGGAAACACAGCTTAACAACCAAATTGTTGCAGATATCAGCTCTGAAGAGATACAGATCACAAATGGCATCAGACATCTAGTGCCACTCGATGACATCAAAAGCGGAGGCCCTCCAAAGGACGGCATACCTTCAATCGATAACCCAAAATTTGTCAAGGCACAAGATGCCCAATTTCTATCTGATGATGAGCTTGTAATAGGCCTGAGCATGAGAGGAGAAACAAAGGCCTATCCTCTAATCATTTTGGTTTGGCATGAAATAGTAAACGACAGACTCGGAGATCTGCCCGTGGCCGTAACATACTGTCCTCTGTGCTTTACGACACAAGTTTTTGAAAGGACGATCGATGGTAAAGAAACAGAATTTGGCACCTCGGGCAAGTTATACAACAGTAATTTGGTGATGTACGACAGAAACACTGACTCCATGTGGAGCCAAGCACTCGGAAAGGCAATAGTCGGTAAGCTGACTGGTTTTGAGCTGAAACGAATCCCATTTGATTTATCAAGATGGTCGGACTGGAAAAAACTTCATCCCGATACACTGGTGCTTTCAGCAGATACTGGCTTTTCAAGGCCGTATGGTTCTGATCCTTATGGCGACTATTACACAGACTCCAGAATTATCTTCCCTGTAAAAAATGCCGATGACAGAATGCATCCAAAGGAAATAATCGTGGGATTTGAGAATGAAAACTCTTACAAGGCATACAAACTCTCTGATATAGAATCACAAAAAATAGTAAACGATGTAATTAACGGTCAAAATCTTGTACTTGTATCAATTGCACCCTTTAACGTAAGAGTGTATGAGGGTTTGGTCGATGGTCAAGTCTTGGAGTTCACACTCGAAGGCCAGAGAATGAAAGATGTACAAACATCTTCAGAATGGAACCTTGACGGCCTTGCAGTTTCAGGATCATTGCAGGGAAAGCAGTTGAGCAGATTACCATTAAGCCCAGGATTTTGGTTCGAGTGGGTTGCTTTTCATCCTGAAACCGAGGTCTACTAGTCCTTGAGGCCGCTGATCAAGGCGATCTTGTTTGGCAGTGTCACCATCTTGGCATATCTTTTGGTGGTGATAGTCACAACGCCTGCCCTCGATCCGGCAAGTGCGGTTTCAGCTGCCATACAGCTAAATTCACCTATCATATTTGGAATGGGTTTAGGAATAGGCTTGCAGTTATTTCTATCCGACCAAGCCAAAAAATTTGGATGCAGTATTGCTAAAAGAAGGGCAGCCGGAGGTAATTCTGGCACTGCCGCGCTTACGTCGTTTTTTTCGTTTTTCTCACTTGTACCGCTTGGCTGTTGTGGTTGGTGGTTGTATGTGATCTCGTTTTTGCCAAGCGTGTTTGGTGCCGGCTTGTCTGCCAGTTTGATAAATTACAGTCAGCCGCTATCCTACGTTGGGCTAGCCATCATTTTTGGGTATAACTTGGCGACTTTTTATAAAATCAGACAAAAGCAAATACGCACAAAACAATTGAAAACTTGAGCAGCCGGTAGGGGACATGAGTCATGTGAACCAGCTGCCCAAGTTTTGGGTCGTCAGGGCGTTACAGTACGCTATTTTTGATAGTTCTGGAACTCCGTTTACCAAAGTTCTTTGATATTAAAAAACAACATCTACAACTCACCAAGTTACTTTTTAACAGTTGAATTCTAATTACGATTTTATTGGTTTGCTAAATTGAATCGTTCAAGCTGAACTTGAATCATTTTAGATCAAACTTATAGATTTTCAAAAGATTCTGTTTCTTCAATGAAACCACAGAAAATAATGCTGTTCTCATTGGCTGCAGTTTCTTTGATGCTATTGCCAATACTTGCATGGTCTCCTGAACATGGAGAACATACTGCAATGGCACAAAAGACGCCAGCAGTCAGCGAAAACGAACCACTTTCAGATACTTCCGACAACGTTTCTGTCTCCTTTGAAGCGCCAAGAACTGTTCATGTAAACGAGCTGACTAGCTTAAAGATGAAAATAACAGATGAAGAGTCAGGAGCGCCATTGTCTCACGTAGACTGGGCAATCGCCGTAAGGGATCCATTTGGCCGTGTCATCCACAAGACAACAACTGCACACTCACACGCCGGGCTGATGGAGATTAATGTGGCATTCCCAACCGCAGGAGAGAACACGGTATCTTTGACGTCTTCTTCAATAGGCTTGAAGATGATGGGCATGGACGTGCCTGGCATGGCAAGAACACATACTGTTCTTTCAGGGGATCTCATGGAAGGATGGAAGACAGACCCAGACAACGACTTTGGCACAAGAACATACGAGTTTCCAGTTAGCGTATTGAGTGGAAAACAGCTCAAAACTGTAGAAAGCTCAGAAGGCGACATGCTCGATGTAGAGATGGCAACCAATGCTGATCAAATAGTAGCTGGAGAGCCAGTGACTTTGGTGTTTACCGTAACTAGCGCAAAGGACAACTCCATGGTCACACACCCAGACATGCAGCTAAAAGTACGAACTGGTAATTTGGTCATAGCCAAGTCTGCACCTGTAGAGGGAATGATGGGAATGAATGGCCTTTACCATGGACACACTGGCGTTATGACCTACACAACGACATTTCCAAGAGCTGGTATTTACCTTCTTGATGCGAACCTGAATTCACTCCCAGTGTCCAATATCCAGTTTGGAAAGGCAAGTGCCAAGTTCATATTGCAGGTAACAGACTTGGGAGGGACCACACAGCTGATCTCAGAAGAGTCTGCCCCAGGACCCAATACAGTGAACATTGTAGGTATTGAAGCACCATTCTTTCTTCCAAATTCAATCAACGTCAAGACCGGAACCACGCTATCATTTGTGAATGTAGATGGCAACATGCACACAGTGACGACAGTAAAGAAAGGAACTACAGAGCCAGACGGAATAATCGATAGTGGGATAATCAAAGCAGGAGAGACGTTTACAACAAAGTTCGACAAGCCTGGAACATACGAATACTTTTGCGCAATTCATCCAGGCATGAAAGGTACCGTAAACGTATCCTAACATCTTTTTTTATTATCAAGACATTTGATCGATTTTGAGCTCAATGATTTACAAGGTAGTCAAGCTCACAAATAAAAAAATTCTAAAATCAACATAGATTTGCAAAAAAATTTGTGAGATCTGGTGCGATTCTCTGATTCAATAAAAAGACTTTTAACAAGTCTCCAAACGCTTTTCGCGTAAGGGGATGCATAAGCAGCTTAGTCCAATAGAGATATGCAAACATGTGCTGAGCATGGATGATTCCATTAGGTTTGTAGGCAGAATAAGAGAAAGAAAGGTCATCGCGTTTGCAAGGCACCCAGACAAAAAGCCACTATTGGATACGGAGCTTGGAAATTTAGCACACTATCAGGCTTCGGTAAAAGCAAGCATGGAGGAAATGTTTGATGACGCTCTGGGAAAGACTAACTGGATGATAACTGCAAAGGAAAAAGTCAAACTGGTGACTATGTTTTTGGACGACGGACTTCTCATATTCTCGCTCGAAGTCGATGCAGACCACGACGGGATAATCAAGAAGATTCAAGGCCTCAACATGCCATTATAAAAAAGAAAGAGATTGTCCAATACAATACTGTCCACCTAGCAAGTTCCGCTGAGCGGTTATCAAACTGTAAAGTCGCTATCAAACACACCCATGTGCATGTCTGGCATCATCGATATGCCAATCAAAATAGGAATAAAGAAAATCGCAAATCCTATGGCAGTAAGAATTATTCCCAAAAGCAGGCAGTTTTTTGCCCTTTTTGGGTCATCTTCTTTGATTACAAAGTATGCGATGACTCCGCCTATCACGTTAAACAGAATTGGCAACAAAAACCACCAGGCGCTGCGCCTTCTAATTTCCATGGTATAGTTGAGTTTTTTGAGGTAAAAAACCTCACTTAGCTGAGATATTTTTTGAGCGTGATGCTTTCTTGCCCTGGTATGCGTGCAATCTCAAATCCTTCCTTTCTTTTTGAAAGCGATTTTGTTGCATCAATTCCAAGCTTTGCAGTCAAGAGGTTTTTTTGATCACTTGATGGATCAAGACTTGAGCCCCGCACCTTTTCAATTACTGTGAGGCCCCTGTCTGCCTGAAACCTTGTTGCCATTGCGTATTCTACTTGAACTGGATCCGACGGGTCAATGTCGTCGTCCACTACTGTGACCATCTTTAATGAGCGGTGTGCTGCAAAAGTCTTTTCTATTGCCTTTTTTGCATCGGGCTCTTTTTTCTTTGATATCTGCACTACTGCATGGAGCCAGTTACATCCGCCGTCGCTCATCACAACGCGCCTTGTCTGCGGCACAGATTTTTTGAGTTCATAGTTGAGCTTTGCCTCAATTGGCATGCCCATGAGCAGCCTGTGCTCTGAGTACCCAGACAAAATGTCGTGGAATATGGCGTTGTTTCTGTAGTAGAGTTTTTGAAGCTCAAAGACCGGCTGCTGCCTTGCAAAGTCGTATGTTCTGAGCATTTCGACCATCCATTCCTTGTGTGTCTTGTCTGTTAGTATTCGGCCTTCCATGACTATTTCTGCGCCAGAAGGAACGGCCAGAGACGAATATGGCAGTTTTGTGAGCGTGAGCTTGCCCCCAAGAAGGCTGTTTGCTATCTCAAGTTCGTCTTGGCCCCATTCTGCCTGGTATGCCCCCGCAATAGAAATTGCCGGATGCA
>JBFLWI010000040.1:0-3375 GCA_040757675.1 Thermoproteota archaeon | reverse complement strand
GCCGACTGTTATTGCTACTTTGAGGTCCTCGCCATGCTCCTTGGCGTCAACAAACATTCTGTGCAGGTGCCGACCCTCTACCATGCGGACAGAAAAGTGCGTTTTGTCAAGCGGCATCAGTCTGTGAAACGAAGAATTTTGCGTCTTTTTTTCCGGATTTTGTGCGTAAATTATGGAAGACGTGATGAACGGCCCAGGCTCTTTTTCAAAATGAGTTACGATCGGTAAATCTAAAAGATTCTTTGAGCTGTTCTCAAAGAATTTTGCATCAGAGACGACTTTGGGCCTCTTTTTGTTTTTTATTGCCAGAGTCACTTTGTCGTGTATCTTTGACTCAGTTGCGCCGATTGCCTTTGCGAATCTGGCCCTTGTGCCTACCAAGTTTGCCACAAGACGCAGCTTGCTTTCTTTGATGTTCTCAAAGAGCACTGCGTTTGCACCATCTACTTTGGCAGTGATTGCGGCAATCTCATATTTGGTTGAGACTCTTTTTTTGATGACGGAGAGTTGGCCAGATTTTTTTATCTGATCAATGTAGGTGCGTATATCCGTCAATTCCTGACTGCCTCCATTATCTTCTCAATTAGAACCTTGCTTGCATCTTTGCCAAGCTCTCCATTTGCTGAAAGCGAAACTATGCAAACACCGCGTGCCTCTGACGCTAGCTTTTGAGAAATGAGTTTCAAAAAAAGAGAGTCTTGGCGAATTGGTATGATTTCAGACGAGGTGGGCGACGGCCCAATTGCGACTGAGATCATCATTGCACCTAGTTTTTTGGCACCTTCAGTAATCGAGATGAAAAAACCGTTATCGTACTTTAAGATGGAAACATCAAATTTCCGATTATCTGTTTCCACAGATATTACTCTGTGGTCAGAACTTGACATTAATTGCTTGGATAGACTTATGCCTTTATTGCTATTGCTTCTGCTTCTTGAGCTTCTGCTTCAACTCTGGCACGCAGCTTGGCTTTGTACTTGAGATTTCGTGGTTTTGTTCTCAGTCTGTAACCGCAGCATGGGCACCATAGTCCCTCCCATTTGATGAAGATTTCGCAAATCTGACAACGTCTTTGTCCGGAAGCATAACGTCCAGTTCCTACTGGCTTTTGTGCCTTGTACCTGGAGCAGATTCCCTTACATGTCATGTTTTGTCACTATGTTATAGGATTCGCAAATATTTAAGGATGGATCTAAAATTTCTATATGTTTTTCTTAAAAAAGTTGTAAAAATTTTCTAGGGCTTGCGGGATTAGCTCGATCAATTTGAAAAAACCTTGAAAAGTTGTATAAATATCTAACGATTTTTTTCTAATGGTAAATTATACCCCTAGAAAGGCGAATTTCGCGGTTTTTTGGGTCATTTTTGGACGATTTTTGGTGAATTTTTGGTTTTTTGCGACCTAACCCGTCCTCGAAAGCGGCAAAACAAAGTGCCGGTATCCTTGGCGCTGCGCGATGTATTTTGCAGACATCATGTCTCGCTCACCCCGCTTGTTGTAGTTTTTTATCTTTCTTGTTGTCTTTTGCTCGTCAACAAACTCCAGCTCAAAGTGCGAGCAGAATTTCAGATTCAATAGACTTGTGATCTGTTTTGCAACCTGCATGTTGCCGTTTCCAATCTTGACTATTTTTTTCTCCGCCCTGAGGCCGCCCAGTATTTTTGCTACGTGCGATGCAAGTTCATCTGGCGATGTGTAGAGGCCCCGTTCTATTTCCTTGCCAAGATACATCACGACAAGGCCGATTCTTTGGCCGGGGTCGATTCCAATTAGAAGCTCGTGCTGATTTAGGCCGGAATCCAGCTTCTCTATTATTATTCCCTGAATGACGGTTGGATCCTCTTTGAGTATGTCCTCGTTTAGAATGAGCTGGCTTGCAGATTTTGGTGATTCGAGCTCCGTCGTAAATATCAGGTTTCCAGGATAGTTTGGTATCTCGGCTGGCAGCAGCGAGTCATACTTGAGATTTAAAAACTTGAGTGCCTTGACGAACTGGAAGTAGGATTTACCATGGGTGGTGGCAATTCCGATGCGGCAATCATCTAATGCGCTGATACTATTCATTGTAAATTTGCCGATTTAAGGGTTTACGGCTTCAAAATTGTTGACACGACGCTGTCTACTGCCTCATCAAACTTTGAATCAATTGTGGCCTTGAGTTTATCCAGCTTTGCCGCCCCGTCGGATGCTATCTTTTTTGCTTGCTGTTCTGCCTTGGATCTGGTTTCCGCAATCACTGCCTCTGCCTCTTTTATGGCCATTTGTGTGACTTTTTCTTTGAGTGAATCCAGCTCCTTTTGGGCCTTGGAATTTAGGGCTTTTTTCATGTCTGCCACCTTGGCGTTTAGCGAGTCCAAGTCGTTTTCAAGCTCTGATAGGGACTTGATGATTTTGCTGACCTTGGAGTCTGCCACGGCAGTCTGGGCTGCTTCCTTCATACCTCAAGACCCTCAAAATCCATAATTAAAGCCTTCATTTGGTGCTCAAAAGCAGGATCGCTCTTGCAAGATCGCCGCCCGTCTCCTTTAGAGCGTTTGTGGCAACTTCTGGTGTGACGTTTGCTTGCTGGCACACAAGCATTATGTCTTCTTCTGAAAAGACCGGCGTCTCCAGTTCCTTTTCCTCGTAGCTGTTTGCAATTACCTGAAAAATGGAATTATCCTTTGACTTCATTTCCGTGACTGCCGGCTTGGTGATTATGATCTCTTTTTTATCGGTCTTGATTATTACTTCCTGAACGTTTGCGACCTCTTTCATGTCAAGGCCCATCTTGTCCAGCATTCGCCGCATTTCGCGGTTTCCGCCGCGCATCATGACTGTTTCTCCTCCACCGTGGGTTTTAAACTATGCCGCACTTTTACTCCTACACCACGTTTTAGCGACATCATCATATCAGAGTTCACGATGGCGCGCCCTACTGCGATCACCTTGTCGTTATACAGGACCGGAACGTCGGCTCCAATTAGCACCCTTTTTCCTGCCCACATCACGTGCTTGCAAAAGACAGATTTTCCTTCCTCCACGAATGGTTTTGATTCCTCGTTTACTTCGATGCAGTTTTGCCGGAACTTTTTGCCCTTTAGCAGAATCTGCGCAAAATACGGGGTGATTGCAAGACCTCCATCTATCCTAAGCGTGCAGAGAAGTTTTTTGTCATGATATACTTCGCGTATCCTTCCAGTCTTTTTAGAAAATGTGATCTCTATATTTTTTGGAAGATGTCTCGAGGTTCCACTACCAAACAGCGCATCTAGCGTATGCTTTATCTTCAAAACAGGCTCCACGCCAGATGTGTGTCTTGCGAGTATTAATTTCAAAGCTCCCATAGGAACTTAACAATCTATATAGAAGATTCATTTACTACATGATATGCA
>JBFLWI010000039.1:0-12498 GCA_040757675.1 Thermoproteota archaeon | reverse complement strand
GCACTCGTTTTTTTAGCTCCTCTATTCTTTCTACATGTTTTGCCATCTCTGAGGCCCAGTTTGCAAACTTGAGGCCAAACGAGATGATACTTGCATGCTGGCCGTGTGTGCGCCCCACTGCTGGGACGTTTTTGTACTGTTTTGCCTTTTGTGCTAAAAGCAATCCTAGCCTTGCAACCTTTGGCTCAATTATTGAAAGTGCATCTCTGATTTGCATCGAGGTACTGGTATCAACCAAATCATTACTTGTAAGTCCATAGTGAATCCAGGGACGTGTAGCTTGTTTGCATTTCTCACTTAGGGCCTCAACAAGTGCAGCCGTGTCATGATCACTTTTTGCCTCTAGTTGTTTTACTCTCTTTACGGTAATTTTGCCTGATTTTGAGGCTGCAAGGATGTTGTAGGCCGCGGCTCTAGGTATGAGGCCAAGCTCTGCTTGAGAGATTGCAGCAGCACCTTCGATCTGTAGCTGGTAATCTATTTTCTTTTGATCATCGAAAATTTCAAGCATTTTGGGCGTGCCATATCGGCCGCCATCAATTGGAAGAATTGGCACAAGATCACTGGAATTGATTCAAAAATAAATCTACTTATGATTTAAATTACTTACACCAAGTCATGGACATGATGTCATCACTTTCTCCAAAAAAAATCAAAGATATGGAATATCGTATCGAGATAGACTCTAACAAAGGCATGAAGGTTCCAGTTACGATTTATGCAGACGAAGGATTGCTCTCAAAAATGATGACGGATAGGACCATACTTCAGGCAATCAACGTCTCTACACTCCCAGGCATACAAGGACACGCTATAGTGCTGCCTGATGGGCACGAAGGATACGGATTTCCAGTCGGAGGAGTTGCGGCAATGGATGCACAAGAAGGCATGATAAGCCCAGGTGGCGTTGGCTATGACATCAACTGCGGTGTGCGACTATTGCGAATGAATCTGACTGAAAAGGAGGTACGACCTAAACTAAAAGAACTTGTCACAGATCTTTTCAGCTCCATTCCGTCTGGAGTGGGCTCTCATGGTGCAGTCAAGTTAAACTATTCCCAACTGGATGAGGTCTTAGTAAGGGGTGTCAACTGGGCAATAGAGCATGGTTATGGCACAACAGATGACGCAGATGTTTGTGAAGAAAACGGCCAAATGAGAAATGCAGATCCAAACAAGGTCTCAAACACCGCAAGAAAAAGGGGCGCACCACAACTTGGAAGCTTGGGCTCTGGTAATCACTTTCTTGAGGTACAACGTGTAGAGAAGATCTACGACGAGGTGGCAGCACAAAGGATGGGAATTCAGGAAGGTAGCGTGACTGTCTTGATTCATTGCGGTTCAAGGGGTTTTGGTCACCAAATATGTAGCGACTACTTGCGTGTTTCAGAGCAGGCCCTAAAAAAATACAACATCTCGCTTCCAGACAGGGAGCTTGCATGTGTGCCAAATACTTCAGAAGAAGGCGAATCATATCGAAAAGCAATGTTTGCAGCACTTAATTTTGCGTGGAGTAACAGGCAGATGATCACGCACTGGACACGAAAATCATTTGAGCGTGTCTTCAAAAAATCAGAATCGGATTTAGAGATGAAACTAGTTTATGATGTAGCACACAATATAGCTAAAGTAGAAAAACACAAAATCGATGGAAAAGAAAAACCAGTTGTGGTTCACAGAAAGGGTGCAACGAGGGCTTTCCCTGCAAACCGCGACGAGATACCCCAAAAATACAGGGACTTGGGCCAACCGGTTCTCATCCCAGGTTCTATGGGCACTGGATCCTGGATACTTTTGGGCAAGCCAAACTCGATGAGTCTTAGTTTTGGGTCTACTGCACACGGCGCAGGAAGGATGATGTCGCGCTCCAAGGCAAGGCGCGAATACACGGAAGAACAGGTCAAAAAAACGCTAAGTGATAAAGGGATCTTCATAAAATCACTGACAAGGGATGGCGTAGTGGAAGAAACTCCAGAAGCATACAAGGACGTGGATGCAGTAGTAAATGTGTCCCATGAGCTTGGAATTGCGACCAAGGTGGCAAAGCTTGTCCCCATTGGTGTGATAAAGGGATGAGTGAAGACAAAGAACTAGAAGCACTCAAGGCAAAGCGTCTAGCAGAAATGAAAAAAAACATCTTTTCACAAAAACAAAAAGAGCAACTAAAAACTGACGACAAACCTGTCTCATACCGGGATGTCGTAGTATCACGTCTTGGTTACCGTGGAATGGAAGTGTTACAAAACGCAGAAAACCAATTTCCAAACGAAGCCAAACTTGTAATTGAAAAACTCGGCCAACTTATTCACAGTGGAGAAATAAACGAAGAGATCGACGGAGGCAAGCTCTTGGCACTCTTCAGGGCAGTAGGCATCAACGTGAGGATGGCAACGAAAATCAACATAGAACAAGATGGAAAGTTCATCTCGCTTTCTGAGAAGCTAAGCAAAGCAGACTCTGATGAAAATGAAAGTATTTGATGTAAGCTCAACTGACTATATGGAGGACAAGCGCCTCATCAACAACGCCTTGTCTGAGATGGCGGCGCAGTGTGGCATGCAAAATGACTTTGAGTTTGGTTCGCCTACATCCAAATTCGGATGGACATTCTTTAAGCTCTGGATAAAGCCGAATCTTCAGGCGCAAATAGAAATCAAGTTTGCTGACATGATAAAAAAATCAAAGGGAAGCAAACGTGAAGAAAAATATACGAACTTTATGTCCGATTATTTCCAATCAAAGGGCTGTAAAGTAAGAATCAAAATGGTTGATGTCTAGACTCTTCGTCCCCTCTTTCCACCCTTCTTTCTTGTGGTGTCGTGAGGAATCGGAGTTACATCGTCGATTCGTCCTATCTTGAATCCTCCTCTTGCCAAAGCTCTGATCGCTGCTTGAGCACCAGGTCCTGGAACCCGTGGACCAACTCCACCTACGGCTCTTACTCTGATGTGAAAGCCAGTAAAGCCTTTTGCCTTTGCCGCCTCAACTACCGCATTTGCTGACTTCATTGCGGCAAATGGCGAGGATTCATACCTGTCAGCAGTAACGTGCATTCCACCTGAGCTGATTGCCACAGTTTCTGCGCCTGTGAGATCGGTCATGTGGACTATGGTGTTGTTATAGCTGCTGTAGATGTGGGCTATGCCCCATTTCTCTACTTGTTCTTCTGACATTGGTTACTCAAAGATTGGAGGGTTTAAAATACATTTTTGGCGAGGTGGGCGGTTTTCTTATGGCTGGCTTGGAATTTATGAGACCAGCCACGATTCATTATCCTCATTTGATTCTCTCCATCGTGCAAAAATACGCCACGGCCTTTTTGCACGGTTCCAATTTTTATGAGATTTATTTTGTGTCTTTTTGCAATCTTTGTCAATTTCTGAAAATTTTGCAAGGGAACGGTAGCAACAATTTCGTATTCCTCACCGCCGTTGAGGACAAGATCAAATAAATCAAGTTTATTTGCAGAAGCAAACTCTTTGACGCCACTGGCAACTGGCAGCTTGGTTATAATGAACCTCTTGTTGCTTTGCTTTGCCAATTCCACAAGGCATGTTGAGAGGCCATCACTTGAATCCATTGATGCAGAAAGTAGAGAAGCGGCGTCAATACCAAAATTCAGTCTGGGCAGAGGGTGCATGACTGACTTTGCCGCACATCTTTTGAATCCCCGCGTTGCCTTTTTGCCTTCAAGAAATATCTTCAAGGCTGAAGCACTCAGGCCGAAAGGGCCAGAGACTACAACAACGTCGCCCTGCTTTGCGCCTTTTCTTGATGTGATCCTATCGCTTGAGCCAAATAATGCTACTGATATTACGAGGTCATTTGCTTTGTTGGTGTCTCCTCCAAGAATTTTGAATCCAAATTCTTTTGATGCAGCTCTAAATCCGCTGGCAAGCTGATTAATTTTCAATTTGGAAAAATTTTTTGGCAGCGAAACAGAAATTATGCAATAAAGCGGCCTGACTCCCTTTGACGCAAAATCACTGACACTTGCAACTACACTCTTTCTTGCAACGTCTGATAGTCTCATGCGTGGCAGCACATCGGTGCTTGCTACAAGCGTGTCTATTTTGACGACACCAATCTTTTTTCCAATTCTGAATGTCTCTACGTCGTCTGCAACAAATTTTTTGTTGCCAAAACTACTTTGAAAAATCTGTATGATCTGCCTTTCATCTAAGCTGGCCATAACTTTCCTTTAGGAGATCGGTAATCTCTCTTTCTATTTTCTTCGCCTTTGCCAAATTATCTGATTCCACCGATACTCTGATGATGTCTTCGGTGTTTGATTTTCTGACTAGCGCCCAAGTATCTTCATCCACTATGGCTTTTATCCCATCAAGTGTGATCAGATTACTGAATCTTGGCCTCATCTTTTTTTCCAATCTTGCAAGCACACGATCGTGAAGACTCGACTCTACGTCGACCTTGGTTCTAAGCTGAGTGTATCTTGAAACAAATTCGATAACTTCATCGACTTTGTCGCTGTCCATTGCGGCAACAAGTCCTGATGTGAGGATGCCATCACGACACATGTTGAACTCAGGAAGAATAAAACCACCACTGCTCCCTTCGCCACCAGCTTGACAATTCTTCTTAAGCATCGTATCTATGACGTTTGCTTCTCCGACCTTTGAGCGCACCACTATTCCTCTATGATTCTTGATGTATTTTTCAACGGCGACACTTGTGTCGATGCTCAGGCAAAACCTCTTGTATCCAAGTGAGAGTGCTTTGGACACTCCAAGCGCCAGCGTTGTATCTGGAGATTGTTTTTTACCGTCTTTTACTACTACTAATCTGTCTCCATCCAAATCGAATGCAAAACCAATATCTGCCTTTTTACTCTCCGATTCAAGCTGCTTGAGTTTGTCTGATGTTGGATCCGGCCCTCTCTTGGTCGAATTTTGATTTATTACTTTTACACGACAGCCTATCTTCTTTAGCAACATTGGTGCAACAATGGATGCTGCACCAGCACCTACGTCAACAACTACTTTTGGCCTACCTTTTGGCCTGCCAATCATCTTTGTAGCATGTACGACATAGCTAGACGTGAGATTCTTTTCAGAGCCGATTTTTGTCTTTTGCAGGGGTTTTTCTTTGAGGATCTCATCAAATTCTTTCTCACTTGGGCCACGCCCTTTAATTATAAACTTGAGCCCATTCCACTGCAGCGGATTATGGGAAGAGGTGATAATCAGACCGGCACCATATTTGCGCGCTTCCCTGAAAACAACAGGAGTTGGCACCATGCCAAGATTGTATACATCAATTCCACCGGCCATCAGTGCCGCAATAGCTGCCTCCCTTACTAACTCACTTGACGGCCTCGTGTCATTGCCAACAACACATTTTTTTGATTTAATCAGGGGCGCAAAGTTGGAGCAAAATCGTAAAACATCGGCCAGTGTAAGATCGCTGCCAAAAATACCACGAATCCCAGAAATGGATTTTTTCAATGGTACCAAAGCCTGAAATGCTTTTTATAAACTCTGATAACACTGCCAACCATGCCTCGATAGCTCAGCCTGGTAGAGCGAATGTCTCGTAAGCATTAGGTCGTGGGTCCAAATCCCACTCGAGGCTTCATAAAATTAATCCAAAAATTATTGATCTAGGGTTTCTATGTCGACTTGAAGTTCAGCAGCAAGCCCTTCCCACCACTTGCTTGTTTGTTCTGTCATCTCCCCGAAGGTATCATCAAGTGCTCCTTTATAGATCTGTCGGTTGAAAATATGCTGATCAGCTAATCAGATCAGTTAACGCGGAATTCAGATCCGTTTTCTGATCTTGCGGTTGTATAGTATAATTGCCAACGCGCCGCCGGCACAACTCCAAAAGATCGGCCATCGTAGTGGGTTATCCACCATGCCTATCCAAGAATAGATCGTACCACCAATCAAAGCAAAACCAATCAAGTCGAGGAGCTTGCTCATGCTGAGACATTATCTCGAAAAGATATATTGTTTGTTTGTAGACTCTAGACGTGGACAAGTACCTCTTCATTATTCTGATATTGCTTATTGCCGGTATGGCATTCTCCATTTTCAAAAATCCACCAAGCATTGAACTGTTTTATGCTCAGCTTGCCGGGGCATTCATCATAATAGCGTACTCTACCTACCGAAATAAGAAAAACATGAAAACAAAAAAAAGACGAGACTAAAGATCTAATCCAAACGAACCGGCAAGGTCGTGGAATCTTTTGTATGATTCTAGGTATTGCTTGCCTTTTGGCGTGATTACATAGGTGTGTTTCCCATCGTATTCTATTTTGTTGATGAGCTCCGCACCGGTTAGATTTTCAATGAACTTGGCAAGTCTTGAATGCGATAGGTTTGCCTTTGTAAGGAGGGTTGTTACCTTAATTCCCTCTTGACCACACTGCTCCGTTGCTGTCAGTAGGTCTGCTACAATCTGCATACTGGTTCTATAAGTGGCCATACTTACCGTCTTTTCTACACGAATATAAGGGTATTAACTTTTCTCACGATCATTTAATAGTAAAGCAGGCTCTTTGCATCAAAGTGTCAAGCGCTTCTATGCAGTGGTACAGTGAGTTTCTTGGAGTGGCGTATAGGTATTTTGATCTGAGGATGAACGTAATACCGTTATTTTCTACCAAAAAAAAGGCGTCAGATCTGTGGAACGAAACCGTACATTGGTGGAGTGATCATGACATTAAACTCCGATTCGTCGAGGCAGGCGATCAGTACTGGTTTATCTTGGCGTCTGAATCTAGGCGGCCTGATCACAACATGTCGATCTTCAAGATGCTTCCAAAATCTGAAAACTACCTTCGCTTCAAAAAAGGACACCAAGGTGAGGCATATCTTCGCTTTGCGGTATTTACACAAAAAAACGAAAACGAGGTCAAAGACGATGCAGTTTGCAACTGCGGTCATAAAAAAGAGGATCACGATGGCTCATGCAACGAGGAGGGCTGCAGGTGCCAAAAATTTGAGACATTTGTGTTAAACATGCTCAGAAAGAAAAAAACGATCACTAACATCAAATTTCTCGAAGAAAATGATGTCAAAGATGACTCTGTATCATGGAACTGCCTGTACGTAAACAAGTACAAAAATCTTCAGTGATTATTTTTTATCCGAGTTGACTCGGACGTGTTCGCCAGGATAATGCTCAAAAATCTTTTTAGAATAACAGGTGCCGCACATGAATCCATTTATGTTCCAGTCTTTCATTGCCCTGTATTTGTGTGGCATGGGTCCATTGCATAAGACACACTTGTCGTCTTTCAAGCAATTCTGAGTCTTTGACTTCTATATAAAAATCATGATTATCTTTGCTGCGTCAAAAAAATTTGTTAAATAATAGTATGTGGCAGAAAAACTGCGATACGTTGTCTGGCCATTGTAAACCTCCTGCAATTTTTACAAGGCTTGACAACTATCGCGCTTGTTCTAAAGCAGACTATTGACCAGCTTTTTGATGCTCTCGATTTCGTCTTCTTCATGTTGTATCTTTTTATCCACAACTCTTAGCATCGTTTCGCTCCAAACATGGTGGGAAAAGAAATTGTGGAACGTGTTTGCAAGCTCCATCTCGTCGCCAACAACCGTGTCCTCCAAAAACTTTGTCACAATCGTGTCTGCTAGCCTCAAAATACGTTCATTTAGCTTGTAGCTTTTGAAAATAGGTTCTAGTTTCACGATGTCTTCTTTGAAATCGCCCTTGGTTCCAAGAATGCTTTTGTGTACCATTCTAAAATATGTTGCAACAAAGAACAATGTTGCGTATCTTTTTGTCTTATGTCCTCCGCGCTTTCCGTAACCTAGTGATTTTTTTGCGTGCTCCTTTACCAGATATGGATACAAAAGCAGTCTGTAGTCGTCTTTTAGATTTTCATTGAATACGTCGTCATATTTACTTCCACGTGGCAAAAACTGTGCAGGTGAGCTGTATGCCTCAGTTGGCCTCTGCTCGATTCCTGCAACGAGTGCTTGTATTGCATCTTTTGCGACAATTACTTTTTTATGATTATCAGGAAGGTACCGATTGTAGATTGCGTCTCCTTTGAACTCTGCTTGTTGTGATTTGGTCTTGCTGTCAAAGGAACCTGCCTGAATTTCATAAAAATATCCATAGTTTTCAAGCTGTGATTTGATTGATTTGTGAAAGTCCATCAGGGACACAAGATCTTTTCCTCGCACAGAGTTCTGCGAGTTTCTGTATTTTGTGATGTTATTTTGATCTTGCTCGTCGTCTGCCTTGATTATTGTCACTGTGATGCTGCCATCCAAGTTATTGGTTCTCTTTGCATGATCGAGTATGGAGTTGGACGTCTGCGCGCCGTTGACTATTTGTGGCGCATGTAGCATCATGTTGCCATCTTCGAGCACCTCAAAATCGCTTACTACTATTGTGATTCCGTTGTTGTAGTAAAAGAATTTGTCAGGGGAGCTTTGCAGGGTTTCACGAATGCCCTTGTTGACGTTTGTCTTAAATTGCATCCACTGTCTTATGTTGGACTCAAATACATAATCCCGATTCTTTGTCACAAAATCTGTAAGCTCCCTAAGCTTGAGTATGCCCAAGACCGTGTTTTTGTATCGGATCATCTCTTCGAGTTTTATTTTTGACTTTTTTCCCGCCGCAGGCTTCTTTATTCTGTCCCATAAGCTCTGAACTATTTTATCAATATCCATTATCTCGACTGAATCATCGCCATCAGATATTACGGACTGGTTTGTCACATAACAGCATTCGATTTTGAGGTTTTTTTCTTGGATCTTTGTGACTAGGTTTGCAAGCTCCGGCCTCATCTTTGTGACATCCTTGTTAAGCAGCTTTTTGACATCTTCTTTGAACTTGATGATGGCCTCCTCGGAATGTGACGCTCCATACTTTGATTGGAACAGTCGTATCTTGTTATCTGAAAAATCTACTGGCAAATACGCGTCTATGCCCAGATCGTTTGCACCATCGATGATCGCGTCGGCTGCGTCATCCTCTGTTGCCTCAAATACTCTTGTTAGCACCCAGTGAAGAAAGTTGTATCCCTTCTCCACGTCGCTTTTTGCGCTCTCGACATACTCTAGTATGCTGTCTTTGATATTTTGAGAAAATCCCTCAAGCGGCTGCTCTGTTTTTTTCTGGACCAAAAGAGAGTGGGAACCAGGAATATATTCCAACAATCCGTTTTTTTCTGCCACGAATTGATTTGGTTGTTGGGTATTTAGAAAAGCTGGTTATTACATAATAACCATGTCATGCTTCATAGAAATTAAATTGCCAATCCATGGCAGCAACATCAATGTCAAAACAAGTTAGTGTGGTGTGCGCATCAGCAGTGACTGCAATTGTTCTCATAGGCGTGGTCTTGGCAACAAGTACAGAAGAGAATGCGGATGACACACGATCTTCTCATGAGAATCTGGTGTCAATCACGGTATCTTCGTCAAGGCCTGGCTGTGAGAAGACCTATACGTGCTATGTGCCTCATGAGATTGTGATTTACCAAGGTGATACAGTTACTTGGATAAATGATGATTCGGCATTTCATACAGTTACAAGCGGCTTTTATGATGAACATGACGGCTTGTTTGACAGTGGGCAGCTTGATCCCTCACAAATCTTTTCATTCAAATTCGATGAAGGAGGATACTATGACTATTACTGCAGACTGCATCCTTGGATGAATGGACAAGTAATTGTAAGATGGAGGTGAGGAAGGGATTCGAACCCCTCTAGATTCGCTCTGCAGGCGAACGCATAACCGCTCTGCCACCTCACCGACAAAAAATCGTCGCGCCAACAACAATTAAACTCTTTACCTATGATTTAGTGAAGGTCTTTGATGCAAGCTTTATGTCTTCTCCACGAATTGTTTTTCTACCTGCATGGTTTGACATCTCTACTGCACTTTTTGCAATAGTTGTCGCTATTTCTTCTAGGACTCGTCTTAATTCGTCGGCGGATTCATCACTTACGCGCTCTGCGCCTGCCTTTTTTAATATCCTATACATAGCTGAAAGCCCAAGTTCTGATGACTTCATTAAAATCATTCACCATCTCTTCTGATAAAAGATTGTGAGTGAAAAAGTTCTACATGTCAATAGAATTCTACAAACTTAAAAGTCACAGCCAAAACCAAAAATCATGACACTGATTTTTGATGCGCACGTACATTTATCCGATGATGAATACAAAGGCGAAATCGGCTTTATTCTGTACTCCATGGAAAGACTTGGCATCAAGGCCTGCGCTGTGTCGATGGATAACAATTCGTCACAGATCACACTAGATCTAGCAAAAAAAAGCAAAACAGTGTTACCATTCATTGGGATTCATCCGGAAAAGGCAAATGACGACCTAGAGTACATGATACGACTAATACACCAAAACTCTGGAAACATTGCCGGTATCGGTGAAATAGGCCTCGATAAAACATATGTTGCAGACGATGAAGGATTCAAAAGACAAAAAGAGGTTTTCACAAGACTGCTCGGAGAAGCTGAGAGAATAAAAAAACCAGTTTCGGTTCACTCACGCAGAACACTCGATGAAATTTTGGCAATAATTCCATCATACGATATCCGTGGATTTTTACTTCATTGGTTCGATGGAAACAAAAACCAGCTCAGAAAGGCAATGGATCTTGGCTGCTTTGTCTCATATGGACCGGCATCTGTATATTCGCATGACAAGCAAACACTCATCTCAATTACTAATAAGGATAGAATTTTGGTGGAAACAGACGGCCCTGTCAAATTCTCCCATTGTTTTGGTATGAAACCGGCCCAACCGAGTTTTATTCCAAGTGTGATTTTTTGCATCTCAAAAATATTTGAAACTTCATACGACGAGTGTGCTTCTATATTAGAAACAAATTCAAAAAATTATTTGCAAATATAGGTATAATATACCCCTTGAGATATTTTGCAATGTGGACAGAATAAGAAGACTCTCGATGCAGGTTCTCGAAAGATACAGAGATAGATTTACAACAAATTATACAGAAAACAAAAAGATACTAGATCAGGTGGCGGTCATCCGCTCAAAAGGACTAAAAAACGAGATGGCAGGTTTCATTACAAAATTTATCAAACGTGAGCAAGACTCTAAACCCACAACGGAAGCCGATATAGAAGAAGTTGAAGAAGAACAAACAATGGAAGAATCGGTACCACAAGAAATCGTAGTAGAAAACACAACAGAAGAACCAAACTAGTTTTTTCCGACCACAAATTGATTACAATCAAGCTTTTGGGCGGCGCAAAAAAATCATTTAACACGGATCTGATTTACGCAGATCTTGATGGGAAAACCATCGACGTAATGCTGTCTCATTTGCTTTCCATAAAGCCAACAAACACGATGGATTTTGATACCAAAAATATTCTCATCGCTGTAAACGGTGTAGACTCATCGGCATTGGAGGGACGTAACACCGTTTTACGGCAAGATGACATCGTAAGTATTATCCCAGTAATTCATGGTGGGGCATCAAGAATGCTATTCAAAATAGACAATCACACAGTCGAGTTGTTTGGGATATCATACGAAAAAGCCCATAATTACGACTTTTTGGAGTCTGTCAGATCAAAATTCCCAAGATTGGTTCTTGAGGGAATATCTTCAAGGTGCATTTTGAGTCCATTGCATGCAAAAAAGATAATCAAGCTCTCGCTTTATGCACAAAAACACAATCTATTGCTTTCAAAAAAGCTCCAAACCGACATACTGCTGAGGTTTGCGGCAACTACGCAGATCTCAGACGCCGTAAAAAAAGTCGGCATCAATGGAAGTGATGAATTTACTTTGATTGCAATAGGAACCAAAACTTCACTAAACAAACTATACGAATATCTCAAGTCCTATCTAAAGGTGCCACATTACGCAAAAAACTCAACACACATTCGGGAATTGTTTGGCATCTCAAAAAAACAGATCCAGGCCGCATCATCTGATGCACCACTTGAGGATCTTTTGGTGGAAAAAGCAGCAGTCCTAATCAAATGATTTACGCCTTGCTTTTTCCACACTCAAGACGTCTGAATCCTTTAGGACAGACACACCAGTCATGTCGCCGAAAATCTCAACTAAGACTATCCAGTCGTATTCTTTTAGTGAAACCTTGTTTTTTATTTTGTCTGCAATCTGGGTTATTATCTCAGACGTAGAAATATTGGAGTCTCGCTTTTCTATAGTTATGCGGTATGTATCATGAGGCATCATCTTTTGCACTTGTTCTAGTGCTGCTTCTGAAATCTCGGAAACATCGCTTCTGGTAGTTTTAAAGAGTGGGATCACCCTCAGGGTGTACCTAATTGACCATGGCTCGTCTTCTAGCTTGCGGCGGATCATATTTGTGAGCTGGACAGGATCAACTGATGTGTCGACAAGCAGTATACCGGAAAACTTGGTAATCTCTATTTTGGGTTCAGAGTCTCCCAACTCTTCAAGAATAGAATGAATCTCTTGTTTTGTTTCATCTTCGAAATGTCTTGCACACGTGACGACAAGCTT
>JBFLWI010000038.1:0-12576 GCA_040757675.1 Thermoproteota archaeon | reverse complement strand
TTTTTGAGCTTTTTTAGCTTTAGAAAGCTGATTGTCACTATCTCTCCAAAGACATAGTCGGTAACGTAGAGCTCCATTTTTTGTGCAATTATTGTTTTTGCAATCTTTGCAGCCAGACTGTGATTTTGATCTCTTGTATTAAAATAAGATATTATAAAACTTGTATCAAGCATCAGCATATAGGATATCATCTATCTGGGTGCTTAATTTCTCGGTATTTTTTCCCCAATCAAACGGCTTTGATTTTGTAAACAGATTGCTGCTTTTTTTTGGGTGTTTTTTGGACTGCAGCCAGTTTTGCATCGCCTCAGTTAACGCTTTACCCATCTTCATTTTATGTTCTGCAGCTTTTGCTTTGAACATGCTTAGTGTCTCTTCGTCCACATCGCGAACTGTCAGTATCTCCTTTTTCATATGTAATACATGTAATACAAACTATAAAAAGATAATTAGCGTCGCCTTGCTAAAATGACTATCTGTAGTGCAACGATTATGGCAATAGATGCAACGATTGGAAACAAAAGTGAATTTAGCTGCAGTGATGCTTCTTCCATGTTTTTGACTGAGCTTGAGATGGCATCTACGCTTTTGTCGATGTCTTGGCTTGCCTCACTGAGTGTGGAGCCGAATCCGCCAATCTCGGTTTTTAGGTTTGCAAGCTCCTTTGATGTGTCCTCAAGCACTGCGTTTAGCTCAAGTATCTGTCTTGATATGCCTCCAATGTCCTGCTTTAGTACTACAGTTGCCGCAGAGCCGTGAGATATGGTACCCTGCGAGAATGCCACGACGTGAAATACGTGCGTGCCTTCCATGACTGGTGTGTATTCTGCAAAATACAATCCTTGGTGTAACGTCTTAAACGATGCAGACAAATTCACTACCTGGCCGTCGGGAAGGTGCACGTGAGTTGTGCCCAATAATTTTTCAGGGCTTCCGCCCACTAAGAGGCCGTCACTTGTTGTCTGCACAAAGATCCGAAGCGGCTGGTTTATTGCAGCAGTCTCCGGAGCAAAGACAAGTGTGGTCACAGTTCTGGTTATTGGCACACTTTCAAGCTCCGTAGTCTCTGCAAATTTGATGTCAATTGATCTTGAGAGGCCGTTCTGTGTTGTGCTTATTGCCTCTACTTTGTATGTGCCGTAAGGAAATGCTGTGGAGACTTCGGGCCACACAAATAGCTCTGTTTGGAATCTGCCGTCCTTGTCTGCCTTGATCTGGGTAAATGTGATGATGGTGTCATCTGGGCTGAATATTCTCAGTATGACGTCCTCGTTTGGTAGTCCTTTGCCATATACGAACAGAGGTTTGCCTGAAGTATAGATGAGGCTGTCCGTGTTTAGATCAAGCTGTTCTGCAAATACAGGCAAAAATCCCAGTATCAGGAGGGAGACTGCAAGCACCTTCATATCGAGTATGGAAGATTGGTCATAGATATTGCTTCTCATAGCATCCGCTGGGTCTTGCTGAATAAAAAAGAAAAAGGGATAGTTTGATTTTTCTAGTCTTAGCTGACGTCTATTGTGACTTCTACAGGTGGGCTCAACGCAGTTGGATTGTCAACAGACTCCCAGACAAACACTGTTGCAGTGTATGTTCCGGCTGCTGTTGGAGTCCAAGATAGCGCTGGGCTGAAAGATTGACCTGCTGAGAGTGAACCTGTGATCCATGCTAGTGAGACTGTGACTCCGTCCTCATCCTGGATCTGTACCAAGTATGCAAATGGCTGCTCTCTGTCCTGGCCGTTGGTCAGGTCGGCTGTGATTTGTACCTGTTGGTCTACGGACACCTCGTCTAGGGTGTTGCCGAAGGCATCAACTACTCTTGCGTTAGAAGCTGGTGCTCTCTCAAGAGGTGGTACTACAGTTCCGATGAACGCAGTGCCGGTGATGTCGAGCTCATCTGCTGTGGTGTATGGATCTGGTAGGGTTTCGTCACGGTATTCTGCAGTGACTGTGTCACCTTCTGCGACTCTGAGTCTGTGACCGGATGACTCGTCGGTAGTTGTGAAGAACACAGTACCTTCGAAGATTCCAGTTGCCTCATTAGTCTCAGTTACAGTTAGGTCAATGCCGCCTGCGTCTGAATCAGACCAGACATCGACATTGAAGTTGTCCACTGCTTCTGGGTTTAGGTTCATATCTGGATCAATGACTCTTACTACGCCTGTGCCGCTGGCTGGGTAGCTTGCCTCAAGCCATGTGACTTCGCCGATGTTCCATCGTATCAATGCCGATCCTACGACAGTTTCATCCTCGGAGAATTCAAAGGATACAGTCAGACCGTCATCGTCATCAGCGCCCAAGAATCCGTCCGTTGGGCCGGATCCGTCTGCGCTGTCTGAAGCGGTTGGAGCATCGTTGTCGCCATCACCGTCGGCATCGTGTGCAAATCCTGCAAGGATTACTTCACCTGTGAAGATGCCAGTGTCGGTACCTGTCTCAACAAGCTTGTACCTGTTGATGTCGTGACCTCTTGTAGCCACCTTGATTGGATCGGAGGTTGTCTCGCCGATTTCATCGATGAGGTTGCTATCAAAGTTGTGGTCAGGTGCGACGACTGTGATGTAGACTTTGTCAGTCCATGTGTAGACTTTTTGGTCAAGCTCTACAGTTGCGCCAAAGTTCGATGTAAAGATGGTCAAGTTGATGTCTTCATCTTCTTGGCCTACAAAGTCGGCACCGGATGGACCCCAGTCGGTGTACTCTAGTACGATCTCTTCGCCTCTCTCTAGGTTGTCATTGTTGAGAACTTTGGGTATCTCGATGACTACCTGGAAGATACCAGTGCTGTCACCTGTCTCTCTGAGATCAGATGGCTCTGGGTCGAATGCGGCAAATGCGCCTGTTACTCCTTTGTTGCCCATTGTGGTGGTTGCAGCATCAGAGTCCCATTCGATTAGGTCCAAGTCGTATGTTTCTGCCAAGTCGTTATCTAGGTCAAAGTCTGGCTCGATGAGAGTCAGGATCATGTCTGAGCCTATGATGTATACGGACTTGTCAGATTGGAGTGCTCCGTTTCTTAGGTCAAATGTTGCCGAGTCTGTTACAGTGTTTACATCGCCTGATGCATCAGCTGGATCGGTGTATTCTACGGTGATGATATCACCTTGTAGGATACAATAGTCACCAGTTGATGATGCTACGTCAAATCGGTCAGTTTCAGTTGTAGTAGTGGTTCCTGGGCTCTTTAGTGAATCCCAAGATGTCGTTGGAGGACACTGTGTTGAGGCTGGTCCATCAGTGTACAGAATGTCTAGATCGAACTCAAAGATTCCGCTTGATGGCGAAGTCTCTGTGATTGGACCTAGTTGTCTGACTGATGATACGCCTGTTCCAGTGTTATCTGCACCCACGTCAATTACGCCGTTCTTTACGACATCGCTACCTGCATAACCGAGGATTACGCTGTTCTGACCCCTTGATACGGTGATCTTAACAGGACCTCTGTTTGTACCGGTAACGTTTGAGGCAATCTTGTCTTCACCGCTTGCTGATGTGTCAAAGTCTGGGTCATTGACTTGTACGTGTATAGTCAATATACCATCTCCGAGTGTCTCATCAGAGCCAACTCCGTTGGTTCCAATGCCAGTCAAGTGAATTGGGAAGATAGATCTGCCTGCAGCGTCATTGGCTGTAGAGGATGCAAAGTCTTCAATGTCACCCCATGGAACTGGGTACACGGTTCTGTCTAAGCTGACTGAACCGGTATTGGCTCTAATGCCTGCGCCATCTCCGACTTCAACAATTTGTCCAGATGCGTCTCTAAAGTCTAGGTAGTTTACTTCCATGTCAAAGCCCTGTGTGTTCACAGGAGATGTATCTTTTGATGCACCTGTTTGGGCATCAGCTGGTCTACATACTTTGGATGGAACTTGGAAGTCACCTGTGAAGATACCAGTCTCCACACCAGTTTCAATTAGTGTGAATCCTGTTGCACCTAAGCTGGCATCGATGCCTTGATTCCTCAATGAGGTTATACATGCATCGTTGTTGTCAACCCAGGTTCTGTCGTCCCATGTGATATCCAGTAATCTACCTAACAAATCACCATTAGATAAACTTGGAAGTCCTGCCTTGCCGACAAGGTTGTCTGCTGCATCACCAGTTGAGTTAACAACTGTGTAAATATCAATCAGATCAGAGTCGACGTTTAGGTCTTGGTCTTCCAGTGTAACTAGAACGGTGTCTGCAATCTTGTATGTTGGCTTGTCAAATGATACTACACCAGAGTGTGTTGGTGCGTCTTCTTGGTCTGCAACCTGAGTTACCACGCCATCTGCACCCAAGTCATTGTAGTTGACTCTTGGTGCTTCCTCATCATCTAGGTCTTGGTGCGCAATAAACGTTGGATCTTCAGCAATTGTGCTGAGTCCGGTGTATGTTGATGCATCAAGGATGTTGAGTTGGTTGAGCATGATGAATTCAAGTGAGCCCTCAAAGATGGAGGTGTTGTCACCAGTTTCTTCAGCTTCGATTCTGTAGATAGCATTGTTGACTCGGTCTGCTTTGACTAATCCATCATTGAAGTAGCCAAAGGAGAAGAAGTCAGCAACAATTGGCATTGCAAGGCCACCAGTGTTGTTTACTGGTGAACTGAATGTAAAGAGAACACCTACTTGTCGTGTTGACGGCAAGTCGTAGATCTCTCTGATGATTTCAGTTGTGTTAATGTTTACCAAACCTTGTGGGCTGGTGTTGTTTGCCAAGCTTATCGTTCTGAACACTTGGTTTCCAAGTGCAGTGTTCGAGATCAGTGCTGTACTGTTGGAATATGCCAAGAATACATCAACTGATGTGCTGCCAAGTGTTGTGTTTATACCTCTAATATCGTAGTTGAACATGTTGAAGCCGTGCAATCTCTTTGTTGCAGTGCTTCTTGTGTCAAATACAACTTTGGTCAGATCGCTAGCTGTTTTACCATAATTAACAACAAAGCCCTCTACGCGAGCACCTACTGTTCCGGATGATGCGCTCAGTATTGCTCTGTCGCTGAATTTGTCGACAGTTACAGTGTGTGCTTGATAAGCACTGCCCTGAATTGCAAATGATGAGTTGCTTCCTACGGTTGGTGATGCGAGAGTGTAGTTGAGGAATGTCAGTGCCCTTATTGAGCCTGCGACGCCTGTTCCGTTCTCACCTAGTGTGAATGGATCACCTATGCGCAAGGATGGAATCAAGGAAACATCTGGGTTGAATAGATCCAAGTCCTCATCTGCTCTGCTGTTTTTGTTTGCATCAGAGTCAGTGAGTACAACTGGGATTTCTTCACCAGAAGTCCATTCTGCATCGGTTGGCTGAATGTCAATGGATGCAAATCCGAATCCTACAAGGATAGTCTTGCCGACTTCGTTGTACTCGATTGTTGCGGACTTGCCTCTTGGTGCATTGCTTGTAACCTCCAGTACGGATACGTCGGTTTCATCATAAGTACCGAAAATGCCAGTGTTTGGTGCAGATTCGGTAATTGTGATTGGTAACGTGTTAATTGTGTGACGACCGCTTGTCACAGATCCTGCCGTTATAGCGTCCTGCGCTGCAGTACTAGTTGTAGGCGAGTATGTTATCTGTGTGTCAGCGTTGTCTTGAATTGTCACAACATTAGTACCGGAATTTTGTGTATCTACATTTAGAATCAAGACACCATTGTCCTCAAACATTAGTGAGCCTAATGAAGATGAGATATCAATGGCACCTTTCGCAACAGCATCTCCTTCCTGTCCTCCATTTTCATTGAAGATTTGGTAGGATGTTGTCTTGTTTGTAGAGTTTGTTTGGAACGTCCAAGAGTCTTCGTCTGTTGGATCAATGTTCAGCTGAATATCAGTTATTGTTGCGTGAACCTGTGCACCTCGTGGGTATGTAGCTCTGTCAAGATCTAATTTGGCGAATTGATCTACAGTATCAAATTTCAGTGTGGTTGATTGTATACCGCCACCTTTGTTGTACTGCACTACAACGTTACCTGTTGGGTTAAAGTTGTATAGTTGAATAAACGGCCATGTCTGTCCTTTTACGTTCTGGCTAGTAAAGCCAATCTGACCGATCGGCACTGAAGAACTACCAGCGTTAACAGTTTTGTTTTCTCTGATCACGTTATTCAATCTAGTGTCATTGGTTACTCCAACACCTGTACATTGTTCATCACCAATGGTAGTTGTACCGTTGGTATTACCAAGTACATGTGTAGGTACCGCTACACCAACTGTTTGTGTTACGCCAAAGCCGAAGATTTCATCACCATCGTCTTTACCGCAAAACACACCGAAGTCTAATCCTTCGCCTGCAGCATTTCCGACAACTGTCTGGTCTGCAAGTTGTGCTTGTGCACGGTCTGCAAAGTAACCATACCAGTTACCGTCTGATGCTTGGACCATTCTGAGCTTGTTACCGTTGACAGTAACATCGGGTTCACCTTTTGCCTCGTCAGTATCTTTGATATCACTATCAATCACAACTACTTCGATGACCATTGGTCCTGCGAAGTGGTTCTGGAATTGAGAGTTCTCAGCCGATACAAACAAGTTTGCATTTGCTGCTGCGGCCTCTGGCATTGTGCTTGGAGCAAATGCAGAAAAGCCAGCAGCTAGCATAATAGTCATTAATGTAAGACTAGTTAGTTTACGTCCTATCTCGTTGTTCATGTTATTGAATTTCAGTTCGAAAATCACTATATAAGATTAATGGACAATTTATCCACAATTCCATGCTTTTTTGAATAAATTTTAGGCATGCTTTGCTTCTGATCGATTTTTTTGATCGCATATTGCAATATTTACATTTCAGAAGGTGTTTTTGGTGTAATCTACAGCCTTTCTTTGACAAAGTCGATGGATTTGACTGGGGAGGGATCCGTCCTGTTTAATATAGCATAATAAATTGATGCGTAATCCAACATATAGATAAGACAAACCAATTTTGTAAGAATGCTGCCACTTGGCGATATGACCTCTTTGTAATCAATATTGTTTTTTTCAAGGTATTCTCTAAATATTACCCATCTTTCCTTTGTTTTTGCATAGTCATCTTTTCCTTGTAGCAGGATGGGCTTTACTCCTGATGGTTTTTCCCACGACACAATGCCATTGTGTGAAGCCTCTATAACATCCTCAATTATTGCATGAGTTTTTGCGTTTTCTTGTAGTGAGCTTTTGAAGCGAACTGCTGCAGCTTGCAATCCCCACGGATAATAAATTATAGGTATCCCCGAAAGCCAATTGGCCAAATCAAGTGAGGGATTTGTTTTTGACAAATTTGAAGAGGCGATTTGTTTTGAGAGGTTTTGTAGCTCAATTATTGATTCATTGATATCTTGTTTGCTGATCGGGATTATCGAGTTTAGTGTGCCGAGAATGGAATAGACATAATTGATAAACGAAGCTCGCGGTGAATGAATTTTTTGGATTTGCCTGAATTTTATGTTGTGTTTTGTACAGTATTGTTCCATTTTTCCTCCAGATGAGAACGCAATAAGATTACAATCTAGTTTTGCAGCAGAATCTAGAACCGTCAAGGTTTCAACGGTGTTGCCTGAAATGCTAACAGTGATTACAAGTGTGTTAGAATCAACAGTTTTTGGTAGAACGTATCCCTTAACCAAACTTACATGTATGTTAGTTTTTGATAAGATTGCGGAAAATAGATCACCTATTGCGCCAGATCCTCCCATGCCTGCAAATACAATATGATCTATGTTTTTGTAGTCTATTGCGTTATGTTTTTTGTTGTAAGAATTAGCTGCCATTTGTGCCCAAATATCATAAGTTTTGTACATTCCATCTTTGTCGATTTCATTCATGATTGATATGTCAAGCAATTCAGAATTCCCAGAATCTGTTATAATATATTGATTTAGAATGATTTGAATTTAGTTTCTTTTTTGTACCAGTTTTTTATACAAAACTATTGCGTCTTGCTCATCTTTTGGGCCTACTATCACTGCAGAACCTCTTTTCATGAAACTAACTGACAAGTCGTTTGTTCTCATAGATAATCCAAGCTCGCCTTGATTTTCCACTCTGAACTGGAGATCTTTTGCAAGATTGGTTATTTTTTCAACGTCAATTTCAAATTTCTGAGTGGGCGTGATTGAAAATGTACGCTTACCCCTATTACGTCCACACAGTTCTTCAATTATTAGCTCTTGTTTTGGTGTCGATTCAGCTTTGCCATTGCCACACACCGGGCATTCCTCTGCCCTAAATGTCCTAGTCGTGACAAAGTCAAGATTCTCAAGATCTATGTGAAGAATCTTGTCTGAAAGGCTTGGTTTTTTGCCAATGATTATTTTGACTGCTTCGGCAACTTCTAGTCCTCCAACTATTGACAGAATCGATGGATGCACACCTTCGATGCTACACGTGGGCATCGAGTCCTCATCAAGTGCAGGAAACATACAACAATAACATGCAGATTGTTTTGGTAAAACTGTAAAGACCTGTCCTGATACTCCCACTGCGGCACCAGTTACAAATGGGATGTTCTTTTCAACACATGCCTTGTTGAGTGCGTATCTTGCATTGACGCTATCAAGGGCATCAATTACGACATCGCATCCCTCCACTGCATCAAGTGCGGTATAATCATTAATTGAGATTGCAAGTGCTTCGATTTGTGTTTCCGGATTTAGCTTTTGTAGTTTTTTTGCTGCAACTTCGACTTTGATCTGACCCACATCTGATTCGTCAAACATTGTTTGGCGATGCAAGTTTGATAATTCTATGACATCTCTGTCAATTATTCGTAGTTTTCCAATACCCATTGCGACAAGTCGCGTAGTAATTGGGTTGCCAAGGCCGCCTACTCCCACCACACAGACTTTGGCAGCTTTGAGTTTTAGCTGGCCTTGATAGCCTATCTCTTCTAACATGATCTGCCTTGAGTACCTGTCCAAGTCCTTGCTTGAAAGCTCAGAACCGCCAGCCACTGCAGGCAGAATGTAGATTTCATCGCCGTCCTTTAGCTCTGTGCTCATGCCTCCAGAAAATCGCGCATTTTTGCCGTTGATGTAGATGTTGATTAGCGAGCGTGGTGTGCCATCATCATTTAGGACCCGTCGCTTAAAGTCATCACCCATATTTTGAGATACTTGGTTGAACGAGTCCAAAAGTGAATTGGCAGAAATCTGGAGTTTTTTTTCTCCGCCTCCTTTGTTTAGGACCGATGGAATTGTAAATGTGATGTTTGCCATTACTTTACCACCGCAGATACTGCAGCCAGATCTGCTCGTATCACTTGAGGCTTTGAGAGAACCTCCATGAGCGACTCTGTTGCTTTGAGTCCATTTCCTGTCACATAGCAAATAGTGATATCATTTTTGTCGATTTTGCCATCTTCTACCATCTTTTTGAGCACTGCAACTGAGACTCCTCCCGCAGGTTCTGTAAAGATCCCTTCAGTTTTTGCCAAAAGCAAAATGGCATCAAGAATTTCTTTGTTGTCTGATTCTTCGGCATAACCACCGTATTGTTTTAGCCTTTTGAGTACGTATCTACCATCTCCAGGATCCCCAATTGCAAGGCTCTTTGCTATTGTATCTGGATTTTCAACCGGAGTCACTTCCGTTGCATTATTTTTGAATGCAGCAACTATTGGTGCACAACCAACTGGCTGTGCCGCATGGACATGCATTGCAGATACGTCATTTAGTAATGATACACTTTGCAGTTCCTCAAACCCTTTGCAAATAGCATTGAGCATTGCACCGCTTCCAACCGGCACTATAAGCTGATCCGGTACTTGCCAGTCCAACTGTTCTGCTACTTCATACGCAAGTGTCTTTGAGCCCTCCACATAGTATGATCTCATGTTGATGTTGACGATCCCAATTCCTTTGCTGTCTCCAATTTGGGCCGCAATTCTGTTTGCATCGTCATATGTCCCATCTACTGCAATGAATTTGGAGCCATATGCCAAAGCCTGCGCTATTTTTGCGTGCTCTATATCACTTGGAGCAAAGACGTAACAGGGGAATCCTCCTTTTGCTGCATGCGCCGCCGTAGCAGATGCCAAGTTGCCAGTAGATGCACACCCTACTGCAGAAAGGCCAAACTCCTTTGCTTTAGACACTGCAACGCCGGCAGGCCTATCTTTGAATGAAAAGGTTGGGTTTACAGAATCGTTTTTTATGTAAAGGTTGTTTAGTCCTAATTCTTTTCCAAGTTTTTCAGCTTTGATGAGTGGTGTCATACCCGCATGAATACTTACGATGTTTGATTTTGATTCTATTGGGAGCAATTCTAGATATCTCCAGTATGTGTGTTCTCTGTTTGCAAAAGTGTTTTTTGAAATAGAAGGAAATTGGTATTTTACATCTAGCGGTCCAAAACATTCATCACAGATATACTTGAATGTGGACTCGTACTCTTTTTTGCACTCTCTACATTGTAGTGATGTCTTTGTCATGAAGAAATCGCCGCAAGTTGCATAGTTAAAATGTCCTAATATCAAGTTTAGTATTACTTAATTTTTCAGGCTAAAAATTTAATAATAGTTAACTGGGATTGAAGCCCACATACTGAATCAATCTTGCACAAGGTTTTTTATCTTTTTTTAAATGACAACAAAACCGGATGAAAGCCAAGATAATAGGTATTTCATTAATAGGAGTAATTTCTGTTGCAGTCATAGCAGCAATACTTTTTGTTGGACCAATTGATGTTGCAAGGCCGAAAGAGCAAGTAGACGAGTTTAAAAATTGGAATAGATCAGGGCCGTTTGCTATAAACAAATACGAGTATAAGGTGGGCGAAAATATCTTCATAGCAATTGATAACCTTCAACCGGGAGATATTGGGAGCATGGTTTTTCTCATGCCAAATGCCACGAGATCATACATTTCAATACCTTTTGATGCCACTGCAAAGCCTGGCTTTAATCAGTATTTCAAACCTTCAATATCTAAGGCACGCAATATTTGTAGTGTAGATGATTTAGTTGGGGAGTGGACAGTTGTGTTCAAGGGAACTGGTTATACTCCACTAAAATTTAGAATCATAAATCAAACAATTCCAGGCGAAGAGACTCTCTTCCAGCGAGTTTGCTAATCAAGTTTGTTGTGAAAGCAAACCCGTTGGCCTGTGTGGCATGCAGGGCCTGACGGCTCCACCAGATATATGATCGCGTCAGAGTCACAATCAACTAATATTTCTTTGACCTTTTGTGTATTTCCTGACTCTTCTCCTTTCATCCACAGTTTGTTTCTTGAGCGGGACCAAAACCACGAATTTCCCGTTTTTTGTGTTAATTCCAATGATTCTTTGTTTGCATACGCTAAAGTAAGAACTTCTTTTGTGTTGATATCTTGGACTATAACTGGTACAAGGCCGTCGCCCTTTGCAAAATCCAAGTCAGCAAGAGTTTTTTTCATGTTTTTTTGAGCAGGATTTTATTTATATTCTTACATCGACATTATTGTTTTTTAGGTATTCTTTGACCCTGTCCACTGAATGGGATTCATAGTGGAATATGGAGGCGGCCAAGGCTGCGTCAACATCAGTCAGCTTAAAGACATCAAGCATATGTTTTGGCTCACCGCATCCGCCCGACGCAATGACAGGTATGCGCACCGAATCAACTATGGACTTTGTCAAAAGCAGATCATAACCATCTTTTGTGCCGTCTTTGTCTATACTTGTAAGGAGGATTTCACCTGCACCGAGTTCTTGAACCTTTTTTGCCCACTCTACGGCATCAATTCCTGTTCCTTTTTTGCCCCCATATACGAACACCTCAAACCAAAAGCTTTTGCCGTCTTCTGAGAAGATGTTTTTTCCTGCAGACGTGTTGTAGTTTCGCTTTGCGTCGATTGCAACCACTACGCATTGTTTGCCAAATAGCTCCATTAATTCGGTAATTATCTGCGGATTTTTGACTGCCCCAGTGTTGATTGCCACCTTGTCGGCACCACAAAGCAAGATGTCGCGCGCATGCTGCAGTGTTTTGACACCCCCTCCCACTGTAAATGGGATATCAATTACTTGTGCAACTTTTGATACCAGTGAGCGAATTGTTTCTCTTTGTTCTTGAGACGCCGTAATGTCCAAAAATACAAGCTCATCTGCTCCCTCCTCGCTGTATTTTTTTGCTAAAAGGACTGGGTCTCCTGCATCCTTGATTGATTCAAAGTGGAGTCCCTTTACCACCCGCCCGTTTGCCACATCAAGGCATGGAATTATTCTTTTTGTGAGAGTCAAGCCAGCTTTTTTGCCTCCTGAATTGATATCTTGCCATCATAGAGTGCTTTGCCCAGTATGACGCCGTAGGCATTGCATTCTTTTACTTTGCTAATGTCTTCTGGCCCAGATATGCCACCGCTTGCAATGACATTCTTTCCTACTTTGCATGCTTCAGTGAGAGTTTTTGTGTCTGGGCCCAAAAGCGTTCCATCGTGGGACACGTTTGTTACCAAAAACTCTGTAAAGTCTTTTCTGGCAAACTTGGAAATCGCATCAAGCAGCTTCGTTGTAGTTTGCTGCTGCCAACCATTTATTACAATTATTCCATCGTTGTGATCCACAGATATTACAATTCTATTGCTTCCGAATTTTTTCATCAGTGATTTTGCAAGATCTTCATTTTT
>JBFLWI010000037.1:0-12649 GCA_040757675.1 Thermoproteota archaeon | reverse complement strand
TTCAATCCCATTGGTATGACTTGATGAAATTAGCTTAAAATGTTATGCTCGAATACACGATTTTATCTCAAGGGAGGAAAGCAAGCTGATCATGGCAAAAGGCTTGTCGATTAGATCCAGCGTCTCTTTTACTGCATCAAACTGGGAGTCACGTTGAGACATGTATGGTGAAAGAAAGAAGACCTTCTGCTGTGGCCTTGCGGCCAGTATCATGTCTTCTACATTGTCGCCTTCTGGTATTCTCATGGATTTTTCCAAGACGACAAAGTCGTAATTTGTGCCGGCGTCGATTCTGCCAAGGCAGGCACCGACATCTGAGACAAAATCAACTTGATGATTTTTTTGTTCAAATATTTTTTTATAGAGTTCGATTATTCTGACATTTTCTTCCAAAACGAGTGCCTTCATAGAATCTATCCCCATCGAATGTAGTTTCTTGGGAGGAATGCCTGGACTCCTTCCATCTTTGCAGTCTGCAATAAATTACGATCAAAACTTACAAGCGTGGCACCGACGAGTTTTGCTGTGGCTAAAATCAAGCTGTCTGGTGTGTGGCACTCGTAGTATTTTTCAGTCAGCTTTTGTGATTCTGAATCGATTTCGTTTGTCTTGTCTACTGTAAGCGGATGTCTGCAGTACTGGTATATTCGGTTCATCGTAGATACTGGGTCTGTGCCAGTTATTTTTTTGACTTCACCTAACACCACTTCTGGAATTACGAGTTTGGACTTGTGTTTTCTCATTCTCTTTGCGATAGATCTTAGAACGCGACCTTCCTGGATTTCTTTTATCAGCACATTGGAGTCTAAAACTATCGTTTGGGTATGCCCGACTTGCATTACCTACCTTTAGTCTGAGATATAAAAGCAATTTTGCAATAACTGTATCATGTTACAATTTGTAACAAGTTATTAAATACGCATAGAAAAGCTCACAGACGTGTCCGAGAACGGAGACAAGTCGCTGGCAGAAAAGCTGGACATTGCAATTGAGAATCTCAGCAGCTGGTACCGAGTTATACTAGTTATGGTAATAATCGGGCTTTTGTCACTATCCGTAGTCATATCACTCTCGCAGTATTATTTTCAACAAGAAATAGCAAAGAACGGACACATAACTGAAATTCGCGACGAAAAAACCGGGGCTGCAAGTCTTGTATTTGTGCCAAATTCTGAACGAGTATTTGCGCCAGAAAGCATACTTGGGCTGTACACTACGCAGGTGTGGCTCATGGCAAGCAACGGACTCGTAATCGGGCTTTTGTCCTTTTTGTTTTTGTGGATCACCTACAGGGGCCACATCTACAGAAAAGAGCTAAAGTCAATTGAGGGACAGCTAATCAGGCAGTCTTATCTTGTTAACTTTGAGACATCGATTCCAGAGGGAAAAGACCGCATAGAGCGAATCCTAAACCATTCATGCCTTGTTTTTCCTGAGCTGCAGACGCTGCTTAGAGGAAAATCAGACAAAAAACTTCCGGCAAAGCTGAACCAGAAGGTGGGTGCAGATACAGTAGACATACTGGTTCCAACAAAGAAAGGCGATTTTATCGTAAAATTCTTTGACAATGTGTCATTTTCCACACTGGAGCAGTTCACAAACAACATATCAAAGTCAGGAAAACTGATTTTCAGGGTTTTATGTGTCGCAAAAAATTATGACGAAGATCTGCAGTCATCTCAGCTCTCATCACTTATGCAGAAGCTGAATCTGGACTTTGACATGGATCTAATCTTTGAAGACGAACAAGGATACTCGATGTTGTGGATTAACTAAGGCTCCAGCTTATCGGAAAAGTCTCTTAAACCTAGAACCGCTTTTACGTCCGGATCAAAATTGGTGCACTTGAGAAATGTGTTTCGACCCTTTTCGGTTATTTTGTATTCCAACTTTGCTTTGGGATTCTGACTTTCACGCATCTCTATGAAGCCTTTTTTTGCAAAACTCTCCAAGATGAGGCGGAGTCGCTCTCTGTTGAGGTCGGAGCCAGGCGTGCCTGTGGTGATCTGTCTTAGGTTAAGCCATGTCCCTACTTTTGACATGTACCCCAGAATGGCAATGTTTGTGTCACCTGGGGTCTGATTGAATTTTCGCTCCACTTGCTAATCAAAGCAAAACTCAGTTGATATTACTTATGTGTTCTTTTGATAAATTTTTTGAACCAACAACACACTGAGATCGCAATCTATTCTAACCACATCGATCTAAATTGCCCTGTGAGTGCAAGCACAATAAGGAAGGCAAAGAAACTGGTAGACGAAGGAAACGTCATCAAAATAGACGAAGATCTCTATCAAGTTAGATCGTCATCGGATCCAAACAAATCATACATGGTTACCGCAGAGTCATGCGACTGCCTCGGCTTCAAGAACTTTTACAAATTCCATCACGGAAAAGGCAAAAAGGCAAACTGCTCGCACCTTGAAGCAGTGAGGATCTTCCTCAAACAAGATTAGATCTGAATTATTCCGGAATTTACCAAATACTGCAGGCTTCGCGCAAATTCTTTGTCTGAGATCATGCCATCGGCCCACCAGCCTGCACTCGTCTTGACCCATGAGGGAATGAATCCAGAGGAAGAAGATTCGGTTTTCTGAACCGTGATTATCTTTTCTTTTGCCAAAAACTCTATTGCGTCGATGAATTCGCTATCGGAAATAGTACCAGTGGACCACCACTTGGCGCCGTCCTTTATCCAGCTTGGGATGGGGGTCGACTGATCTGGTGTGATTTCAAACGTTGCAGTAGCTACCTGCGTTGGCAGGCCGTATACTACCTTGAGCAGATATATGCCAACTCGGAGCCCGTCCGTCTGGATGGTCTGCATATATGATGCGTCTTTTTCAAAATTGCCATTCCTTGCGTAGACTAGTCTGTCTGGACTTTCATAAAGGAGAACAGAGTACGGCAATGTTGCAAAGTCGTCCGGAACTTGGCCGCTCACAAGTATGTCTTGGTTCTTGCTGTATGATTTCTGTGCAATCAGGGCGTTACTTGTTTCAGGTTGGGCTTCTGGCGCATTCTCCATTACTATTTTTCCTTCAAGCCATGGGTGTATCTCACAAAAATAGTAGTACGCAAAGTAAATCGGGTTTTCAATTTTAAGTGTGGTGGACTTGGATGATTCAATGACTCCTGTCCTGAAATATTTGCCAGAGTAGTCTGGGTGTTCTGGCACTCCGCTTGTGATGCTGTGTGCGACAGAGTCTTCGTTGATCCAAGTTATCGTGTCACCAGGACCGATTGGTAGAATGTCTGGGTAGAATGTCTTTGACTGCGACTCTGAAGATCCTTTGAGGATCCTTACCTCATAATTGAGGTCTTGGGCATAGGCCTGTGCCATGATTGCGACCAAAGCAATTGCTATTGCTGCGTACCTGAGCAAACCAACAAGATCAAAAATCTTTGATATATTCTCAATTTGTCTGTTCGGAACAGACAAACATGGCATTATGTGGCGACAAGCTGGGGCTTGAACACTCTGCGGTAAAACCAAAAGAGGCCCAGTATCTCGATTTGCTCCATAAATAAGATCAGGTGCAAGTTGACAAGCAATCCGTTTGTGAGATCGTTTAGCATGGCAAAGGAGACCGAAAAAAGATAATCCATGTACTGTATCTGAGTGAGTCCAAAAGCCCCCGAGTCAGAGATGTTTGGACCATTCAAGCTCAGTGCTTTGAACTCGTTGTTGGCCACGCTGTGTGCAAGAATCTCTTTGTCAATGTGATATAGGGTGTTGCCGCGCTCAATCAAAAGTATGGAGGCGCCAAAATAACAGGTAAACAGAACCAAGGTGAGTATAATTATCTTGGCGGACTTGCCCCAAAGCGCCTTTGTCAGCTGGTTTTTGAAGATGGTGCCAAATGGGCCAAGCTTGCCTTTTTTGACCAGTATGGCAAGTGTCACAGAGATTAGTGTGGCAATGCCCAAGTTGCCTAGCCAGTGCTCCGTTAGATATTGGCCAACAAGTAGCCTCAACGGCAAAAATACTACGGCAGTGACTCCAAGCAGAACTAGCTTTTCTTTAATGTCGTTTACATCCATGCATTTCCATCTTCCAGATGCACGAGTGGCCTAAAGCTTGTTTTTGAGTTCCTTGAGATACTTGACGCTAATTCTATATGCCCTAATGGCCGAGTAGATCTCAAAGAGTTCCTTGTAAGTGGGCTGTAGTTTTTTGAGATCTTCTCTGTTTATGCCAAAGTCGGTGATTGTCTGCCAGATGTTTTCTATGGAGACTCCTTCTTCGTCTATCAGTATGGATGATAGATATTTCCCAATTCCCTTGCCTAGACTGATGCTCGTGGACATCATGGCGGCACTTCAATAGCTTTGATTATATCTATCACGGAAATAATTGGCGTTTCTGAGTTCCAAAATGGAACCATGTTTCTTGTGCCGGATCTACTTGAGATACTTGTTGAGCGTGAGTCCCTTGACTTTTTTGCTGTTGATCTTCTTGTCTTCGGACTTTAGTGTCTTGGAGTAGCCCTTTGTATTGTTTTTATCGTTTACCTCTAAGAGCTTCTCTTTTGTGATCGATAATTTTTCAAAGTATATCTTTCGTGCATCCTGTAGTGACCCGCCGTTGTCAAGCACTTGCTTCATTGCTTGTCTTGCTTCTTCTTGGAGCTGTTTTGTGTAGTTGAGTTGGCTTGCAATAGTATTTTTGATGCGTGGGTCTAGCTTTGCCATATAATCTTTGTATGCCAGCCCACCATACACACCAGGTCCTACTGGCCTTTCCCGAAGTGCCTGCTCAAGCTTTAGCATTGCTACGTCACGCTTTTCGTCCATGGCAAGCTTTCTTGCTTCTATGTCGTATTGTTTTTGCAGTTTTTTGTTTTGCTCTTCGAGGAATTTCTCATAGTTTTTCAGCTTGAGTACTTCATACGGTGCTGGTGCAGAAGCAGACTTGGTTTTATTTTGGGCCAACTGCTTATAGTAGATCTCGTCAAAGGTGGAAAACTCATTACCTACCTTCAACGTGGTTCTGGCAAATCCTTTGAGGTCGTCTTTGGTTGCAGAAATCACTACTGAGAATACACCTGATGTTGTCTGCTGACCAAACTCATAATGGAATTTGCCGTCGTCACCTGTGGTGGTAGAAACTGAAACTCCTGCAAAGCGGATCTTGACTTCTGCACCTGAAACCGGCTTTGAAGCTTGGTCTAAGACGACTCCGGAAATGACTGGTTTTTCATTGAGGTGTATTTGTGACTCTTCGAACTCGGCTTTTATCATAAAGTCCCATAACGTCGCCGCAGAGGCATACGTGGTAGTGGCAAGCAACAGTGCTGCCAGCAAAGCAGAAAAGACTGCTAGGCGATTCAACGGCTGATTTCTTTCTTTTTTTTGTTAACCTCGAAACTCAATTTGAGAATAGCTATGAATCAGTTATTTTTGAGCAGTTTTGGATCTTTTGATCAAATTCGGCAAGCGGATCTGCAATTTTGAGATCAGGATCGAAATTCGACCTTGACCTGATCCACTTATCAGATTTCTTTGAAAATAGTAAACAAAAAACTCTATCACCAAAAATTGATCCAAAAATTGTCCCCAATTGAACGAAAGCTTTTAATCGGCGTGATTTTTACGGTAAAAACGTTGCAATTAAAATTATCCGCTATTCTACTGAGTGTGCTGATTTTGGGCACCGTTTCATCACAGGCGTTAGCCCAGACTACTCCATTTACGACAAACATAGTAAAATCGGGAGACTTTGTCACACTTTCTGGCGAAGGCGTAGATCCAGACGATGACACCCTAGATGTCTCTTGGAGACAAACTGGCGGTGAACAAGTCGAACTGTTTCCTTCTGCAGATGTCGCAGAGCCAACCTTTAAGGCCCCAGAAGTAGAAAACGGTAAAGTAAAAATTCTGACTTTTGAGCTAACTGTAAGAGATCCATATGGAGGTGTCGACACAGATACAATCAAGATCACAGTCCTGCCAAGAAATCAGCCGCCAACTGCTGATGCAGGCCCAGACCAAACAGTGGAAAAGGGTGACACAGTAACACTAAACGGTGATGGCTCTGACCCAGATGGTGACCCACTAACTTTTCACTGGTCTCAAATTGATGGTCCAATAGTTACCTTAGATGATCCAAATTCTCAAAGTCCAAGTTTTGATTCTTCAGAAATGGAGCGAAGCTCCGGTACAATTAGATTCCAACTCACAGTCGCAGACGGCTTTGGCGGCTTGGCAAGAGACAACGTAGTAATCAAAGTCACCGCAGGCAAGCCAACATTGATTAGCGCTGATGCGGGGGACGACCAAATAGTAGACGAGGGTGAAACAGTACAACTGGAAGGGACATGCATGGATAAACTAGATAGAGAACTGACTTATGCATGGACACAAACACTCGGTCCATTCTCTGAGCTCTCTTCCACTGCAGACCCTGACCCAACATTTGTCGCACCAGAAATTCCAAACGGCGCAATGGTTCCAATGGCATTTAGATTTACCTGTTCTGCAGAAGGTGGTGGAACTGCAACAGATATTGTAATTATCAAAGTCCGACCACTCAACGATGATCCTGAGGCTGACGCAGGACCGGACAGAAACACACAATCATTCAGATATGTCTATCTTAGCGGCTCTGGCACAGACCCAGACGGAGACAAACTCCAGTACTCTTGGAAACAAATCGGTGGTGATGATGTTGACTTGGTTTATCCAAACAAAGCCGAATCAAGATTCTTGGCACCAGAAGTAAGCGGTGGTGCAGCTTTAGAATTAAAATTTGAATTAACAGTGACCGATCCATATGGCGGCAAAGATTCTGACACTATGACTGTCACTGTCTACTCAAACAATGTGAGGGCAACTGCCGATGCAGGAGTTGACCAAACAGTCGACGAGCAGACTTTGGTAACACTGTCTGGCGTGGGCGAAGACCCAGATAGTGAAGAAATCACATTTGAATGGAGACAGGTAGGTGGTGAACAAGTAGAATTGTCTGGACTCGACGAGCCAGAGCCAACATTTGTCGCACCAGTGGTGGAGAACGGCAAAGTAAAGGTTCTAGTCTTTGAGCTGCGAGTAGCAGATGAAAGCGGTCATCCAGCAAAAGACCTAGTTAGAGTTACAGTACTCCCAGTTAACGGAATACCAGAAGTTGATGCCGGCGAAGATCAGACAGTAGACGGCGAAACTACAGTTATGCTTATGGGCTCCGCGTTCGATGAGGATGATGAACCATTGACTTACCTGTGGAGCCAGATATCTGGTCCATCCGTGACACTGTCTACGGAGACGGATCTGGAGACAAGCTTTACTGCTCCAAAGGTTTCAGTTGACACTGTCCTTACTTTCCAGTTGATTGCCAACGACGGTCAGGCAGACAGCGAACCGGATACAGTGGACATCACAGTAAAGGGCACCATCTCAAAACAGATCACTGCATATGCAGGAAAGGATAAGACAGTCCCAGAACAATCAACAGTGACACTATTTGGCTCAGGTAAAGACCCAATGAAGCAGAAACTCTCCTACAACTGGAGACAGGTTTCTGGTGAGCAAGTAACACTGTCTGCAACTGACTTGGCAAAGCCATCATTTGTGGCACCAGAGGTTGGCAACGGTGAGACAAAGTCACTTGTCTTTGAGCTTACAGTAAGCGACGGACAAGGCAGGAGCGCCAAAGACACAATCACAGTAACTGTTGAGCCAATAAATGGAGACCCAATGGCAATTGCCAAAGTCAAAAGTGTCAGAGAAGCAGCATAATCTCTTATTTTTATCACTCCTTTAGGTATCTTCATAAACCTAGCAATGTTGCGTAATTGTGAGTTTTGGATTTAGAAAAATTTAGAGACGATGTTTACACCGTAACCAACCAGCTTTCATCACAGCTCAAAAAAGACGATCTTCCAAAGCTGAATTATGTGCGGCAGCGACTGATTGAGCTGTACCAGCAAAACCTAGTCAAGATAAACCACTCTGTCTTGGAGCTGATATGTGCAGCAAACCTTGTAGCAAAAGGATTTACTGTCGACGTGGAAAAGCAGCTAACAAACTCACTTGTGTGCGACATTTACGCAAAAAAAGACAACCAAATATCGATAATTGAGATAGAGACTGGCTTTACTCCACCGGAGCACGCACTAGACACCATCGATTATTACGTATCCAGAATAGTGAGCAAGATAGCAAGGTACAGCAAATACTGCAACGATTTTTCGCTTGCCACGCCAGTCATTGGAATCCTGCCCTTCCACCGAATATTTCTCAACCCTCCCTCGCTTAGGCCTGAAAATGAGATCAAAAAGATCAAGGTATTGTGCGACCAGTTCTACCGCAACCCTCCAATCGAGTACGAAGACATACTCAACGCAAAACTCAACTCGATATACCTGATAAACATAGACAAGGGATTTGCAAAGCAAATCGACCCGGTATCATACTACAAGATTACGGCCTCGATCCTTGAGAAAAGCGAAATTGATCTGTGACACAGTCCTAAAATATGACTTGTGTATAATCAGATCTGTAAATGATCTGCGGAAGCTGTGAAAAACACAGACACTATGAATGCATTGACTGCCAAAATGATCACAAAACCGAGCTTTGTAGCTGTGACTGTCACGTAAATGCGGAAATGCACAAGCACAAGTGACTAAAAATCCATCCGCCAGTCCGTTTTGAGTTTTTTGTCTATGGTTTCGGCCATTACGTCAAGCTCGTGGGTGCTGCCAAAGCTCTGGTAGGTGAGCTTTTCCAAAGTCTTGACTACGCTCTTTGCGGTACGATATTGAGGAATGGATGGCTCATTTAGCTCACCATACAGACCTATTCCATGCAGGCCGTTTGTTTTCGCATATCCGAGAATGAGACCGTTAAAACCAGTTATTACGGACTTGGAGGGAGTGATACTGATGTCCATCTTTTGAAGCTGTGCTGTTAGATCCTGCGAAGTGGTGGTGACGTATGTCCTTGGGTCGTCTGTAATGACCCTGTCTGTGTGAAAGCCGCCAAGTGTGTATATGAATTTGGTCCCATATTTTTTTGCAACACTGATTACGTCCTGGCACAACTGGTGCAGATCTTCGTTGGTCTTTGGCTGACCGTAGCCGCCGCCAAAGACTATGATGTTTTTTGCGTAGCGGTATTCCCAGACCTCCTTTGGGATCTCTATGTGGCCTCCTTTGTCCAAGACGTACGAAAGCAGAGTTGACTCTGCGGTCCTAAATGGAACTGTATTTTTTGATTTGTTGACAAAGTCGATTACGATGTTTCCCACATTGCCCATGTCTTGGAGTGCGGCAATAAGCAGCGGTTTTTCAATGGATGGTTCACTTAGCTGTTTGAATTCCACAGTATTGTTTAGGCTCGTTTCCGATTAAAGGTTTGGTCGCTTTTCTCCACTGATTCATAAAATTTGCCAAACTTTGGAAATTATTCATAAAAATAGTGAAGAGTTGCCCAATTTAGCAAAAATCTATTGAGTGTGTAGTTTCTTTGTTTGATTTTTTTTGAGGTCGTTTTGGGAAGGTATGGTGGCTAAAAGATTCATAAACCGAAAAAACTACCTAACGGAGATCATTGACGACCATGGCTAATTTTGGTACCTTGGAGTATGTACTAGACAAATTTTCCGGTACGTGGAGCTGGAAAATTACGGGTGAGCGAGCAGTCGCAATGGTTTCACGAATAATGCCACAAGCTTGGTATGGTGAGGGTGAGTATGAAGCAATAGTCCCAGACGATCCAAAGCACGTCCGCCAGATAAAGTGGATAATGGACAGGTACCCACTTGAGATACTCTCAAAGAATGTTTGGCAAAAAAAACTTCCGCCTTCTGCAAAACAGGTCACAAAAAAGCCAAAAAAGATAGAACGGCTCAATCTGGCAAACCCAGGAAAGCAGTTCAAAGGGACTCTGTTCAATTTTCAAAGGGAAGGATTAGATTTTCTGATTAAATCGTCTGGGAACGCGTTACTTGCAGACGAAATGGGACTTGGCAAAACGATTCAATCGCTTGCCTATCTCTCTACTGAAAAAGACGCCTTCCCCGTATTGATTGTGGCCCCGCTGGTTACACTACAAAATTGGCAAAGAGAAATTGAAAAATTCCTCAAAAGAAAGAGTAGAAACGGCAGGCTGCTTGAAAATGAACCACCTACCACCACCATAATACGCGTCGGAAAATCAGAGGAACTTGGCAAATTCGATTTTTACATAATTAATTATGAATTGTTATACAAAAGATACAAAGACTTGGCAAAACTAAATCTTAAAACCATAATTTGCGACGAGGTACAACATCTCCGATCAAAAACCACACAAAAATACCATGCAGTAAAGAAACTATCCGCATTAAACTCCGTAAAATACAGAATTGGTTTGTCTGGAACTCCAATTTACAACCGCGGTTCTGAGATCTGGCCTATAGTTGATATCCTAAGGCCTGGGCTCCTTGGCAACTTTAAAGAATTTTGTGAGTATTTCTGCTATATCAACGAAAAAGGAAAGGCAATAGTCTTGGAAAACAAACGCGAATCACTTCGCCACATGCTGCAAAAACACGTAATGCTGAGGCGCAAAAAATCAGACGTACTAACAGAACTAAAAGAAAAGGTAAGGTACAAGGAAATCATAGATGCGGACATCAACTACTATAACACGGAACTAGAAAAGATCTGGAAAAAACTAGAAGAAGAAAGAAAAGAGGCACGAACTGCATTTGATGCTTCTACAGCATATCAAAGGGCAATTCAAAGCGAAAGACAAGCAGCAGGAATTGCCAAACTGCCTCATGTGATCAATTTTGTCAAAAACATCATGGAAATTGAAGAGAGTGTGGTTGTATTTTGTCACCACAAATCTATTCACTCGCTTTTGCATCAAAGTCTTGCAGAGTTCAAACCAGCGTCGATAATTGGAGGCCAATCGGATAAGGACAGGCAAGCAAACATAGACTCATTCCAAAACGGCGAGACAAAGCTAATGATTGCAGGACTCAGGGCAGGCAATGTGGGAATCAATCTGACCAGAGCAAAATATGTGATATTTGCTGAGCTTGACTGGAGTCCTGCAATACATCTGCAGGCAGAGGACAGATTGCATAGACTAGGCCAGAAAAATACGGTCTTTGCGTACTATTTGATTGGAAACGGCACACTAGACGAACACGTCGCCCAAGTACTCGTCGACAAAAGCTACGAAATCGACTCAATCATGGACAGCAAGGCAGAATCGTTTGAGAACAAGGAAAAAGCCAAGCTGATTTTAGCACAAATTCAGGACAAGATAAAATCGATAACGCGAAACTAGTCCTGTTTGCCGTAGGAGGCGTCGTGCCAGCCTCGCTCAATTAGTTTTTCACCAGTTGAGTCTTTGACGCATACAGGAATGTCTGTCTGTGGCTTGTAGAGTTTGATCAAAGGCTCGTTACAAACAATTGCTGCAGCATCGATTCCGTTTTTGAGCAATTTCAAGGGAGGGTGGAACCTGAGTGTTTCCGGATTGTACCATCTTGTATCTAACTCTGATGGTGGTTGCTTTGTCGTATCTAGTGGCATGATTCTCAAAACCCTATCATCATTTGGTGAGGGCGCTCCTCTGCCGTCACGGTTGCTTGTCAGCATGTACAAATATCCGTCGTTGCCTTGAACTATGTCACGCAATCGCCCAAACTCACCTGATAGAATTTCATTATGCGATAGTATCTTGTTTTCAGCCAAGTCAAGCTCAAAGACGTGCAAGTGAATTCCACGCAGAGTGGCGACAAGGAATTTGCCGTTAAGAAATGGGATCTTGTCTGAATTGTAAAAACTTGCACCAGACGGTGCCCACGTAACCTGGCCTGTGTGGAAAAGCGGGCTGACAAACTTTGCATCCGACTCATCACCAACTACATTTGGCCATCCGTAGTTTTTGCCAGCTTCTATTACATTTATCTCATCGTGGGCAAAGCCCCTCTCCCCTGAGGGCCCGTGCTCTGTACTAACAAGCTTTCCAGTTTTTGGATCCCAGTCTAGGCCCTGCGGATTTCTGTGACCATACGAGTAAACAAGTGAGTTTGGAAATGGATTGTCAAATGGTATCGTGCCATCTGGATTGATTCGAAGTATTTTGCCTGCAAGCGAGTCGATGTCTTGGGCTAGATTTGCATTTGCCGCATCACCTGTAGTAATGTATAGCTTAGAATCTGGACCAAAACGTATGCGACCTCCATCATGTATTGCTGCACCAGGTATCTTGTCAATTAGGATGGTCTCATCTGACAGCTTGTTGTCTTTTTCGATAAACCTGGATACTCGATTATAAGTTGACAGCAACTCCGAATACGTATAGTAAAGGTAAACGTAGTGGTTTTCTTCAAAGTTTGGGTCTAGTGCAATGCCGAGCAGGCCTCCTTCGACGCGGCCCACATTGAGGATGGTCATGGGCTCGTCTCTGAGTAGGCCGTCCTCTATTACGCGCAACTTTCCTACTCGCTCAGTCACAAAGATTCGCCCATCTGGGGCAAAGGCAATGGACCACGGTACTTCAAGTCCTTCTGCGATGGTCTCCACCTCAAAGTCGTATTCTGTGAACTCTTGGGCGTATGCAAGCGTGATGCCAAAGAATAAGGCGATGACCAAAAAGTAATGCCACATGTAGATACTATTAATTAGAAATTTTATGAACATTTGGT
>JBFLWI010000036.1:0-13224 GCA_040757675.1 Thermoproteota archaeon | reverse complement strand
AAAAAAAGGAACGTATGAAAAGCTCTTTGAGCAAATAAAAAAGGACGGCTACTCCCGCGCACGCGTAGACGGCCAGATAATCCAAGTTGAAGATGAACTACCAAAATTAGACAGGCAAAAATGGCATAATATCGAAATCGTAGTGGATCGATTAAAGGCCACTAAGGCAGAAAAAAGTAGACTTTTTGAGGCAATTCAGACGGCGCTCAAGGCAGCAAAAGGCTCTGTTTTGATCTCATCAGAAAAAGATGAAAAAATGTTTTCGCAAAATAACGCGTGTCCCTACTGTGGCATCACCATTGGAGAAATCGAGCCTAGAACTTTTTCGTTTAACTCACCGTTTGGTTCATGCAAGGCATGTCATGGCCTCGGTGTCAAAATGGAATTTGATCCAGACCTAGTAATACCCGACAAGTCCAAATCGATTCTTGATGGCGCCATAGTTCCTTGGAACGGTAGGTTTTCTTCGTTTAGAAAGCAGGAGCTTAGAGCAGTTGGCAAAAAGTTTGGTTTTGACTTGATGACTCCAATAAACAAGCTCAAACCAGAACAGCTCAAAGTCATACTCCACGGAACAGACCAGATGATTCATTTCCAATATGAATCACAGACAACAGATTCTTACTGGCAGTATACAAACTCGTTTGAAGGAGTGCTAAACAACTTGCATCGTGTGTTTATGGACACAGACTCTGAATCAAAACGTGAATGGCTCAAGCAGTTCATGCGAGATATCCCATGCAACGAATGTAATGGAAAAAAGCTAAAACCAGAAGCACTAGCTGTCAAAATAAATGGCATGGGAATCAGCGAAGTCTGCGATCTTTCAATTGACGAGTGTTACGATTTTTTCAAGAATATCAAACTTACAGAAACTGAAAAATACATAGCAAGAGACGTCCTCAAAGAAATTACAGAAAGGCTGGAATTTCTAAGAAACGTCGGTCTCAACTATTTGACATTAAATAGGCAGAGCTCTACGCTTTCAGGCGGCGAATCGCAAAGAATCAGGCTAGCCACGCAGATAGGCTCAAACCTTACAGGTGTATTGTACGTCTTAGACGAACCCACAATTGGCCTGCATCAAAGAGATAATGCTAGGCTCATCAAGACGCTAGTCAAGTTGCGTGATTTGGGCAACACCATAATTGTGGTAGAACACGACGAAGAAGTCATCAAAAACTCCGATTGGATAATTGACCTAGGGCCCGGTGCAGGAATTCATGGTGGCAGTGTAGTTTTTGAGGGAACCGTTGAGCAGATTCTCAACAACCACAAGTCAGTTACCGGTGACTATCTAAAAAACAAAACGTTGATCAGCCTTGAAAACAAGACTCGCAAGCAAAAAGGCAAGATAGTAATCAAGGGCGCTGCAGAAAACAACCTCAAAAACATCACAGTTGAGATCCCCCTTGGATACTTGGTTACAGTGACTGGAGTCTCCGGCTCTGGCAAATCGACTTTGGTAAATGAGATACTCCTCAAATCACTTTCATCTCATTTTTACAAAACCAATGAAAGACCTGGCAAACACAAAACTGTCGAGGGAATAGAGAACATTGACAAAGTAATTGCAATAGACCAATCCCCAATAGGCAGAACACCCCGCTCCAATCCTGCCACATACATAGGGGCATTTACTCCAATTAGAGAGCTGTTTGCATCCACAGAGACTGCAAAGGAGAGGGGCTACACTCCTGGACAATTCTCATTCAATGTTGCCGATGGTCGTTGTTTTGCCTGCGAAGGAGACGGTGTCAAAAAAATAGAGATGCAGTTTTTATCCGATGTTTACGTTAGATGTGATGAATGTAAAGGAAAACGATACAACTCTGAGACGCTAGCAGTACTTTACAAAGGAAAAAACATTTCGGATGTTTTGGACATGACTGTGGAGGAAGCGTTAACATTTTTTGAAAACATTCCAAAAATCAAACGAATTCTGCAGACCATATATGATGTAGGATTGGGCTACATCAAGCTAGGTCAATCATCTACCACGTTATCTGGAGGCGAGGCACAACGAGTCAAGCTGGCATCTGAGCTGGCAAAACGAGATACTGGAAGAACACTATACATACTCGATGAGCCAACCACCGGACTCCATTTTGCAGATGTTCAAAAGCTTCTTGATGTCCTTAACCGATTGGTAAATCTTGGCAACACCGTAGTTGTGATAGAACACAATATGGATGTCATCAAAAATTCGGATTGGATAATTGATCTAGGACCAGAAGGTGGAGACAAAGGCGGACAAGTAGTAGCAACTGGCACACCCACTCAGATTGCGTCAAATCCGAAGAGTTACACTGGACAATATCTAAAGAAGTTCTTGGTAAATTGACACTAGATATTAAAAAAATAACAATTCCGTCACAGCCCGGAATCTATTTGATGAAGGATGCAGAAGGGAAAATAATTTACATTGGGAAGGCAAAGAATCTAAAAAATCGTGTAAGATCATACTTTTTAAAAAATCAAAACTACAAAACACAAAAATTAGTTGAGAAGATCTCCGATATTGAGTTTGTATTAACAGATAACGAAGCAGAAGCATTCCTTTTGGAATCCAACATGATAAAACAATACAGACCAATTTTTAACATAGAACTCAAGGATCAGCAGCGCTATACCTATCTGAGATTAACCGATGAGGAATACCCCCGACTTGTCGTTGCACGACGAACCAGGACTGGCAAATTTTTAGGTGACGGAAAAATATATGGTCCATTTACTTCCGGAAGTTCAAAGCTGCTAAGTATCGGCTCTTTGCGCAAGGCCTTTAAGATCAGAATTTGTAAAAGGCTTCCAAAAAAGGCATGTCTAGAATACCATCTTGGTAACTGCGAGGCACCATGCGAGTTTAAAGAAGCGCAGATCAGATATGCCAAACATGTATCCGACTTGGAGTCAATTCTCAAAGGAAAGGATCTGCGTGCATTTACGAAAAAATTAGAGTCAGAAATGAGGCAGGCGTCAGAGCAGCTCCAATTTGAGCGTGCGCAGGAGATAAAAGGCACTCTGCAGAGACTAGGCAGTCTGAAAACACGGCAAAAAATGGAAAATGTCTCAGGTGCAGATGAGGAATATTTTGGGATAAAAACAACCGAACAGACTGCCCACATTATGACTTTTAAGAAGATAAACGGCGTCATTCGCGACAGCAACAAGTTTTCCTTTGATCTTGTAGGCGATAACTCGTTTTCTAATTTTCTTTACCAGTACTATACGACCAATCAGATACCGCCGTATGTAATAGTAAACGAAATGCCACAAAATGCAAAACTGTTAGAAAGTCTTTTCTCAAAGTCGGCAGGAACCAAAGTCAAAATACTTGTCCCCGTTTCTGGGAAAAGAAAAGAGATACTTGACCTCATTTTAAAAAATATCGATGTCATCACATCAAAGGGATCAGAGCCAGGCCTTGTCCAATTAAAAGAAGAGCTTGGACTTGATGATATACCCAAAGTCATAGAGTGTTTTGATATCTCAAATTATGGCATGTCGTTTGCGGTGGGCGCCATGTCAAGATTTGTCAACGGTAGGCCAGACAAATCAGGATATAGGAGATTTAAGATAAGAACCATCAGCGGTCAAGATGATTTTGCAATGATTAATGAGATAATAAAGCGAAGATACCTGCGTGTGGCCTCAGAAAACTTGGAATCTCCAAATCTGATTCTCATAGATGGCGGTAAAGGTCAGCTCAGCGCTGCCGTGTCGGCTCTACAGAGTCTTGCAATGAAAATACCTTGTGCATCTCTTGCAAAGCAAAATGAGGAAGTCTTTGTGCCGCACAAAAAAGAACCAATCATCATGTCAAGACATCATCAAGGCCTGCAGATACTTCAGCATGCTCGCGACGAGGCACACAGATTTGGCGTAGCATACAATCGTTTACTTCGTATGCCAAAGGCTTAATTTAGCTAAAAACTGTTTAGTTTATTTCCTAAAAGTTGAATAAATGGCTAGTTTTTCTATGATTCATTATATATACGTCAAATGTCAAGATGTTCCATGGCAAAACCATACGTCAAGGCAGGGATCAGATAGATGGCAACAGCGTATGTGCTCATTAACTGTGAGTTGGGATCTGAGCAAAAAGTCATCGACCAAATAAAGCCAATAGACGGAGTCAAAGAAGTAAAAGGAGTTTTTGGGGCATACGACATTCTAGCAAAGATAGAGACTGCCTCAGTTGAACGACTCAGGGAGATAATCACCTGGAAGATCCGCAAAATAGACAGAATACGTTCAACTTTGACTTTGATGGGAATAGAAGGACAGGAATAACCATGTCCACAGCATATTTTTTAATAAACGCTAGGCTAAACCACGAATCAGAAATTATAGAAAAGGCAAAATCAGTGCTAAAAGAAGCCGATCTATCATCGTATGAGGTACAAGGAACGTTTGGAATTTACGACATTGTAGTAAAGCTGTCTGCTCCAAATGATGATACTTTGCGTAAAATCGTGCTTGAAAAGCTTAGAAAAATTGAAAACATTGAATCCGCAATAACAATGATGGTAAATGAGGAGCAAGAATAATGCCTAGCGCATATGTCATAATACACTGCGATCCAACTGAAACCTACTACGTCATCAGAAACCTCAAGTACATTCCAGAGGTGAAAGCAGCAGACGACGTTTTCGGATACTATGAAGTGGTTTGTAAAGTGGAGGCAAACACGCAAAAAGACCTTGAAAAGGTAATCACATCAAAGATCCGTAAAATCAAACACATCATCAGCACGATGACTTTGAGCGTGATTGAAGAACAAGGCTGATATACATTTATTCAATTCTTTTTTGATTGTCAAACATTTGTTTGCATTGTTGGTGGATAGTTTTATTTTATTTTAGGCCATAAGGTTAGGCCTGGCAGTATCGAACATTTACAAGGCCATCTTTGAGGCAAATTTGGACGCTAGGCTAGAAGAGCTGTTAGTCAACATGCTCAGATACAACTCCTCAGCAAGCGTGCAAGAACCAATTCGGATTTTCCTGTACAACTATCAGATAATGTCAGATAATTTTTGGGAGATGTACAAAAAGGCAAAATCTTATGAGGATGTTCTTGAGTGCTATTACCAATTTTCAAAAAATCAATGCGTGATAATCGAGACATTGTTAGAAAATCTGAAACTCAGTCTAAATGATGATCATCTAAAAGAAGATCTCCATCTTTTGTTAAAGGATGCATTTACGTTTTAGCAACAAAGGATAACTTTAATCCAAATTATAACAACATCACTGTAAATGAAGGATATCTCCAATATCAGTTATTTGAGTCAAGATCCAGTTTTGTTCAAACTTGCGTTAGCAAGGCATTTTCTGAATAAAATCTCAAAAAAAGTTCCACAATCAACACATGACTGCCTAATACTTGAAGCAAATATAGATTCATTTTTGTTTTTTGCATCAAGTGTGATCGATGTAATAAAACGCGAGATAAATGAAAAGTTTGAGATATTTGATAAAGATAATGTGTTTTACATTCATGGTATTAGAAAACAACTTGCAGATACTGGAAAACAAGGGCTCGTAAAAAAAATAATTGCAAGTTATTTTACCACGCCGACAAAGAACAAATCTCAAAAATGGAATACGAAACACAGTGGACTTTGGAAGCTACAAATTTTGCGAAACAAAGCAACACATGGCTACATCATACAACCACTTAGCAAAAAAGCAATCAAGATCACATATACGGTCAGGCAATACAAAAGACCAGGTGAGTCATTTGAATTCGATGATACAGTGCAAGACCCAAGAAAATATTTTGAAGGTTTTTTTAGTGATTTAGTGAGCTTTGTAATAAAAACACGCAAGGTTATTCAGAAAAACACTGGTTAGGTTGCAAAACGATAATCAGATTGGATTTTTACCCCTAATTTTTGATTAGCTTTATTTACCGTGAAAATACCACAAGCGACATGACAGCCGCAGATAAATTCGGCATTGCTTTTTCAATAGGAATCACCGTTGCGTTGATTGCTTTTGCCATGTCGTTTTCAGCGACAAGTAAAGCACCAACTGCACCGATGCCAGTACCGACGACTCCAACAACTCCACCAGCACCTGCTCCAACGCCAACACCGCCTGCTCCACAACCACCAGTGATGGAAGAGGAGCCGGTAGTGGAGGAAGAGCCTCCGATGGAGGAAGCTCCAGTGATGGAAGAGGAGCCGGTAGTGGAGGAAGAGCCAGAAGTTGCAATGTCAGCTGAGGTATCAATTCCAAGTGGAGCTTCAGTACCAGGTTGTGAAGAAACAAATGAATGTTTCATCCCAAGTACTGTTACGATCGGAGTTGGTGGCACAGTAACATGGTCAAACGATGACACCGCAGCACACACAGTTACAAGTGGTTCAGCCGAAACCGGACCAGATGGTACATTCGACAGTAGCATCTTTATGGCAGGCAAAACATTTGAACACACCTTCGATCAAGCAGGTGAATATGACTACTTTTGTATCGTCCACCCATGGATGACTGGTAAAGTAATTGTGGAGTAAATCCACATCTTCATTTTTTCTTTAATTACGATAGTTTAGTGATGTTTTGTTCTAAATCTAGCACGAGTTTTTCATAGTCTTGGCGATTTTTGCCAAGACTTGATAGTTTTTGTTTTTCTACTTCTATCAAATTTTTGTTAATTTGTTCTGTGTGTCCTTGCAACCTCATTTCCGCCATTACGAAAAGCCGATTATTTTCCTTCCAGAGATGTTGTGACACATGTTCGATGTATTCTTGAATGTCAGAAATTAATTCTTGTGCAGAGCCTGTGTCTATGTATTTTTTTGCAGACTCCTCCATTCGGCTTGCAATTTGTCGAGTCATTTCATGCTCCATTAGCATCACGGCGATTGGGCCCATGTGTCTTGGCATTCCTGACTGCTCCAGTGCTGGGAAAAGCGATTCTTCTTCTTTGCCATGATGACACACATCTGTAAAGTTTTTAGAAAAGTCGATTACTGGCATAAGAATCGATTCTGGTATCTTTTTGCCTTGGTTGAGTAGTTGTAAAGTGACTTCCATCGATTTGACTACTTTTTCTATTAGTTCGTGGTCTTTTCTTAGTGATTCAGTAGACACAAATGAGCCGCGTCCAGATTCTCATTTAAAGTTAAGTTTGATTGTCATCCAAAAAAAATCTGATGCGGTACTGCTTAGAAATAGGTATCAAGCGAGTTTGCACGTAGCGGCTGGGCATCAAAGCCTAATTTGGCAAGATCCGCTGCAAACTCGTCGACGAACCCATGAATAGTGTAGATTTTTTCTGCCCCGCTCTTTTTTACCAGATCGATAAGCTCATTGTAGTCACAGTGATCGCTTAGAGGTATCGAGTAATCGTTCTTTCTGGTGTACTGCATCGATGTTTTTGCCCAGCCGGAAAAACCTATCGTCACTGCGTCATAGCGGGATTTCATTTGTTTTATGAAGGGATTATTTTCAGACATTAGTGGACAGACCATAACCCATGGTTTTTTCTCCAAAAGTCCCATAGATTCAGCCTGCGAATGCCCTAGTCCTTCTTTGAGTGGTATTCCAAGCTTCCTATGCAGATCGTTCATTTCTTTGACTGAATCATGATAATACAGTGGATCCCAGTGACCAAAAAGATGTGAAAGTGTTTGCGCTTTGCCAAGCTGATAACCTAGCAATAGAACGGGTTTTCCTTTATGGTACATATCTGATATTATTTCGTTGGTTCTTTTTTCAATCTCACTTACCTGTGGAAATACAAATTCCGGCCTCCCAAAAGTGCATTCGGTTATCAATATCCTGCATTTTGGTATGCTCGCTCCTTTCAGAAAGCCTCGTTCCCTGCTGCAAATATCACCCGTATAAAATACATCGTCAAATAGAACTCCCCTTGAGCCGAGTATGTGGCCGCTGTCATAAAGACGAAAGTCTTCCAGCGATTCCACGTGGTTTGACATTTCATGTCCTCGAAGTGTGGCTATTTCCTTAGTTTCCTTTGTTGCCAGAATTGTCCCATTCTTACTGTTTGGTAGATGATCGGTGTGTGCGTGTGAGACAAAATTGACGCATTGTGGTATCGCAGATCTTGGATCCAAGTTCACAACCTTGCCGTTAATGTGGCAAACAATGCCGTTTTTTGTCATCTGGATTTTTGACACTACAAGGTTTGCAACAATTACGTCCGATTTAAATTTCGATATTGATTGATTATTGACAAAAAATACAGGAAAATTCAAAACAACAAGAGGGGAGTGTCCCTGCCTCATCGGCCAGAATCCGAATTGACACCACTGTGTCTGCAAGAGATGTCAAGTTGAGTACTTGACAGCTGGCCCATCGATGCGCATGGACACTCGATTTTTCTCTTACATCTTTCGAATCGAGTGTATTACGATTCTAAATTATATAACAACGATCGTAAATTAGTCAAAAATTTGTTCAAATCAATATATCAAAATGCAAAAATTCAAAAATTTATTAAACTTTGACGAAAATATGTTAATGTTTGTTTAGTAATTGAAATCAGGTAGAACGCATCAATTGATCATTCGTGTGTGACTCATCATGTTTTGTTCCCAATCTGTTTCTGAGAAGATATACGCCGGCAAAGGTGAGTGCCACGGAGACCCAGTTTATGGTTGATACTGTTTCGCCAAGCATAATTGCCGCAAAAATTACACCTATTATAGAGTTAGTTGAGAACAACAAAACGGTTCTCACACCCCCAAGGAGGCGTAGCGATACCAAAAACAACATCGTGGCGAGCCCCGTTCCACCTATGGCAAAGAGTGCAATTGAGCCTAGATTTATGAGTTGTATGTCAAATGGTATATGAAATGCAATGAGTGCGACAACGGCAAAAGTGCCAGCTACAAACGATACAATCTGCGTAATCCTTCTGGAATCAATTTTGTCGCTTAGATATCTACAAAGCATTACGTCCAAGGCATAAAGAACGCCAGAGGCAATAATTAAGAGGTCGCCAAGAACGAGTTCCGATAGCAACATTCCGTTGGTGTAAAAATCGTATGCAATTGGCAATACCATCATTCCAAGCATTATCATCACAAATGGGCCGATCTCCTTTCTGTGAAGTGATTCTTTGAAAAGGATCATCGTGATAAGAAGCGAAAAAACTATTTCGCCGTTGCTGAAAATTGAGGCGTTTGTGGCAGTCGATTCCTTTAACCCAAAAAAATATGTGATAAGCGCGGTGACTTCAAGAATCCCTATAACTGACAAAAGCAGAAGGTTCTTTCTATCTAGTGTTGCAATAGGCTGTGATTTTTTTGCAAGTGGTGTAAAAAATGCCGCATTTATGATGTAGACACATGCAGCTAGCGCAACAGGGTGAATTTCAAATCCTGCCTGGTCATCTAGCATTGGTTTTGCCAGCACGTGAACCAAGGCGGCAAGCGTTGCTGAAATTAATACTAACGTGTATCCTAGTTGATTTGAGTTTTTATTTTTGGAAATAATCCCTTGCATTGACCATGACATTTCCAGTTATGGTAATGCCAAAGTACCTAATATCTTGATCCTAAAAGATCGAACAATAATTGGTTAATTTGCTGAACAGACTGTTAGAATTGAGCTGTTAGACAGATCGTCTTTTGGGAGATGCAGTGTCACAGATATCTTATTTTTGACAATATCGATTTTGAGATTATCGAATATCGATCTGTATTTTGTGACTTTTTTGCCATCTGGTGTAGCGACATAACCTGCAGCCAGTAACAACCCATCATCAATCAAGGCATTTACCTTTCTGTAACCTGATGTCTGCGGAATGTTGCACTTTTCAATTATTTGGGAAATGATCATTGATTCGCCATTTAGTGTGCTAAGTATTTTCTTCTTATCATCATCGCCAAATGATTCCAGAATAACTTTGGTCAGCATCGGATTCTCAATTACAATCCAGCTTTCACCATTTGTGACTTTGATCTCGCAAACATTTTTGAGAAATCTTTGTTCAAGTCCGTCTGCGCCAGCACCAAAGAATTCACGTAGTACGGCATCGAGTTTTTGGAACTGTTCAATAGATTGTGTAAGCGAAATTCCGTACTTTTCAAACAATCTTTCTTCAATTCTTCGTATTGTCTTATCACCAAGATTTTCTCTAATTACTGAGTCGAGTGATTTTGCTAATAGCCTATCAAGGCCTGCCATTACATCAGTGTTTTACAAGCATACTATATTACTATTTCCACACTTGGACATAACAGTTTAATAGCATTTTACCATTCCCAATAGTGGAATTGGCTCTGCTAATTTTCGATGATAACAATATCAGAGAGCTTCCAGTTGCAGAAAGACTGGCCAGTTGTAAACAGATCATACAGAATGAAAAAGACGAATCAAAACGATGGGATGCAGTTTGGCTTGCGGGTGAGATAGCAGAAAACAGAAACGATGATGACCCAATGTTTACTGCAGTTGCAGATCTTATGGAATGGGTTTTAGAAAATGATGACAACAACGTGGTAAAACACGAAGCGTGTTACCAAATTGCTGCACGAAACATGCGGAAAAAGATTCCATCGTTGATAAAAGCTGCGTTGCAAGACAAGAGTGGACTCACAAAACACGAGGCTTTGGAATCTCTTGGTCTAATGAGAGCTACAGAGGCAATAGACTTGATCAGAGAGGCCCTAAACGATCCAAGTGAAGATGTCAGACAGACAGCGGCTTTTGTGATAAAGAGACTAAAGCGTATGGAAAAATCTGGGAAATATAGGCCATCAGAGATAATCTAATGGTAACTGCCATAGTAATCGACGATGATATAGACACCGTCGACGTCTTTTGTGATTATTTGAAGCTCAAAAATGTAGAGGTACTAGGCAGAGGACATAATGGGAAGGATGCCTTTGAACTATACCAGAAATACAAGCCAGATATCGTTTTTTTGGACTTGATGATGCCCGATTATGACGGATTTTATGGGTTGGAAAACATACGTAAAGCCAACCCAAGCTCCAAAGTAGTCATAATAACTGCAGATCTCAGAGAAGAGACCGCAGAAAAACTTGAAAAGCTCAAACCAACAGAAGTATTCATCAAGCCATACGATATTGAAAAGATCACTAAGCTATTAGAAAGAATACAATTTACTTGATGATTTGGCCTATTCTTTCCAAGGCAGCTTCGATTCGGTTTATCTCGTGCGCAATCTTATCATCTGAGCCACGCTGTTTTATAATTTGCAACGATGTCTCTATCACGAAGAGTGGATCACGTATTTTCATTAGGGTTTCTTCCGCGTTGCCCATTGATGTTAGATCGAGTTGGCGATATAAAATACCCAACTTCCAGAATTGGAAATAGATAAATCTCAATTGCGTGAATTACGCAAAGTAGGTGGCACGCATTGCTTAGCCCAAAAATAGAGAAACGTAGGTCGCAAATTAGCGGCGTTGGACTATTTGCGACCCAGAAAATAAAAAAAGACGAGGTGATTTGGTCCCCCACCATAGAGCACATAGAAAAAATTCACATTATGGATTTTGAGAATCTTGATGACGACGAAAAAAAACAAGATTGGATAAAGCACTCATACCAGATTGGTCAATTTCTTTACAAAGACACTGACGACACCAGATTCATGAATCACAGCTGCAAACCCAATGTTGTAGATTTTTACAATACATTAATTGCAGCACGCGACATACAGGCTGGCGAGGAGTTGACGTGGGACTATCTGCCATATATGAATCCATATTTGGTTTTTGAATGCAGATGTGGAAATCAGAATTGCGTAGGCATTGTCAAAAAAGGTGTCGCAGTCGGAACTAAACCACAACTATTTTGAATTTTTATCTCAAATCCTCTAGTTTGCTTCCTTGTGGTGCTTGAAACAAATTAAGGTGATTATGTATTCCAAAAGCAAGAAGAATATAATTCCAGTAAAATAAAATCTCCATAGGATTCCCAGTGTAGTAAGACTCTTCGTTTTGTGCAATTAGAAATGCCGTGTCTGCGGCAAAAACCGAGATGGCACCAAGACACAGTAAGGTCCACATCAGATTGACATGCCCTTTAAAAAATAGCCCGACTCCAATCAATGCTGGAATTATCACCATTGCGTCAAACACAGGATAAATTGTGGCTAATACCAGCTCAAAGATATCTTCATTTGTGGTGGTACTAAATACAAAGTGCAGACTAATGCCTAAAATTCCAATTGAAAAGGCAAAGGATGCGGCAATCATCTTTTTTGTTATCGCGCTCCGCATCGGCTGAAGATATGCGATAAAGAACATGATAAGAAATGGGTACCCAATAAGATAGAATATGTCTGCTGCCGACGGGAATGGATCGATTTTTAGATATAGTTCTTGTACTATCCAAAGCATTTCTGCAACAAACCACGACATCGCATACCCGCCAAATGAGGCCCAAGCAATGCCGTGTGTGCCGCTGATTCCGAATCTGACTAAAATCAATATAGAGAGTCCAAGAAAGGAACCAGCCACTGGAACATATGCCAAGTTCCCAGCAACCATGGCAAAATCTTTGCTTATCAAATTTGACACTGTGTTGAAGATTGCAATTCCAACAAGTGCTGCAACCAGATATTTTTTTGATAAAACTATGTCGAGTGTGGTTTGCATATCAATCCAGCGCAGCAACGAATTTTTGTATCTGGCCTTGGTGTGAAAAGTCTTGCAAGCTGGATTTGATTGAATTAATTATTGCATCGTGGGCATTTCCGTAAAGATCCGAAAGAATTCGTTTCAAATATTCCGGATGTTCATAGCAATCTGGTATGTAGCAATTGTAGTCGTCTTTTAGTGTCTTTACTACTTTTTGGAAAACCGGTTCGCCCATATCCAAAAGCGCTTTTTCTATTGCAAACGTAACTAGAGCTTTTTTTATTTGTGCATCTGCAACATCCATTGCATGGTACTTACGCGGCGTGGTTATAAAACCATAGTGAGATTGCTCATTATCATAGATTTGTGCCCGAATTGTTTGCAAGAAACAAACTAACTCAAATATTCACACAATCATATCGCATAAGTATGCAGCATGGAAAAAACAAGCCTATTGTAAACGAGGAAGACCGTATTTTGAAAAATGCTCAGGAGGATGCGGCAAGGCTTTTGAAAAATGCTCAGGAGGATGCGGCAAGGCTTTTGAAAAATGCTCAGGAGGATGCGGCAAGGCTTTTGAAAAATGCTCAGGAGGATGCGGCAAGGCTTTTGAAAAATGCTCAGGAGGATGCGGC
>JBFLWI010000035.1:0-13859 GCA_040757675.1 Thermoproteota archaeon | reverse complement strand
AAATACCTACTTGAGAATGATTTTGGATCTTCTATCGTACTGCCGCAAGATATACCGTTGATAAGACCACAAGACATATCCAGTCTTTTAGGCTTTCATAGAAACTCAAAATCGCTGATTGTTGTTCCTTCAAGGAAATTTGATGGTACAAATGCGCTTTTGCGAAGTCCCATCAATGTGGTAGAAACGCATTACGATGAGGATAGCTACAAAATACACCTACGTACAGGTAAATCAAGAAATATTCCGACGTCCTTTGTGCTCATTAGTCGGATAATGTGGGATGTCGACGACAGACAAGACATGAAGTTCATCATGGACAATATCGAAAAACCAGATCTGGCAAAAAAGATCAGGTCCATACTAGAAATCTGACTAATTATTGTGAACGCAGATTTTAGTGCTTTCAAGAGTTTTTAAAAATAATTAAGAAAATTAAAAATTGCGTGCTGGCAATAACCCTCCTTCTGTTCTAGACGACATTCCGCTTTGCAGCCTACCTGAACTGAGTGCAGGACTCGTAGTTCGATTTGGCTTTGCTCTGCGCGGGTCAGATTTTTCATTCCGTCCTGCTGGAAATCTCAGGGGTTTCCATCATTGTGCTCCAGTCCGGATTTTTTCTGTTCTGTTGCCAACCATCTCTGGCTTTGCATCGCTACAACGCGCTCCTGCATCGAGGGAGGAGTTTCCTCTGCTTTTGGCAGTAATCGTCCACCAGCTCGCACACATGATATGATTTTCAGATATTTACGTTATTGGTTTAGTTTAGAATCAAAGTATTCCTCATCGTAACGTTCACGCATGCGTCTTGCCTTAAACGAGTAACCAAGGTGCATTATATCCACATAGATTTTGTAGATGTGTCGGTTTTCTCTGAGTCTTGATGTCATGACCTTCCAAAACCTTCTTGCGTGGAACTCTGAAAATCTGTGATCACGTACCACAAACACACTCTTTTTTGTCTTGTCCACAATCTCCAGAGTCTTTGGGCTGAAGGCTTGGTCTGCCTGATTTCCAGCCCCAAGCACAATCAGCTCGTTTTCCACTTTGTCAAAGTTCTCAAGTAGACTTGGAGCCACATTCTTTGATTTTGGGTATATCTTTTCAAAAAATACTCTTTTCATATCAAGATCAAACATCATCTCGTTTATCCTACTCATTATCTCAAGCTCTGTTTCCGGTGACTCCACCACACCCCTCACTACGCGTATTCTGCTGTTGTATTCTTTTGCCACCGAGTTGGCAATACGCAAACCAAGATCAGCATGACGTCCTTTGTCATAAGAAACCACTACGTTTGCAAGATCCTCTTGGAAATTTTTTCCCAATCTCACGCCGACAAAATCACAGGTTGAAAGAGACAAGAGTTTCCTATTGTTCCTTAGATACGCAAAGTCAATCACCACAATGTTGATTCCTTGTTCTTCCACCGTAGCCAAAATGGCTTCTGTTTCATCGTGTGAGATCCTCACCAGATACCGATGACGAATTGATTGGGGGATGGATTTTTTGAGCTTGTTAAATTCTTCAATGTCTGACTCTGCAATCTTGCTTGACGTGCTGAGTGGCAAGTGGACTGGGATTTTCACTACGCTCAGAAAGGAGATCTCGCCTTCTTTTTCTTGTGCTATCGCGTTTGCAATCTTGAAAAAATCTGTTACATATTTTGGATCATAAATTATCAAAATTCTGTATTCTTTTCTTTCTTTTGGCCCCTGATTATACACTAACGGTGCGTAGTGTTCTATTTCTTTTTTTGAAGTATAGAATTTGTAAATTAGGAATCCAATTATTATCCAGACTATTGCGATTGCCCACGATAGAGGTTGCGTGAAAAGCAAGTACACCGACAGCCCAAACGCTGATAGTACCCCGAGTGTCGGAATCAGTGGAAAAAATGGCGTCTTGAATGTGTAATCCAGTTTGTCACCATACAATCTCCTAATTGTGATTGCAGCATAATTGACCTGAGTGAACAAAAACAAAAACATCACACTTGCTGCAAACGCAAGGCCTGTAAGGTCAAGTGATACTGTCATCACCAGCATTATGAGTCCTGATGCTACTGTGGATACGACAGGTGTCTTGTATTTTGGGTTTATCCTGCCAAAAAAGTGTGGAAGATTGTAGTGTGTGCCCATTGCGTAAGAGACACGGCTTGATGAATACGTCGTTGCATTCAATGCCGCAAGTGTTGAAACAAACCCTCCCGCAAGAACAATCAAAGCCCCAAATGGTAGAAAATATTTTGCAGCCTCGATTATCCCAAGCTCACCGAAGCTTCCAATGAATTCCCAAGATGGTTGTCCCACCGTCTCAGACGACAGTCCTCCGATGAATGCGAATGTAAAGAGAATGTAGATAGCTACCACAACTAAAAGTGAGATAAATATGGCCCGTGGTATGTTCTTTTTTGGGTTCTTTAGCTCGTTGCCAGTCTGCGCAATCACCTCGTATCCTTCAAACGCGATGAAGGTAAGACCCATCGCAATGACAAGGCCTGAAATTCCATGCGGGAAAAAGTCCTCAAAGTTGGCAGGCCAAGTAGAGTTCGTAAAGGCCATTGCATAAAGTGCTGCAACAATTAGCAATCCAATTATTGAAATCTGAGTTATTGTGATTGCGTTCCCTACTTTGCTTGTAGGTGAAGTTCCACGCACATTGATAAAGGTGAATATAATGACGGCAATTGCTGCAAACGCCTTTTCAATCCCAGCTGATGACTCTAGTATGTGGGCAGATTCCAAAAGATGTGTAAAAAACGAAGCAAAAGCAACAGCATAAAGACTGCCTGCTATTGTATGCGCAAACCAAGACATCCAACCACTCAAAAATGCATTAGGTCTTGGGAGGCCCTCACGGACCCATCTGTATCCACCTCCAGTATCAGGTAACGCAGAGCTCAGTTCCGCATATGTAAATGCTGTAAAGATCGTAATTATGCCGTTAATCAGAAAAGCAATCATCAAAGCGGGGCCTGCTTCGCCCATACCAGGTCCCACGAGAACGAATATGGCACCGCCGATCATGGCTGCCACGCCCACCATGACTACATCTAGTAGTGTGAGATTCCTAGCAAATCCCGTATTTTGCGACTCTGATGCCATGTGTATCTACCGCTCCCAAAGCAGGTTTGAATAAATCCTTACCCGAGATTAGTTGTTAGTATTTGAGTCAACATTTGTTACAATGCCATATTCTTGCAAGAGCGGCCCTATTTGTTCTTCAAACTCCAAGGTCGAGTAATCCCTTAGGAGATCTTCATTGAGTTCATAGAATGTGTGCCCCCATGTAAATTTCGACAACAGATCCAATCCCTGATCCTTGTAACCTAAAATTATGAGGCCCGCAGAGATTGCTTCGACCGTAGTAAGCTTGTTGAGCTTTGAATAATTCACAGGATTTCCTGCCAACAATGGTGGAAGTTTTCTTGGGATACCTGAGAATCTTTTCTCAAAAATATTTTCGGCCAGATTCCACGAACAATCAATTCCCGTGATTGAGTCAGCTATTTTCGAATCATTTTTTAGCAGAGTTTGTTTTGCGAACGGATCAAGTATGATGGTGTTAGATCTTGTCTTTGTGACAGGCCTCGCGAGTCCAAATTTGACTATCTTGGCAGCAGTGCATTTTTTTGGATCATCTTGCTTGAACATCAATACCTGAACATACATCAGATATCAAACAAGGCTTCGAAATATGTGCTTACTGGAATTGAAGGTATACTATCTCGTAATAGAGTCTTGACTTGCCGTCGCTATTTACCATCTCAAGTGTCCAGACGGAGTCAGGAATCGCTTCTCCTTCAGACTCTGGTGAAATTGAGAATTTCTCAAGAATTGCCGTGTGTCCAGAATACATTACCTTATAGTTTTGTATGCCGACTGTCACTACTTTGTATTCGCCTTTAGTCGACTCGGAGACAAGGCAGTCTGTGTCCTGACCTATTATGCATTGGCCCTCCTCATTTGTTATCTTGAGGTCGATGGTAGTTTCCGAACCCCTTGATGTAAAGAGTGAACCTTGGAGTGTTACTGGTGCTATTGTCTGTTGGTCCTTTATTTGTGCAAACAAAGGCACGTCAACTACTGCGTCCGTGATTCGGTTAAACTTTTCAGAGATTTTTTGCGGCTTTGCCTGTACTACTTTCTTTTCAACAACCTTGAATGACTTTGTGAAGGTACCAAAGTCGGTGTCTGCTTTTACGACATAGTTTCCAAGTGCTACGTTTGTAGGCAGTTTGTAATCGTGCGAGTAGATTCCGTTATTATAACTCCTAGCAATGTCAATTTTTTTGCCTCCAAGACCGCAGTAAAAGTTGCCGCAGTTTATTTTCGTGTCTTCTTCTGGAATCACTACCAAGTCAAGTGAATTCAAAAAGATGACTTTGTTTGTAGAACCCGAGATGTGTATTGTCTCACCTGGCGAATATTCTTCTTTGTCTGTCATTAGTGTGAGTGTCAACTTGCCTGTATCAGTAAGTGGGGTGTTGTTTTTTACTTCAAATGTAGTATCTGCTCTAATTCCTTTGTAAACTGCCGTGACTCTGTATTTGCCATCTTTGAATATTGTCAGGGGGAGATCATAGGTTGCCTCAAAATGTCCTGCGCTATCAAAGTCTAGCTGTGATGCATAGATTTCTTTATTGGCCCATGTCTTTATTTGGACACTAACGCGGTCTGGGATCACACCGCCGGTGGTAGTCGAGCCTTGTTGCCTTCTGATTGCCTCACCAGATACTGTGAGTTTTTCTCCTGCAGCGTATTGTTCTCTGTCGGTTCTAACCACAAGTGGTTTGATTTCAAGTGTGTCTGTGGCAGGATTCTTTGATACCTTGAATACGAGCTCCAATGTCTGCGACGATGCAATTACAGATATCTTGTAGTTCCCAAACACGCTGGGGCGTGGCTGTCGTGGGTCTCTAATGTCTGCAAGATCAAAGTCTTTTTGTGGTATGTCCCAGCTCCAAGAGAATGTAGATGAATCAATCTTGGCTCCTGCGTTGACCGTCTTTCCGTCCGGTTTGGTCAAAATTATCTTGACTGCAGACTGTCCTGAAAGTAATTTTCCGGTAAGCGTGACTTTTTCACCAAGCCCGTAAATCGTCTTATCCGTGCTTGCAATTAGCTGTGTATTTGTAGTATCCAATACATTGGTGACTGTGAACATAGTTGAGGCCATTTTGTCGTCGTAAGTTGCCTTGATGATGTATGCGCCCGTCTTGAAGGTGGACGGATTTAGCACCGTTTCAATTTTGTAGTTCCCTGCTGTGTCAGGTATTGCAGAAAAGCTGTACGTGGCCGCTGTGCTTTCACTTCCCAATCTTTGTTTTTTGTCAAGTGAGATGATTGAGAGTGGTTTTCCGCTTTCGTCGGTAATTGAGACTTGAACTGGAATTGCCTCGTACGAGGTGCGTGTCTTTGGGATCACATGACCAGTTATGGTCAGTTTTTCTCCAGAGATGTAGTCTGGTTTATCAGTTAGAACATAGGTATCATCTTTTAGTGGGATAAACTCTTCTGGATTCTCTACCACTTTGAAATACAATACAGCACTTCCAAATTCCTTTGAGACCGTAACCCGATAGTCTCCAAGTCTGAGTGGATCATTTGGAATCTTTAGTTCGTACCTGAAACTGCTGTCTCCTGCAAGCTTTACTTGGTCTCTAATTTTGAGTGCGTTCTTGGTAGTATCCTTTCCTATTGTTGCAAGGCCTGTTTGTAGTATTTCCACATCAAGTGCGACTACATGTTTGTTGCTTCTGCCAGTTATCAGCACGGTGTCGCCAAGACCATATACTTTTTTGTCGGTGTTTAGAACTATGTTTTCTGCGTCTTTGATATCTTTGAGAAGATCAAATGTTGTTTCTGCGTGTTGTTTTCCATAGTCGGCAACTATGTTGTATGTACCATAGACTGGCTTGACTGTTGTCATAAAGATCCTGCCTGAAAACTTGCCAGAAGGTGTTGGGAATAGTTTACCAGAGAAGACTTGTTTTCCTTTCGGATCATATACCGTATAATCGAGGCCGGTAAGTGGAATTATCTTGTTTGTAGTAGCAGAGATTTCTACTCTCTGTCCTGGCATGTATGATGGTTTGTCAGTTGAGACAATAAGCTCTGATTCTTGTTGTTCTTCTGAGATTACTGCTTTTTCTCCTACTATGAACAAGGCTGTGTCATCGGCCCCATCGTATGTTGCAGTTACGATGTAATTGCCTGCTCCAATTCCCAAGACTTTGTCAAGTTTTATCTGGGTCTTAAATTGCAAGTTTAGATCCGGATAGAGTGTGAATTTTTTATCATAACTGCCAGGGCCGTCAACATGAATTGTTATTTGTTGCTGTGTAAAGTACGGCTTTTCTTGATAGACACGTTTTGAGACATTGCCAGAAATTATCGCAGTCTCGCCAAAGATGTAGTTTCTTTTGTCTGCATCAACATAGATAGCAAGTGCTCCAGATCCCGCCCCTGTAGATTCAAGTTTTCCGTTTGAAGAGCCGGCAGATGATGTGCTAAAGACCCAGTCACTGGATGTGTTGGAATCTACACCGTCAAACTTTCGTTGCCATGATGAAAAGTCGTTTTTTTGGTCTGTGATGACTGGTGTCTCGTCAATTATTTTCCCTGTGCTATCTCTGAGTTGTACTTTCTCGGAAACATCACTAAACCACAAACTAGTATAAGAATAGATCAAAAATTGATCAGGCTTTATTGTAGTTCCAGCTGGAATTGTCAATGTCTTTTTTGTGACAGTGGTGGATGCAATTTTCCACCCTCCAATATCTACAGATTCACTTGTCGGATTATACAGTTCTACCCATTCTGTAATCGATTTTGCATCATCGCCCGCAGGGTTTGTATCAATTTCGTTGATTACGACATGGTCTGCAAGCTGAGCGTGTGCGCTAAGAACCCCAATGAAAAGCAAAGTTGCAAATATACCAGCTAGGGGCAAAGTCCTCATTTTTTTACCTAATTTTTGTGGTTCTAGATGTCATTTTAGAACTAAATTGAGTAAAAGTTGAGTAAGTTGTGAGCTTGAGGTGCATTTACATAAAGACGGTCTTTTTCATTAAAAAATGATGCGTATTATTTGTCACAGTTTGGGCACTTTCCTCCCATTATTTTGGCACCGCATTGGGCACAGATGCCTTCTGGAATTTCCTTTGAGAGAGAACCCTCTCTTCGTCCAACGTAGACTTTGATTCCAACATAGATTCCCACCGCAATTATTACTGAATAGATCAGTGGCAGCCCTGTTCCCAAAAGTCCGATCATAAACAAGAGAACTCCGCCAACTAAGAGCAGGTCACGTTTTTGATTTTTCAATTACGTTTGGATTTATGTTACAGATTAAAAGTATTAAGTAAATGGGATTGGCAGGACTCGAACCTGCGACCTCAGGCGCCCAAGACCCGAATCATACCAAGCTAGACCACAATCCCAATGTGTTGCAGCTTTTTCTCCCCAATTTAAGCCTCATGCGAAAAAATGCGGCTCCCCATCATCATGATTTTAATAATATGCAGAATCACTGCAACCATTGCAAATCGATGATTATGTCAAGGCTGGCAAAATAGCTGCCGAAGTACGCGAACTTGCAAGAAAAAAAGACTGGGTTGGAAAAACTCTTTATGAGATTTGTGAGTCAGTTGAAAACGAGATCAAAAACCGCGGTGGTAAATGCGCCTTCCCAGTAAACGCAAGCCTCAACGAGTTAGCAGCACATTACACTGCAGAACCAAACGACCCCAAAGTCTTGACAAGCTCAGATCTCATCAAAATAGACCTTGGCGTGCAGATAAACGGCTTCATTGCAGACACTGCTGTGAGTATTTCATATGATCCAGAATTTGAGGTACTGGTGCAAACTGCAGAAGAAGCGCTCAGAAATGCAATGGCCATTGTAAAAGAAGGGACCAAATCAAGCGACATTGGCAAGACTATAGAAAAAACAGTAAAGCAATATGGCTTCAAGCCGATTGCAAATCTTTCAGGTCACTCACTTGAACAATACACCATACATGCTGGCAAATCGATTCCAAACATGTGGTCGATTGGCTCATTTACATTATCGACAAAAGAGGCATACGCCTGCGAGCCTTTTGTGACTACCTCCAAGGGGCTAGGCTTCGTGCGTGAAGGTAAGACAAAAAACATCTTCGGCCTCGTCTCCAGAAAAAAAACAAAAAATGAGAATGCAAACAAACTCGTAGACCTCATCTGGGAAAATTACAACTCACTTCCCTTTGCACTCAGGTGGATAACAAAAGACCATGACGAAAAAGAGATACGGCCTTTACTTGATGAGCTTATCAAAAATAAAATAGTCAGAGCATATCCTGTTTTGATTGAAGCAAACCAACAACGCGTCGCTCAGGCAGAGCACACATTCATCCCCACATCCACTGGTGCACTGGTCACTACTCTGTAGGTTGCCCAAAGATCTTTGCTATACTCATAGTGGCCTTGCATTTTGCGCATTCTGATGTTGCTGCAAAAAGGCAATCTCCTTCTTTGAATTTTCTTTTTACTTCGTTTTTGCAATACTGACACCGTTCAACCGTGTACGCGATCATTGGTTTTTCTTTTTTGCCAAACATCATTGCGGCACACCCAATGTGTTTCCCACACCTACCACCAGAACGGTTTGACCTGGTGTGGTATTTTCTAAGATGATCTGATGTATTTGTGATTCTACTTCGTCTGCTTTGTCTGCTATCTCTTTTGTCATAAGCGTGATTGCTTCTTTTACTGATTGCTTTATTACAAGTGCGTAAATTGGGATGTTATTTTTTGTAGCTATTTCTTCTATTTGGAATCTGTCTGTACCAATTCCACCAATTGCTGCTCCAAATCCTTGTGCAACAGAACCAGAATCCTCACCTTCCATCTTTAGTGCCGCATCCACCATAATGATTATGTTTGGCGGCTTTTCTGCCACAAGTATCTCGACTGCATCACCAGGCCTTCCCACGGTTGCTGCTGGGCCTTCTGCCTTTAGAAGGCAAAGATGTCTTTGCTCAAATTCGGTTTTCCCGTACACCGTCTCAAGGGCAATTGTCTTTTTTTGTGTATTGAGCATCATTTTTCCAACGACCATCGGCCCTATTCCGTCTCCTATTGGCTGTCCTTGCCTCAATGCAGACATTGCGTCCCGTAATGCCACAGCTTGTTCCATGATGAACGGCATCATCATCTGCAATGGCAGTATTAATGGAAAGTTGTTTTGTTTTTTTGCAGTAAGATAAAGATGCCTCACGATCTTGTGCAACATGTTAAGTGCAGTTACCACTTCCAGCATGTTTTGTACCTTGCTTTGCTCAAGATGATTAATTGTTGAAGAAAGCGATTTTACTTGCAAACGCGTATAATTTTCCTTTGATCTTAGGAGGTGTTTTATTTTCGGCATGATGCCGTTTGGGTCTATGTCCACTGGCATTATGGTAAAGTATTCCAAGAATGTGTCGACTTTTTTTGATACGTTGTTTGTCACGTTGAGATTTTTTTGAAGATAGTTAACGAGTTCGGTTTTAGAGTCCTCTTTGTATTTTTTTAGCTTCTCGATGTTTTTTGCGATCTCACCTGAAGTTATCTGAAGCTGGATCCTCTGACCGTAGAACATGAAGATGACAATTGGTACGATCCATACTAGCCACATCAGGGGGTTTGACGTATCCTCGCCAAAGAGATTGTCCGTAGCAAAGAGTTCTGTAAAGTTCAAGTTAATCAAAGCCTCAAACTACCAAATTAATTGATTTGTGTGACTATTGGGCGCTTGAATTTCAAATAAATTGTCCGCTGGGTAAACAATTAGAAAGTGCTTTTTATATAGCCTACTTAAATCAAGGGGTAACGTATGCCGCAAACAAAGCCAATAGTTAGCATAGAGAATGTGGTTGCTTCTGCTTCAGTGGATCAGAAAATGGATCTAAATGAGATTACCCGTAATTTCCCGGACGTAGAATATCACCCAGACCAGTTTCCAGGCCTAGTCTTCAGACTAAAGAGCCCCAAGACTGCGACTTTGATTTTCACATCTGGTAAGATGGTTTGCACTGGCGCCAAGTCCGAAGAGATGGCAAGAAGTGCAGTCAAATCAGTGGTTCAAAAGCTACGAAAGGGAGGCATCAAGATAAAAAAAGATGCCGTAGTAGACATTCAAAACATAGTAGCATCCATTAATTTAGGTGGCAAGATTCACCTAGAACAGGCTGCACGGACGCTGCCAAGAAGCATGTATGAGCCAGAGCAGTTTCCAGGCCTAATTCACAGGATGCTTGACCCAAAGACAGTCATCTTGCTTTTCTCATCAGGAAAGCTTGTCTGCACAGGCGCAAAGAAGGAACCAGACGTATACAGATCTGTAAACAATCTTCATTCACTACTTGAAGAAAAAGGTCTAATGATTTACGATTAGCCTCCATTTTTTGTTATGATTCATAAGTAAAGTGAATATACTAAGTGCGCATCAAGAACAATAAATGGAAGCTGAATTTTTTGGGGACTTTAAGCTGAATGAGATAATCTTGATCTCATCTCTGCCAGACATGGGTCGCGTCGGAGGGTTGGTAACCGACCATATTGCAAAAAAAGTTACCGTAGTCGATGCTGCTAAGATAGTGCTCGCAGACAAGCCGTGGGTCAATCACAAAGATGGCATAATCGAATTGCCAACAGATGAGTACAGACTGCTTGTGGATGAAAAGAACTCGCTCGTCATTTTTACTGGAACTAATCAGCCGCAAGAACCAAACACGGTTTCAGAGCTCGTAAATTTTGTAGTCGAAACTGTTAGAAGATGGGGCAAAATAAAGATGATAATTTCAGCTGGCGGCTACATGCCGTTTCAAAAAACTAGCGGCGATGAAGTATACGGTGTTGCGACAAACTCCAAGCTCCTCGAGATGCTCAAGTCATATGGAATAAAACCTCTCTCAAACGATGTCAAGAGCATTACATGGTTTAATGGCCTAGTACTTGGCGCAGCAAAAAGTAAAAACATCGATGGCATAGGATTGTTTGGCGAAATTTACGATCCTGAAAACCCTCAGCCAAACGCGGCAAAAAACATCATACACAAGTTAGAAGAAATCCTTAAGCTGAAAATAGACACGGATGAGCTACAGCAAAAAATTGTAAAGCCCGTAGAGATGAAAAAAGACGGTCCAGGAATCGGATAAAGTTATTTTATTTTGGTACCCACTGGTACCGATTCGTCTACCGTAAGCCAGTACGGCTTGTCATTAAGATCCGCTGCCAAAAGCATTGCGTTTGATTCTACACCGCCTACGATCTTTGGCTCAAGATTTGTTACTGCAATCACTGTTTTTCCCACCAAGTCCTCTGGCGCAAAATACTGGGCTCCTCCGATTATGATGCTGCGTGTCTCCCCTCCTAGGTCTATAGTGCCTTTGATTATCTTTGTCTTACCTGGGATTTTTTCAGTAGAAACTATTTTTGCTACTCGGATGTCAAGCTTTGCAAAGTCTTCGTATTGGATTGTCATATGGGGGTTTTTTCTCACTGTTTAAAATGAATTTCGAAGAAGGTGAGCGCTTCGTGCGCAATCAGTTTATCTAAACCCACTACAGAAAATACCGTATGGGTCAGTTCTTTACGGACGACATTGACGCCCTGCTAAAGGCAAACCATGGGGACGCGCAACGCCTTGCAAAGATAAAGGCGGATTTTGAATCAAAAAAGCTGGTCACCATCGAAGACAGGAGATATGTCGAAGGCCTAGTTTCACGCTATTTGCAATCACCGCCCAAACCAGAAACGGAGCGCATAGTCAAAATCCCAGAAAAGAAAATAGTTCCTCCACCCCCTCCACCACAACCTGCCCAAAGCAACCCATTTGAGTTAAAGTATCAACAAAAACCAAAAGAGGAAAAACCAATACCAAAGATTGGAGGAGACAAAACAAAGTTAAGAAATATCGTAATTGCAGTCTGCTCTGTAGTATTCGCTGTTTTGGCAATAAGCTTCGTAGCTATGAATCAGAACGCTCTGACTCCGCCAGAATCGACTCAAACTACCGAAAGTTTGGAGCTAGACGCAACATCTTACGCACGAGGAGACATCATTTCAATATCTGGCAAGACAAAAACACCTACATCGATAGTTAGACTTGCAATCACAAATTCAGCAAACCAAGAGATATGGAGTGAGACACTAAATGTCAAAAATGATGGAGTATTCTCCACCTTGGTGATTGCCGGCGGTAACGGCTGGGAGCAATCGGGAAGATACACCATAGTTGCCACATACAGTGGAACCACAGATACAAGGACATTTGACTTTACGGCCACGCCGTCGAATTAAGACTAATATTCAAGCTAAAGAGATCCAAGTACATGACCACCATAGAAGCGGCAGTAACAATCAATGCACCAGTAGATAAAGTCTGGGATGTAGTTTCAGACATAGACAACGAGCCAAAGTTTTGGAAGGGAACCAAATCAGTTCGCAACATCTCAAAGGACGAAAACGTGGTTACGCGCGAAGTGACCATCGCATTCAAGGATTCTAAATGCATGCAAAAAGTAACTTTCTTTCCAAAGGAAAAAATCCTAGCCGAGTTTACAGAGGGAATCCTAAATGGTACAAAGACCGTAAAATTGACACCTCAGGACGGCAAAACGAAGCTTGAGGCAGTCTGGGACATCAAACTTTCAGGCATGATGGGCATGTTCACAGGTATGGTCAAAAAGCATGTAAAAAACGGCACCGAGCAGGCACTACAAGCAATAAAGCAAGAACTAGAGAAGTAATATGGAATTTGTAGATGTAATTAACTACTTTTTTGTTGCAACTATGATCGGTGTTGCAGTAGCTTGGGTTCTTCTTTTAAAATCCATGGTGAACTCATTTAAGCACACACCATATCTGGACAGATTTGATAAAAAAGAGCACAAAAGGCCCAAAGTCTCCGTAATCTTGCCCGCAAGAAACGAGGAGAATTTTATTGCAAAGTGCCTTGATTCGTTGCTTGATCAGGATTACGACAACTATGAAATAATTGCAATTGATGACTCGTCAGACGATGCTACCGGAAAGATAATTGCAGAATACACAGCAAAAGATCCTAGAGTAATCCATGTTTCAGCTAGACCAAAGCCAGATGGGTGGATGGGCAAGAACTGGGCCTGCATGGAAGGATACAGGAATGCGACAGGTGAGCTTTTGCTTTTTACTGACGCAGATACAAAACACTCTCGTAGTGTAATCTCGCTTGCAGTCTCACACCTCTTCTCAGATAAGCTTGATGCCCTCACAGTTATTCCGAAAATGATATGTCTTGACACATGGACTAAGATCACGCTTCCAGTTCTTTCCACATTTTTGCACACGCGGTTTTCTGCGCTGCGTGTCAACGATCCCAAGAAAAAGACAGGATACTTTTTTGGAAGTTTCTTCATAATTAGAAAAGAAACATACGACAAAGTAGGAACGCATGAGGGAGTTCGCACCGAAATAATTGAGGATGGCGCCCTAGGCAAGAAAGTAAAAGAATCAGGTTACAAGCTAAAGATGGTACGAGGCGATCATCTAATTGATGCAGTATGGGCACGAGACCGGTCCACGCTTTGGAATGGATTGAAGCGACTCATGATACCACTTTACCTTCAAAGTAGCAAGATTGCAGCAGGAATATTTGTTGCAGTTTTGTTTTTGCTTTTTATGCCGTACGTTCTTTTGACGTATTCGAGTTTGTTCTTTGATGACTCAGCATCGTTTTTTGCTCTGTTTGCAGCCTCGATCGTGTCTTCAGGGCTAGTCTACACAGCTGGCATAGTCGACGCAAGAGGCCTCAAGATAAAGACGGCCTACAGTGTGTGTGGCCCAATTGGC
>JBFLWI010000034.1:0-14730 GCA_040757675.1 Thermoproteota archaeon | reverse complement strand
ATCCAGTTTGACAAGAAAACAAGTCTGTTCTCAGAAAAAAGAAATTACATCTTTGATGAGTATGGTGGAGTGGATTGTTGCCTTGCTCACGCACAGTCCCCTGGTTTTGAAGGCTACTCCACTGGCTGGCATTCGCTGATAATTCAAAGACTGGGCAATGCAGGAAAACAGAAATCCCTTTTGAAAGCTTAGCACACACGTTATACGGAACTCCTAATCGGCCAGCAAATACCTGACAGTATCTATATTATGTGTATTCTGCGTGTCAGAATTAACACATGAATGACATCGTCTTGCTTTGGACCCTTTTTTCGTTATTTGTTGGGATCTCGCTTGCAATTGATCTAGGTGTTTTTTCAAAGCTAAGAAAGAAAAAAACCCAAGAACACGAGGCACCGCCATTTAAGGTCGCACTAAAGTGGACCATAGTGTGGATATCTCTTGCAGGCGTCTTTGCTGGCATCATCTATGTCGACATGGGTGAAGAAAAACTTGCAGAGTTTGTCACAGGATATGCTCTTGAAAAATCACTTAGTGTTGATAACATGTTTGTGTTCTTACTCATCTTCACGTCATTGAACATTCCTCACAAGTTCCAGCACCGCGTCCTTTCCATGGGAATCATTGGTGCCATAGCTATGAGAATCCCTCTAATTCTTGTGGGCGCGTCTCTTCTTGAAAGCTTCCACTGGATGATTTACCTCTTTGGTGGCTTTTTGATATTTACCGCACTAAGAATGCTTGTCCAAAGAAAAGAAAAGAAGATCGAAGTTGAAAAGAACATCGCAATACGTGCATTAAGAAAATTTATGCCCATAGACTTTGAACTAAAAACACAGAAGTTCTTTTTGAGAAAAGACGGCGTCCTGTACGCAACACCACTCATTGTTGCACTAGTGATAATCGAATTTACGGATCTGCTTTTCGCATTGGATTCAATTCCCGCTATTTTGGCAATCACGACAGATACCTTCATTGTTATAACATCAAACATCTTTGCAATCCTTGGTCTTCGAAGCCTGTACTTTCTTCTGGCTGGGGTCATGGAGAAATTCTACTATCTCAAACCCGGCCTCATCGCAATACTGCTTTTCATTGGCGTAAAGATGATAGCTGCAGAAAAAATCGAAATTCCTACAACGATTTCACTTACGGTAGTTCTTGGGATCTTGAGCGTTGCGCTTCTTTTTTCCTTTATCAGGGCAAAAAAGAACGGAGAATCTTTGAAGGAATCAAATGACTAAATACAATAATTACGCATAACTTACGTGGTGGATTTTTCAGGACTCTGTGGGAGTTGTAAGGCACAAGGATGCTGCACCAATTCCGCCGTTCCATTGGTTTTTTCATCAGATCTGGAGGATCTCAAATCAATAAACAAAGCAAGCGACGAATTCCTGCATGATAGAAATGTAAATGGTGTTCTGATAAAGGCAGTAAATAAAAAGGAAAACTCTCAAGTTTGTGTCTTCTGGGACGAGGCAAATTACAGATGTTCCATATACCAGCAAAGGCCGTTTGATTGTAGAGCATATCCATTTGATGTGCTAAAAATAAATGACAAATACTACTGGATTGTCTACTCATGTAATCCACAAAGCGACTGGAACTGGACTGAAGAATACTTGAAAGCGCTAGAAGGGGACAAAGCTTTTGACGAAGTTATGGAAAAAATCGAAATATTTTCCGGAAATACTGGACTGATCCTTCCAACAGAATCTAAAAAAACACCATACACAATACTACGGGAAGTAAGACACTAGCGCTACTTTTTGGCGCCAAGAGTTCTGTTCTTTAATCTGAGAAAGCTTCCTCTACATTTTCTGCATCTTGATGCTGCCATAGAGTTTCTGACACCACAGTGTAGGCAGATCTTCATGTGAAGCCTAGCTGCTTGAGCAATTCGTTTCTTTTCTGGGTCAGTAATTGGCATCTTTTTACAACCTCATTCTGAGTACTTTTTAACCTTTGGACTCTAACTTGCCTGCCAAAAGCATGGCTACCTCGTTTGGTCTTTTGGCAACTGGAATGTTTGCCTTGTTAAACATAGAGATCTTTGACTCTGCAGAACCATAAGTGCCCATCACAATTGCGCCTGCATGACCCATCCTCTTCTCCTTTGGAGCACGTCGTCCGGCGACATAAGCGACTATCGGCTTTTTGAAATTAATATCTATGACGTGCTGTGCAAGTATCTCTTCTGAATCACCACCAATTTCACCTACCACTACCATTCCTTCCAATGAGGGATCGTCTTTTACGACATCAAAGGCATCGATGAGTCTTGTGCCGTTTATTGGGTCACCGCCAATTCCAATCGTGATGCTTTGGCCAAAGCCAGCTCGGCTCAAAGTATTGGAGATTTCGTAGAGGAGCGTGCCACTTTTTGATAATACTGCTATGTTTCCTGGCTTGAAGGGGCTTGCAGGCATGATCCCTATTTTGATCAAGCCTGGGATCATGATGCCAGGCGTGTTAGGACCAATAATTATTGCATCATTTTTCTTTGCGATTTCAAGTAACTCCAGAGTGTCTCTTACAGGCACATGTTCAGGTATTGCTACAAGCAGCTTTATTCCTGCCTCTAGCGCCTCCTTTGCTGCACCCAAAAAGAACTTGGCTGGGACAAACACGATTGAAATCTTAGCACCGGTTGCAGCGACTGCCTCCTTCATTGTGTTGTATATTGGAACTTTACCTTCGAATTTCTGACCTCCCTTTCCTGGGGTAACTCCAGCGGCAATGTTTGTGCCATACTCCATCATTTGCTTGGTATGAAGCGAGCCAAATGTGCCAGTTATTCCTTGTACGATGACAGGAACTTTTTCGTAATTTCCAGAAGAATCTTTTTTGCCTCTTAGAATTTCGTAAATGTCAACCACGCTTACTTACCTCCATTACGACACCGTTTATGGCGTCTTCGACCGAGTCGAACATTTTCGTTTTTGTGTTTTTGAGCATTTCTTTTGATTTTTCTGATTCTGCACCCATGAGTCTTGCATAAACTGGAAGATCGATTAGTTTGTCGTCATATGCTTTGATAAATGCAGTTGCCACAGTAGTTGTCTTTACTATGCCGCCATACAAATTAACCAAAATAGCTTTTACTTTTTTCATTTTACTAATCAGAGTCAGCGCCTCATACACTGACTCTGTTGTTGCACCTCCACCTACATCCAAAAAACAGGCAGGCTTGCCACCGTTGTCTGCAAGCATGTCTAAAGTAGACATGACAAGTCCTGCACCGTTGCCGACTACTGCAATGTTTCCTTCAAGCTCGACAAGTGTAAATCCACTTTTTTCTGCGCGTTCTTCAAGCTCGGTTTTTTCTTGATACTTTGCCATTTCGGGATGTCTAAAGTTTGCGTTGTCGTCTGTGATCACTTTGCCATCTAACGCAAGAAGCGAGCCGTCTTTTAGTAGAGCTACGGGATTTATCTCTGCAAGCTCTGCTTCTTTTTCGACTGTAAGCTTTGATAGCTTCTGCAACATGTCTACAAAATCTGAAACAGTTTTTCCTTCGAGTCCAATTTGTTTTGCGACCTCTTCGGCCACTTGTTTATCTACGTGGCCTAGGCCTACCTCGCGGATTATCTGATTTTTAACTGATTCTATCTCTACTCCGCCTTCCGATGAAGCGATAATTGTATAGCATCTTTTACTGCGATTCAAAAATAATGAGAGGTAGAGTTCTTTTTCATATTCAACCATCTTCTCAAGCAAAATTGCCCTTGTCTTTTCGCCTTTTATCGACATGGATAGAACTTGTGGGTATTTGAGCTCAAACTCGTCTTGATTGTGGCATTTTTGGATTCCGCCTGCCTTTCCCCTTCCACCAACTGGAACTTGTGCCTTTATCACAAAAGGAAAACCAAGCTCCATTGCGTCTTTTCTTGCTTGGTCTATGTTCTTTGAAGCGATGCCTTTTGGAGTTTTGATACCATATTGTGCAAACAATTCTTTTGCTTGATATTCCAAAAGCCGCATGCAGGATTTTTTTTATGGGTCTTTATATTCTGTATGCTAACTTGTCTGCTCTTCGAGCAATTCTATCGTGTGCAAAAAAAGTTCTTTGCTTTTTTTGATCAGTCTTTGTGGAAACTCTTCTAATGTGTACGCCATTTGTTGTCGGAATGTGGGTGGTAAGACACCTCCAGATATTACAAGCTGCTCGATTACATGTTTGTCGGTGACTGTGCAAACAATTTCCTCATAAGAGTTGTCTTCTTCTTCCAGTGTCTGACGGTACAACACCATAGGAGTTCCAGTCTTTGCAACTATTCCTGCAGCTTTCTTTAACAGTTCCTCTAAGTGCTGTATCTGCCAGGCGTCTAAGCTGATCTGTTTTACCACGAAACTATATGCGTTTTTTTGCTATATAACCGCCGTTATTTGCGAAAAGCTAGCTTCTTACTCTACTGATATTCGAATTTTTTGACCATCCAAGTCGTCATCTTTGTAGTTTTTTGCAATTCCTGCAAAATCTATCTGCTTTACACGCACCAAAAATGCCAGCTCGTCTGAGCGTTCTTTGACCATCTCGAGTGATTCAGAATCAAGCTCCAAAATCGATGCGGTTTGCAAAATCTCTGTCGGGTTGTAGCCGCGCTCCTTTCTGAGCGTCTGGAGCCGCCTCGCAAGGTCCTTTACCAGGCCGCGTGCCATCATCTCTCGGTTTCTGGTCGTGGAGATGAATACCAAAAAACCATCTCTTTGGGCAAAAGCGTAGCCGTCCTTGGCATCAAAGCTTACCACAAAGTCGTCTTTATCCAAAGTGATCTTTGTTTGACCCACATCAAAGTCGTGCGTACCTTGGACCAGCAGGTTTGCAACTATGTCATCTGGTTTTGTAGCAGCAAAGCTGGCAAGAAGAGCACTCATATGTTGTTTTGCCTTTGGACCAATACGCTTTCGTTCAAGCTCAACTAGCGGCTTTATTGGAAGATTTAGTTTTTGCATATGCGCTACCATATCAAGTCCTGCCAAGTCGTCGAGCTCGACTATTTTGACTGTCTCTACGTTGAGTTGCGCCAACAACAAGTCACGGAGTTTTTCAAGCTTGGCTTTCTGCGTCTTTTTGATGCAAACAATTGCTTCAGTCAAAGGCCATCTGCGTTTCAATTTGGCTTTCATCCTAGCTGCTGCGGCAACCGACACAGATTCTTTCATGAGATCAAATGATTCCTCAATTGGCTCGTTGACCAAGTCTGGCTCAAAGGTGGGCCATTTTTGTATCAAAATACTACTGTCGCCAAATGTGTTCAAATACAGGTATTCACTGGTATAGGGGCACAAGGGATGAATCAAAATGTCGAGTGTCTTTAGTACCTCGTGTAATACAGCATAGATTGCAAAACGTCGATCCGTTTTTTCTCCGTCCTCTTCCCACAGCTCAGCCTTTGTTATTGGAATGTAGACTTGGCTCAGCGAGTTGATGATAAAGTCTTCAAGGGCGCGTGCCGCTTCATGGAATCTGCAGGTGTCGTTGTTTTGCTGTACTTCTACTTTGAGCTTCTGGAGCTTGGAGAGGATCCAGATATCTGGTGGATACAAAAGATTCTTTTCTTTTGCCCACACCGTCGTCTTTGAAGCGTCGAATTTGTCGTATTCGCTGTTTTGTTTAAAGTACAGGTGTATGTGGTAGAGAGTGTTGAGTATTTGATATGGTCTTGACATCAGTTCGTCGGTGCTAAAGTTGATTGGCTCAATTGGGCTTGATTTCCATATGAAATAAAATCTGACCAGATCCACTGGGTATTTTGTAAGAAGTTCCTTCGCGTCAATTACGTTGCCAAGACTTTTGCTCATCTTATTTCCGTTTTTGTCAAGAACGTGGCCTTGGAACAAAAAGGCCTTAAACGGAGAAACTGGGCCGTTGTTTAAGATTACATTCTCAATTAACAATGTGTATGCCCACCCTCTCGTCTGATCTATTCCTTCGGTAAGGAACGGTGCAGGTATGCCTTGTCTGTATTCTTCATCTGTAAGTGAAGAATAAGGCGCAGATCCGCTGTTGTGCCAAGTGTCCAAGACAAACTTCTCGCGCTCCATCCTTGCACCACATTTTTTACAGTTGATTATCACTCTGTCGATCCACGGTCTGTGCAGCTCAAAGTTTGGGCCGTCTGGAAGCTCAGACGCCATTGTGACTATCTCTTTTCTTGAAAAGAGTCGCTCTACGTGTCCGCAACTACTACATGTCCAGAAGGGAAGAGGACAGCCCCAAAATCTTTCACGCGAAATACACCATGGGTGTTTTTCTTTTATTATTCCAAGGAATCTATTTTTTGGCTGCTCAAAAAAATATTCGACGTTTTCTGCTGCTTGTATCGCCTTATCGCCAAGTCTGTCTAGCATGTAAAAGAATTCTCTTCTTGCAAGCCAGATGATTGGGTGGTGTGAGCGCCAACAAAGGGGATACTTGTGCTTTATTCTGCCTATTCGAACCAAAGCGCCATCTAATTTCAAGTCTTCAACGATATGTCTGTCGGCATCGCGGACAAACATCGTAGCGTACTTTCCTGCATCCTCTGTGAATTTTACCTCGTCATTGATGGGATTAAAGATGGTGACATTTCGCTTCTTTGCAATCTCGTAGTCTTCCTCGCCATTTGCAGGAGACAGGTGAACAATTCCGCTTCCAGTGTTTGCATCAACAAACTGTTCGGCTACGACTACATGCATAGTGGGTTCTTTTGAAATCTCCTTTAGTTTTGGAATTTTGTCTAAAAGTGGATGGATGTACTTTTTACCCTCAAAGAAAGAGCCTTTTTCCGTCCTGAGTATTTTGTAATCTTCTATCCTGACTTCCTTCATGAATTCTTCGAGGCGTTTTTCACCTACGACCCAAGTCTCGCCGTTGACTTGGACATAATGATAGTTTTCCTCTGGGTTGAGTCCCACCATGGCATCAGTCACCAAAGTAAATGGCATCGTAGTCCAAACTATCAGGTATGTGTTTTCTGATTCCAGTTTGACTTTGTAATATAATGAAGGATCTTGGACAATATCATAGCCTTGGTTGACTTCGGCATGACTTAGTGATGTCTGGCAGCTTGGACAATAGGCAACTACTCGGTATCCTTCAGTCAGAATGCCTGATTCGTGCGCCTTTTTTAAAAACTGCCATTCTCTTTCTATGAATTCATCCTTGTATGTCCAGTAGGCGTTTTTCTGGTCGAACGACATGGCAAGGAGCTTGTCCACCTCGACCCATTTCTCGTTGTATTTTTTGACAATTCTTTTGCATTCATTTACGAGCCTTTCAATTCCAAACGACTGGAGGATCTCAGTCTTGCCACCAGTAATGCCTAATTCCTTTTCTGCTTGCAGCTCCACTGGAAGACCTTGAGTATCCCAACCTGCATTGAAGACTATGTTATAACCTTTTAGTGTCATGTAGCGGTACCATAGGTCCTTTATGACACGACCACGTAAATGTCCAGCATGTGGTGTGCCATTCATGGTGGGAGGACCTTCAATGAAGAAGAGCTTTTCACCTTTTGACTCCGCAAGCATTTTCCTCAAATCAATTCTTTCTAAATGTGACCTGATCTGCGCCTCGATTTTTTTTGAATCAAATTCTTTTTCTAACTGCAATAGTATTGTGGTATCTGATCTCATTTTATAAAGTTAGATTAGCGTTGGATTTTTTGTCGTGAAACTTGAATTATATACGAGAATCTGGGTCGCACCATGTGGTAAATGTCCTAGTGGTCGGTAGTGGAGGACGTGAGCACGCACTTGGTTGGAAACTCTCACAATCCCCGCACGTGGACATGGTTTTTCATGCACCAGGAAATGGCGGCACAAAGAACAATGTTCCAATACAAGCAGATGAAATAGACAAGCTCGCAGATTTTGCTGATGAAAATGAGTGTTTTACGGTGGTGGGGCCAGAAGCACCTCTTGCGCTTGGCATTGTGGATACATTTCAAAAGAGGAACCTCAAAATCTTTGGGCCAACCAAACAGGCAGCACAGCTTGAATCAAGCAAAGTCTGGGCAAAACTCTTCATGCAAAAACATAACATACCGACTGCGCCGTTTGATGTGTTTTCAAATGCTGATGATGCAAAAGAGTATGTCAAGTCAGTTGATTATCAGGTAGTCATAAAGGCCGACGGCTTAGCTGCTGGTAAAGGCGTAATAGTTTGCGATGCGAAGCAAGAAGCTTTTGACGCAATAGATGCAATTCTTGTACAAAAATCATTTGGAAATGCAGGGAGAAGTATTGTAATAGAAAAACGAATAGATGGGATCGAGGCGTCCTACATAGCTCTCTCCGATGGAAGCACTGCAATTCCAATGGCAACAAGCCAGGATCACAAACGCATCTTTGATGGTGACAAAGGTCCAAACACAGGCGGAATGGGCGCATATTCTCCGACTGGAGTGATCGATGACAATCTGGCAGAAAAGATCCAAAAAGACATCATCGAGAAAACAATCAACTCAATGAAGTCAGACGGTGTTCAATTCCAAGGATTTCTTTATGCTGGAGTGATGATAAAGGATGGCCAGCCATACGTTCTTGAATTTAATGCTAGAATGGGGGACCCAGAATGCCAGCCAATTATGATGCGTATGAAGTCTGATCTTTATGAGTATCTTGATGCAGCGGCAGACGGTGCTCTCAAATTGATGCCTCCAGTATCTTGGAAGAAGCAAAGTGCAGTCTGTGTCGTCTTGGCCTCAAAGGGTTATCCGGAGTCTTATCCAAAAAACGAACAAATCATGGGCCTGGAATCTGTTAACAGTGATGTTGTTTTTGTGTTTCACGCAGGAACCAAAATGGAAAATAACAAGATTCTAACAAATGGAGGACGCGTCCTTGGCGTAACAGCTCTTGGAAATACGTTACAAGATGCAATTTCAAACGCCTATGATGCAGTAAACAAGATAAGCTGGCAAAACAAGTACTACAGAACAGACATTGGCAAAAAAGGCCTCAAATATCTGAGCTAATTATTTCATCTTCTGTGACTACCAAACGAATCCTTACGTCATCTTCTGAAAAAGGAATGTTCTTTACAACGAACTTTGAATATGTAAGTGCAATCGTGGTGGATTTTGTATAGGCCAAAAATCGATCGTAAAATCCTCTTCCATATCCAAGTCGTTGACCGCCTTTTGTCATCGCAATAGCTGGAACCAGTATTACATCAAACTCACTTATCTGTGGGCAATTCTGTTTTGGTTCCATTATGCCAAACTCGCCTTTCTCAAGATCCTCGAATCTGCTGACGTTGCAAAAAACCAGATGATTGTCTTCTACCCTTGGCAGTGCCAAAATCTTCCCACTACTTAGTATGTCTTGTAGTATGTCGTGCGTTCTTACCTCGCTGCCTATTGAATAATACGCTGCAATCGTTTTAGCAGTCTGGTAGTCCTGTATTTTTTTGAGGTTTTTTTGGATCTTTTTGCTTGCTATGTCAATAAAATCTGCAGAAAGGTTATCGCGTTTTCCTAACAAAAGCTTGCGCAGACTTGATTTTTCGTTATTTTCCTTCAAAGCTCTTGCTCAATGATGCAGCAGTTACTGTATTTTTTAAAAGCATTGCTATGGTCATTGGCCCCACTCCGCCGGGAACAGGTGATGCATACGACGCTTTCTGAATTATTTCGTCAAAATTTGAATCGCCTACCAGCTTGCCATCAAGGCGTCCGGTGGCCACATCGATTACTACGGCTCCTTGCTTTATCATGTCTGGAGTCAGAACAAACTTTGATCTATCTCCAACACCGGTGATCACAATGTCGGCAGCTCGGCATATGTCTGCAAGGTTTTTGGTTTTTGAATGACACATAGTTACCGTTGCGTTTCGTTCTACGAGGAGATGGAATAATGGTTTGCCAACCAGGTTGCTTCGATTTATTATGACGACACTTTTTCCCTCAATTGGTATTTCATAATGGTCTAATAGTTCAATTATGCCGGAAGGTGTGCATGCCTTAAGAACAGCTTTTTTCATTACCAATAATCCTACGTTATGGGGGGTAAGTCCATCTACATCTTTGAGGGGTGAAATTCTCGAAGTTGTTTCAAACTCATCGAGTTGTTTTGGGAGGGGCAGCTGAACCAATATTCCATGGATTGCTTTGTCTTGATTTAATGAATCGATAAGCTCATTCATTTGTGTCTGTGTGAGTGTGGCGGGTAGCTTGTGGTCTTTAGTCAATATTCCAACTTCGGCGCATGCCTTTTGCTTGTTTCTTACGTATGTTGCAGATGCTGGGTTGTCGCCGACAAGAACAGTGGCAAGGCATGGTTTTATTCCATCTAACGCGAGCTCCTCAACTGCTTTTTTTACTCGCTCTCTTACTGCAGCAGCTACTTGGATTCCATCAATTTTTGTTCCAGACACACAACTTCTGCAAAGTAATTCTAATTTAAAGTACTGTCGAGTCTTTGGCTGCAGCATTGTATAAAACACGTAAAAATAAAAAAGAACTTTGTTCACTTAATCTTAATAATGTAAAATGATGTATGAAAAACAAATGATTCGATTTTACACCGATGATTTCTACGTAATGGTTATAGGCAATACACCATCAAAAAGTTTCACATCGTGATTAAGAATGAACGGCCGCGAAAAAATATTCCTAATTATAATTGGCATACTTTCAGTCTCTCTAGTTACGGGATTTACAACTAATTTTGGAAGCGTTTATTCCGGCTCGAAGATTAAACAGCAACCAGAACTAGCACAAACCCAAGTCGTTCAAATAAGTAAAGAGCTTGTCACAGAAGAGAAAATACAACCCGCATTACTTACCGTTGACACTCAATCAAAAAGTCCACTCACGGTAATCTTCAAGGAGGTAGAAAATTCTGTAGTGCAAATAACCAGTAAGGTCTCAACAATAAACCCATACATCATAATTAATGGCATGCCTCTTGAAAGTCAGTCCACACGGCTTGGCTCAGGTTTTGTTTATGATGCAGAAGGACACATAATAACAAACCATCATGTAGTAGCTGGGGCAAAAGAAGTAGATGTGAGATTTGTAGACGGTAACATCTATTCTGCCAAAGTAATCGGCTCAGATCCTTTCAACGACATTGCAGTTTTGCAAATTATCGATGATTTCTCAGAAGAACACGTAGTGCCGCTAAAAATAGGAGACTCGTCTACACTCGAAGTGGGTCAACAGATTATTGCAATAGGAAACCCGTTTGGGCTCAGTAACACAATGACTACGGGGATAGTGAGTCAAACCGGTAGGCTTTTGCCAAACACCGAATCGGGATTTTCAATACCGAACGTGATTCAAACTGACGCGGCAATCAACCCTGGCAACTCTGGCGGTCCAATGCTAAATCTGCAAGGATACGTAATTGGCATAAACACTGCCATCCAATCAAAAACAGGCGAGTTTTCCGGAATTGGGTTTGCAGTGCCTGCAAACACGATAAAAAGAATAGTTCCTTCTCTCATTGAAAAGGGAAGTTACGAGCATCCATGGCTTGGCGTAGCAGGAACAAGTCTTACACCAGACATTACAAAACAGCTTGGGCTCCCAAAAAACTACAAAGGTGTTTTTGTAACTGCCGTGGTGGATGGGGGGCCTGCGCAAAAAGCGGGGCTCCGGGAAGCAACATACACTGCAAATGGTGGCCTAAAAGGTGGTGACATCATAACCGCGCTGGACGGACGCCAGATAAGAGACATGGACGATCTTATCATCTACATTGCTGACAACAAAAGCGTTGGCGACTCTGTACTGCTGCAGATAAATCGAAATGGTGACACAGTCGAGCTTACTGCGACCCTGCAGGCGCGTCCAACAAATTAGAATTTAAATTCAAGACGTTATAATTCATTTTTAGATGCAAACAATCCTTAATTTATTGGTTCAAACATCATTATTGAGATTTTATTTTCCAACTAAAAACAATAACATCAAAATGCGTGCAAAACAGCAAGAACTAGAGCAAAAACTTAATTCGTCACTACAGTAATGTTCATTTTTCAAATGGAAAAAGCAATCGCAATTCTTGTGTTCGGCTTGTTGTTTGTTGCGACTCCGAGCATATATGCGGCAACAATAAAACAGACGATGGAAGGTGGCGTCGACGTAAGCATTCAATACCCAGACACCGTAATCGCAGGCAAAGACTTTTCGATCTCGATTTTCATACAAAATAATGGGTGGGAAGACAAACAAGACATCAAATTTACAGCGACATCGCAAGACGAGTCAATTAAGGTAAAGAATCAAACACTTACAATAGTGAGGCTCTCAAAGGGGGGATCTTTTGGAGGCGTTCTTGAATTTGCGACATCTGAGAATTCCAAGATTGGTACCAATTACATAAATGCGTTATACTCACAAGTTCTTCTGAGCAACAATGAGACGCCCATGCCGCCGTTTCAACAAAACATAGCAATACCAGTTGAAATCAAAGGCACAGCAGAGATCCAGATAAATACTGTTGCGCCATCTGCGATATTCCCAAACGCTGAATTTCCATTTAGCGTGGAGGTTGTCTCAAAAGATACCACCCTGCACGATGTTATAGTAAGAATAATTCCTCCAAACGACGTCATGATACGTGGCCAGACAGCGTTTTCTTACTCTACTGTTGAAAAAGACGAACCAGTTTCAATCCACACTCAGATAATCACCAGTCCGACCGATGTGGCAATAGAGCACAAACTCCCATTTGAAGTAACCGTACAATACACTGATGACTCTGGCCAAGAAAAAACGACCTCAAAGACAATACCGCTTCTTTTGAGGCCTAGGACGTTTATGGAGTTCACCACAGACGGAGGCATCTGGATTGGTGGATTTTTCCTAGCTCCTTATGTGAGTCTTGGAACTCTGATTGGCATACCTGCAGGTACGTTGTTTTCCTTGATGATAAGAAAAATGCAAAAGAAAAAAGAATCAAAAAAGAAGAAAAAGTGAGCTTTAATGAAACTAGAATTTGATGTAAAAAAATACATTGATGATGTTAGGAATTCAACTGGGTATTTTCACACCTTTCTTAATCGCGAAAACATTGCCGCAGGTGTGTTGGTATTACAGCCACATGAAGAAGATTCTCAAACACCTCATGACGCAGACGAAGTGTATTTTGTTGTAAGGGGAGATGGATACCTTAAGATAAACAACAAGGATTACGAGGTGTCTGAGGGTAAGGCATTTTATGTGCAAAAAAACGTGCCACACAAATTTTTTGGCAATAAAAAAGAGCTAATCGTGCTGTATTTTTTTAGCGGCCCTGATTCTTGATTATTACTTTCCTGCCAGAAATCGTTATTCTTCCTTCGGCAATTAGTCTCACTGCCTGAGGATATGTCTTGTGTTCCTTTGCAAGAATTCTCTTTGAAAGTGTTTCTTCAGTGTCGTCATCTTTGACTTTGACAACTGCTTGAAGGATTATCGGTCCAGTGTCTACTCCGTCGTCTACAAAATGGACAGTACAGCCACTAAATTTGACACCATATTCAAGTGCCTGTTTTTGTGCATGCAGTCCGGGAAATGAAGGTAGAATAGCAGGATGGATATTCAAAATTCGGTTTTTATATTTTCGAATAAACTCGGGACTAATTATCCTCATGAAGCCAGCAAGGCAAACTAGGCCGTTTTTCTCTGTGACTCCATGTTCTTTGAGCGCTTTGATTATTTTCTGATCGTATTCCCACCGTGTGCCGGTAAAATTCTTGCTTGGTATGACTTGGGTTTTGACTCCTAACTTCTGTGCAATTTTGAGGCCCTTTGCGTCTGGATTGTTTGAGATGACTATGGCTGGGTTTACTGGGATCCGCTGGCGCTTTACTGCCTTGAGAATTGCCTCCATGTTGCTTCCGCGCCCAGAAATAAGAATCCCCAAGTTAAGCAAGTGTCTCAGGTTTTTTGAAATGTCAAATGAATATTATGTTTTTGTAGTTTGCTTAGAATTTTGGAAGGTGTATGGTAAAGACTGTTCCTTTACCCACGATGCTTGAACACTCTATTGTGCCACCATGGTTTTCTATTATTGATCTGCAACTGGCAAGTCCAAGGCCGGTTCCTCCCTGCTTTGTCGTAAATAACGGCTCAAAGATCTTCATGAGGTTTTCCTTTTCTATTCCTCGTCCGTTATCTATGACGTCAATTACTACCGAGTCGTCTGTTTCTGAGGCCTGAATCATTATCTTCCCCTTTTTCTCTATTGCTTGAATAGAGTTTAGAATCAAGTTTGAAAAGACAATTTCTAGTTGTTTCGCATCGCCGTAAATTTCGATATCTTCGTCTGGCAAAATTATTCTAATATCTTCTGGAACACTCAAATCCCCTATTACGGTTTTCAACAAGCTGACAAGCGATGTTTTCTCCCTCAATGGGCTACTGGTTCTAACATAATCTAAAATGTCACGTATGAGCTGGGACATTCTTGATGTCGCGCGTTCAATTCGTTCGTAATTTTCCTGTGTTTTTTTGTCTAATTCCGGCTGTTTGAGCTTGAGAATCTCGACTGTGTTTTTAATTATTGTCAATGGATTCTGTAAATCATGAGCAAGTCTTGATGCCATTTCGCCAATTGTGTATATCTTGTCTTTTTTTATTGCTTTGCCACCATCGGTTTCACCAACAGATCTGGTAACATATTCTGCGACACTAGTAGAATCCTCGATTTTTGCCGCATCCTCCTGAGCATTTTTCAAAAGCCTTGCCGCATCCTCCTGAGCATTTTTCAAAAGCCTTGCCGCATCCTCCTGAGCATTTTTCAAAAGCC
>JBFLWI010000033.1:0-14998 GCA_040757675.1 Thermoproteota archaeon | reverse complement strand
CGCATAAGTGTCGATTAATCCATTAAAAGTAGTAATGATGTTTGCAAGCCACTCCTGCATCTTTTCTGGAGTCAGCCTCAGCTCCTTGATGAGCCTGTCTATTTTGTTGATGTACAGCACTGGTCGTACCCTCTCTTCCAGTGCCTGCCTTGTTACGGTCTCAGTCTGAGTCATGATTCCTTCCACAGAGTCAGACACCACGACTGCACCGTCAATTGCCCTTAAGCTTCTAGTCACACGTCCAGTAAAGTCGATGTGTCCTGGCGTGTCAATCATGTTTATGACGTATTCTTTTCCACCTTTCTCAAAAAGTAAAGTCACGTTTGCCTGCACGATTGTCATCTGTCTGTCTTGTTCTAGTTTCATCGAGTCCAAGGCAAGCGCCCTTCCAGCTGCCTGAGGGGAGATTATTCCAGCATACCCTAGCAGGTTGTCACTCATCGTTGTCTTGCCGTGATCAACGTGGGCAATTACTCCAAAATTCCTAATGCAGTCCTTGTCTTTGATTATTTTTAGGATCTGCTCAGTTGCCTTGAACTTCATATTTGATTGAAATCCTTGGCAAACAGGTATTAAATCTTCTGCAAAATAGATCTGAATTTTGAAAAAAATTTCAGTAAATCATTGCCGAGCTTGCATTTCGGATCTTCTTGTTTGTCACAAAGTGGCAATCAGACAAACGTAGTTTTGTCGCAGCGTTTAGTGTCACAAGCTGTAAGACAAACGTGTAGAAGACGACTTGGTCCATCATGTTTGCAGAGATGCTTGGGTGGTACACATTTAGGCCAAGTTTTTCAAGATGCCTTGCAAGTCTTGTTGCGTGTTTGTTTTTTTGCTCAAGCAGAATTACAGTGTCACCACGCCTTGCACAGAACATGCCCATGTGTGAAAACTGCTCTATTCTCTCATAATGTGCGTCATGTCCTAGAACCTCGTACATCTTTGCTGCACCATACAACGCTATTGGGTACGTGTACTGGTTGCCAAGAATGAAGACCCGGTTTTTTGGTGTGATCTTTTTTGCGACCACTTGTGCTAGATCGAATAGTTTTTGCGGATTTTTTATCTTGAATCTTTTTACAAGTGAAATGCACATCAGTGCGCTTGCCAAAAATCCGATGCTTCCAGACGTCAGAATTCCAGAGTCACAATATGGCAAAACAATGACATCATCGCATGCCTTTGCTAATCTGCTTGATTGATTTTTTGTAATGGCTGTGGCGTTTTGTGCCAGACGTGCTGCCTTGATGTTTGAGATAGTATTTCCCGATATTGAAACAAAGTAGGCCTTTTTGCCCCTGAGTAGTTTTTTGTTTTTTATCACATCCAAAGGATCAAGTGCTCGTACCCGATACTCTGAAAACGCCTCTGCAAGCATTGCGGCTGAAAGCGAGTCGCCAGTGCCACAAAACACGCACCGTTCTAGGATCTTATCTGAGAGCTGTGCCACACCACTGAACTCTTTTAGAAATTTTGGCTGCAAAAATATGTCAGCTTTGAAGGCCTCAACTGTCTTCATTGTGTAAACTTGTTGCCACAGATTTAAGTTCTTAGTGCTCAAAATCCAAAAAATTGTTTGCACAAAACGATCATCCTACACAATATCATAGAATCGGCACCAAAACTCACATTGCTAAAGCAACAACGAAAACACGACTCGTTTCTTGTAACGGCAGAAGACTTGTTGCAGCTTCCGATATCCATCAACCAAAACGCAACAATCTACGAGGCAATAGAAAAGATAATTGAGCACAACATCTCAGGCATTTTAGTAAGAAACGAGACAGGCTACGGCATACTCTCGCAAAAAGACATTGCAAAGACACTCCTCGAAGAAAACCGCAACATCAAAGACATCCAATCTGGCCAAAAAATGCAGCAACTAGAAACAGTTGACCAGTTTGCACCTATATCAAACTGTGCAAGCCTCATGCTGACAAAAAAGATAAACACGCTTGGTATCAAGACCGGAAACCAAGTAAAAGGGGTCATAACAAAGCACGACCTGGTCAAGTACTTCTATATGCATGCAAAGGACACAACCAGACTTGCAGACATTATGTCGATTGGGAGTTTTTTTGTACAAGACACAACGCCGCTTTATGATGCTTTGTTTAGAATGCTCGACAACCAGATATCACGCATACTAGTCAAGGACGCAAAAGGCATCCCCCTTGGCATTCTCACCCACAAGAACTTCCTAAACAACGCGCTATACCATGCCAATAGATGTGACGACAACATATTCTCAACAGGTTTTGGCAAAAGATGCCAAGTAAGCGAGATAATGACAAAACGAATCATCACAGTATCTACGCAGGCAAATCTGCTCAAGGTTGCAAAGATCCTAATTGAGTACAGAGTTCACGGAGTCGCAGTAACAAAGAACCAAGATATCGTCGGATTTGTTACAGAAAAAGACATCATAAGACAGATCTCAAAAATGGACTGGTAGCTCCATTATTATAACCAGACAAAAAATTCCAAATCATGAAAATTTCCGTAGGACATACACCAGACTCTGATGACGCATTCATGTTTTATGGGATGCTCACAGGAAAGGTGCCGTCGTCTGATTTTACAGTAGAGCACGTAATTGCAGACATTGAGGAATTAAACAAAAGAGCACTAAAAGAAGAACTCGACGTCACCGCAGTATCTGTTCATGCTTGCGCGTACCTTCCAAATTACACCATTTTGCGAAGCGGTGGAAGTTTTGGAATTGGATACGGCCCAATAGTGATTGCAAAGGATATGATCCAAAAAGAAAAGATTGCAGGCTGCAAGATTGCAATTCCCGGCAAGATGACTTCGGCGTTTTTGCTACTGCAGCTGATGATTGGAAGATTTGACTATGTGGAAATGAGATTCAGTGATATTCCAGAGGCAGTAAATTCAGGCAAAGTAGATGCGGGGTTGGTAATCCATGAGACCCAGCTGTCCTACAAGGAGGAGGGGCTTGTCCAGATTCTAGATGTAGGAAAATGGTGGCATGATTCCACAAATGGCCTTCCAGTGCCTCTTGGCACAAACGTGATGAACAACAAATTCGACAAAGCGACAATCCAAAAATTCGACAGGTATCTTCAAGACTCGATCAGGTACGGCCTTGAACACCAAAAAGATGCACTAGAGTACGCCATGACATATTCCAGGGGCAAGCCTGCAGACCTAATAGAAAAATTCGTCAAAATGTATGTAAACGATGTCACAGTTGAAATGGGGAAAACAGGCGAAGAATCAATTAGACATCTTTTTGATCTTGCGATAAAAAAAGACTTGGTGCCAAAATTCGAATTAAAAATCAATGAGATAGGACGAAGCTAACACAGTCTGCTAAGGAACAGGTCACAGCATTTCTTGTGATACCTACCACCTTTGATACCACAAGCACGTGTGTTAGCTTCTAAATACTGTCGTCATTTTATAAAATAAAGATGATCGACTGCAATTCTCAAATGTGTTTAATTGACATTCAAAAAATAAACAAATGTTTCAAAATCAAAGCCAACTCATTTTGATTCTTTACAAGTGTTTGTGCACACAGATTCATATAAAAATCACAACATCATTAACAAAAACATGGTCCTAGTCGACAAAAAAATCCTAGGCGGCGGAATGGCCATGGTCGCAGTAGGGATTTCGTTTTTGATTTATTTCAACTCCATAGTCCCGCTTGGTACTGCCGACATGACAGAAGACCAAGCACTAGAGCTTGAGCTGAAACAAAGGGAAAACCGCGACTATTCCAACCTTGCTGCAATGCTAACAGGTGTTGGATTTTTGCTTGTGCTCATCAGCTTTGGCGCAAGAAGAAAAAAAGGTGGAGCAAAGACAATCGAAAAGAAACCGCCGGCCTAAAGACTTTAATCAAAATTGCTCTTAAACAATTCATTGATTCATGCAGAAATAAGCATCTACCCAATCGGTACCGACTCGACCAGTTTGAGCTTTTACATCGCAAAGGCAATAGAGACACTCCAAGATGCAAACGGTGTTAAGTACCAGACCACTCCTATGGGCACCATCCTAGAATCAGACGACATCTCAAAAATCTTCGAGGCATCAAAGTCTGTAATTGAGACGGTCCACAGGCTCGGCGTAAAGCGAGTCGAAACCGTTCTCAAAATAGATTCAAGAACAGACAAGACACAAACTATGCAACAAAAACTCGATGCCTTAAGCAGGCACCTAAAAGGTTCTTAGAGTCCTAAAGAACGTGTCACGCTGGACTGGCTGCCTGCCGATCTCCTTTACCATGGTAGCAAGCTCCATTACAGACGAGTTGGTTGGCTTGCCTGCCGCCTTGTAAATTTCTTCAGAAAACGCAGTTCCAACCAAGTCGCTTCCCCCATTTGAGAGCGCCACCTGTGCAAGCTTTTTGCCAAACGCAACCCAATACACCGAGATGTTGTTGAGCGCGCCTGCAAGCATCAGTCTAGATATGGCAATGATCTTTAGATCATAAATTGCAGAAGACTCGTGTTTTACAAGCCCTTTTTGCTCAAGCTCCGTGTTGTCCAAGCTGAACTTGAGTGGTATGAATGTGATAAAGCCGCCGGTTTTCTTTTGCAGCTGGCGTATTTTGATTAGGTGGTCGATTACATGCTCTGGCTTTTCGATGTGGCCGTACAGCATCGTGGCATTGCTCCTAATTCCCAGATTGTGGGCCTGCTCTATTGTATCAAGCCACTCCTGTCCTGAACACTTGCCTCGCACTATGAGGTTTCTTATCTCCGGATGGAACAGCTCAGCGCCACCTCCGGGCATAGAGTCAAGGCCTGCTTGCTTTAGCCTCAGAAGTATCTCTTTAACAGAATTTTTTGTCAGTTTTGACAAATAAAATATTTCGGCCGCAGTAAATGCCTTGATCGTAAGATCTGGATGGTTCTTTTTGATTATTCTCATCATGTTTTCGTAATAGTCCAGTGGCAACTTTGGGTGAAATCCTCCCACAATGTGGACCTCGGTTGCTCCAAGCTGTTTTGCAGCAGATACTCTTTGCTCGATTTGCTCAGGGCTCAGAGTGTATGCGTCTTGCTCATCTCCCTTTCGATAAAATGCGCACATCTGGCAGCTTGCAGCGCATACGTTGGTGTAGTTCATGTAGTATGATGCCGCAAATGTCACCTTGTCGCCGACAAGTCTTTTTCGCACCAGGTCAGCTGTCGCACCAACTACAAAGTTGTTGTCGTCGTTTAGAAGTTCGAGTCCTTCATTAAATGAAAGCTCTTCGCCTGCCAAGGCCTTTTCTATCGACTTTGATTCGCTGATTAGTTCTCTGAGCAACTATTCTTCCTCGAAGTACTTGTAAATATAAAAGAAACTGAACCGTGCAGACTAACTTTCGTTTTGCCTACTGTCGGTTCTTGTGGTGCATTTCTGCTTGTCTTTGTTTTTTGATCTCTTCAGCCTTCTTGTATTCTTTTTTGAGTTCGACTTCCTTTGAGTACTGGTCTACTGCATCATAACCTTTGAGCTTCTTTTCTCGTCCTTTTTGGTCCTCTTTGACGTACTTGATGTCTTTCTGAGGCAACTTTGGAATCATCTTTTTGTATTCCTCGATTCGTTTCTTTAGTGCGTCGCGCTCTTTTTCGAGTGCCTTTTGCACCTCACTTGGACCGCCAGAAGCCTTTCTTGCGTCAATTGCTTCCTTTGCAGCTGCCTTGAGTTTTGCAATGATATCTTCAGTTCGTGGAAGGTTTTCTTTCATTGCTGTTTGGCGCGCTGCCAATGCCGCTTCTAGCTCTTTTGCCGCGGCCTCTTTTTTGGCGTTCATCTTCGCTTTGATTTCAGCAGCTTTTTGTTTTTGTGCTTCCAGTCGCTCTTCTCTTTGTTTGTCCATCATTGCTCTTTTTTCCTCGTGACTCATCTTTGCTGCCTTGTTGGTATCTACTGTCTGTGCGTATGATGATCCAACTGGGCCGACGATCACTGAGGCCAAAAGAAGTACTGAAGCTATCATTCCTAGTTTTTGCATATTGGCAAACCATCGCTTCACTATAAAAATAATGCGACCAAGTCACAAGTGTTCTTCATTTAAAAACAAGACTGCATGTTTAGTTCGTAGTCTGATTTGTTGTAGATTTTTTTGCAGACTTTTTCGTCTGTTCTTCTAGTGTCTTTTTTGCCAGTTCTTGCTGTTTTTCCCAAGTTTGTTGCGCCTTTTTGGCTGTTTCCTGTTCTATTTCGAGTCTTTTTTCTTTGAGCAGTTTTAAGGCCTCTCTGCGCTTTTCTTCCAACTCCTTTTGCGCCTGTTTTTGTTGCGCCAAGAATTTCTCTTTTGTCATCTTGGTTTGCATTTCAAGTTCCTTCTTTCTTTTTTCGATTTCTTCTTTGGTGCTTAGCTGTTTTTTCTCTTCTAGTTGTTGCATTCTTTTTTGCTGGAATTCTTCGGCCTGCTGTCTTGCCTTTTCTTTTATGTCGCTGAACTCGGCTATTCGATCCTGCCTTTTCTGGAGAATCTCTTGTCTTTTTGCTTCCTTTTCTTGTTCAAGCTGCTTTCTTTTTGCCTCTAATTCCTCTTGCTGCTTTTTTTTCTTTTCAAGAACTTCTTTTTTCTTTGCCTCTATTTCTGCCAGCTGTGCCAGTTTCTTTTCTTGCAGCTTCTTTAGCTTTTCTTCTTGTTGGGCCTCAAACTCGCGTATCTTATCAGACGCTTTTTCCTTTGGCTGAGTTTGCGCATACGCCTGCATGTATGCTATCCACGTTACAGACGCCACAAGCATTACAGCAAGCAGAATCGCTTTTGTATCCAACAGAATCAGTTGGGGATTACGATATAAAACAATAACTGAGATTGTAAATAAAAAAGCACGTTTATTGAGTATCAGTCTGCGTCGAGTTCGAGCCAGTATTTGGCGCAGTCTCTTCAGTTGGCGGAACCACCGGCTCAATTGGTGCTACTGTTTTTGACTTGAGTTTTACTTTGGCGTTGAACTTTGCCATCTTGTCTGCCATCATTTTGTCAAACTTTGCTTTTGCCGCATTTGTTCTTTCTTCAAGTGTACCAATTTTTTTGCTCATTTGTTCTTCAAGCTTTGATTTTTTCTTTGATGTTTGTTCTTGCAGTTTTGCTTTTTGCTCTTTGATTGTTGTTTGTCGTTTTCCTTCTGCTTCCTCTAGTTTTTTGAGTCGTTCTTCGTGTCGCTCATCCCATGTCTGCGCTTTTTTGAGTGATTTTTCTTTGATCTTTTTTACACGATCATCGAGTTTAGCTTCAAGCTTCGCTTTTCTTTCGGCAAGCTCTTTCTTTATTTTCTCTTCCATTGTAAGCTCTTTTTGCGGTTTTGGTGGTGTGGTTGGTGTGGCTTCGGTTTCAGTCGGAGTGACATCAGTAGAGGTTGCGTTTGTACCAGTCTGTGGGGATTCTTGTGCGACAGAGACCCCCATTGGCCCTACCAAAGCTGCACTAATTAGAACCAGTGAAGCTAGGATACCGAGTTTTTGCATACCCTGATGCCGACTGGACGTATTTTTAACATTGTGGCAAAATTCACGGCTACGCAAATTAAGAAATACCCGGTAACCACATCTAGAAACATGGTGATGCCTCTTGTCGATGAGTACAAGCCAAAGTGCTACTTGTGCAACAATGTCTTTGAGACAATTGAAAAGCTAAGGGAGCACCAAGAGACAGACCATGGCGACTACATCAACTTCCACAAAAACCAAAAGCGTGAACCTGCACCTGGCGATGTGACGATTTTTTAGAACTAACGCATCAGACCTTGCTCTTTGAGCAGTCTTTTTGCTATATCTTTACTAATTTGTGCCAGATCATAATCTTTGTCTATTCTAAGTGCCTTTTTGAAATAAGATAGGGCCTCTTTTACAAAACCGAGCTCGCCAAGTGAGAGTCCCTTGTATGCAAGAGCCATTGTAGATTTTTTGTCTATTGCAAGCACGGCGTCGTAGCACTCTATTGCCTCCTCAAAGTTGCCAAGACTGTGCAAGACAGAGCCCTTGTTGATTAGCGCCGTCAGATTTTTTGGCTCTACATCTAATGCTTTTTGAAAACAACCTAGTGCCTGCTTGAGGCGACCCATGTTTTGTAGTGCCACACCCTTGTCAATCAGTGCGTCGACATTGTTTGGCCTTGCCTTTAGTGCCCTGTTGTACAAAATTACCGCAGCTTTGAACTTGCCGTCTTCACACAGCTCAGATGCCTTGCTCAAAATTTTCTCGACATTGTTCATTTTTTTCTTTAGAAAAATCTTTCATTGCTACGATAATTAGTCTTTTGTTAATCCAAAACATAGTAGATCTCCTATGAGGCATACTTGTCTGCTGGGTCCAGCTCCAATGCCTTGTTAAAACACTCTATTGCCTCATCGTATCTTCCCATGCTGCGCAGTGCCGCACCCTTTAGATTCCAGATCTGTGCATTCTTTTGATCAAGCAACAATGCCTGCTCAAAATTAGAGAGTGCCTGCTCGAAGCTTCCTTCAGCTAAAAGCACCTTGCCTTTTTTTATGAGCTCATCTGTTTCTTCCATCACATCTAATACAACACCAAAGTTATTGTCGTTTTCCAGTTTCTCTGTGTGTTTAAAAAGGACAAACTAGTGTTAAAACCGCTCAAAGCCAAAAACACAAGCAGGATTGAAGATACTCATCGCCGAAGACAACCAGTTTACCGCAAGCCAGTATGACAAGATTTTACGAAAATACGGACATGACGTAGTCATAACAAGGGACGGCGCAGAATGCCTAAAAAAATACCAAGAATCCCTCAAAAAGAGTGAGTTTGAGGCCTTGGACCAAAATCCATTCGATGTAGTGGTTTTAGACCAATCCATGCCAAAAAAGAGTGGTTCCGAGGTAGCAACTGAGATCCTAAGCGTAAAACCCACCCAGAAGATCGTGTTTGCATCTGCCTACGCGCTGAGTGGGAGTGAAGGTACAAAGTCCCTTGAGGACAAAGTGGAGTATCTTCAAAAACCATTTTCTTTGAACACCTTTGTGCAAAAGATTCAGGACAACTAGCTAGTCCTCAGGAATCGCTCACAGCCGCAATTATCCACTAGGCACGACTCGTAGTTCCTTAGGTGGTCATGCAGTAGGTGACCGCATTTTGTGTTCTTGCAAGTACGCAGGTCTTTTTCTTTTTGCACCACCCTTTGTGCGATGAAGTTTGCCTGCTCCTTTGTATAGTGTTTTTTTCGCAGATAATACCTTAGAACCTTGTCATACAGTCGATTAAAGTCGAAATTCTTTTCAATCATTCTATAATTTATTATGAGCATGGATGGATTTATGATGTCATGAAGAGAAGCTGAAAATCCATTTAAAAAATTCTGATAACCTTTAATATTTGTAAAGCGTAGTTAATACTCAATGATCTTAGATAAAACAGATGTAAAAATTCTAAAAAATCTTCTAGTTGATGCAAGACTCTCATCAAGGCAATTGGCGCTAAAGCTTGGCATGTCTACTGTCACCATCCTAACGAGAATAAAAAAGATGGAGCAGGAAAAAATAATCAAAGGCTATACGGCAATAATTGACCACGAAAAGCTTGGCTACGACCTGACTGCGATAATTGAAATTTATACGAAAAAAGGCAAGATGGTCGAAATAGAAAACGAAATTGCCAGCCTTGAAAACGTCTGTGCTGTCTACGATGTAACAGGCGAGTCAGACACAGTACTTGTTGCAAAATTCAAAAACCGAGACGAATTGAGCAAGTTTGTCAAGAACCTTTCCTCAAAGCAAAACGTGGACAAAACCGTGACAAACATTGTCCTAAACACGGTCAAAGAGGACTTTAGGCTAGTCTAGCACATGCGAATCTTAATAAAATTTTAGAATCGACATAATACAATAATGTCCAAAGCTGCCTTTGCGCTGATTTTCGTATTCACAGTTAGCGTGCTTGCCATACATGCACAACAGCCCGCCATCATCATAGAAGCACAGCGTGGCTCAGAGGAGATCTCAGAATACTACAACCCAAATGACGTAAGGCTTGCAATGATCATAATTGCTGCCGCAGTTGTTGCATTGTTTTTGTATTTGGCAAGAGACATCATACTACGAAAAAAGACCGAGTATGAAAAAAAAGAGTTTGCATCAAAGCAAAACCGAGATTACGAAAAATACCATTCTGAATGGAATGCAGATGACGAAGACTTTTTTGGCGAAAAAAAGCAGACAAAAGAGGCCCAGGAATTCCGCAAGATGCTACAAGAGTCAAGACTGCCAAACTATTATGCTACGCTTGGCGTCTCAAATGATGCAACGCAGGAAGAAATCAAGGCTAAATTCAGGCAGCTTGCAAAAGAATACCACCCAGACAAGACAAAAAACCAAAAGACATCTGAGATATTTGCCGAAATAACAAAAGCCTACGAAATACTATCAGATGAAGAAAAAAGAAAGACCTACGACAAATACTTCAAGGCATCAGTTGGTTGATTCTGTGCCGACAACCATCAGGTTAAGCTCAAGGCCGTCTGATTTTTGCACATAATTTACAAGATTCGCAAATATCTTCAGCTTCTTTGTTGTTCCACCAACGTTTAGCTGTGTTAGAAACTGTATTTGCTCAAAGTCGGCGTTCGGCCCAAGCATCATCTTTGAAAGCGAGCTGGAAAGGCCTGTGTCTGCAAGATTTACCTTTATTTTAAAGCCCATCTTGTCGGAAAAATACACGCCCCCCCTCGTAGTAGGTCTGCTTACCGGAGTCTCCACATAGCTCAGCTGTATTTCTTTTGGTGAGTATTCTACACCTTTAATTCTCATCACATACTTTTGTGCCGAGTTCTGCGTCAACGCAAGCAGGGTGTCTTTGTCAAGGTGCACGCAACAACTTGACTCAGATTATACTATGAGTCTTTCTCAGAGCTCCAGCATGCCTGATTGGAGTGTCTTTAGCTTGGAGATTAATTCTATTTTGACCTCCTTGCACGCAAGCCGTGCCTCTGCTTGAGACATGCCAAATTCGCTTTGCAGTTTTTTGTAGATCTTTCCTCTGTCCGACGTACCCTCTTCGAGGAGTTTGAGAATTGCAAGTTTGATTTTTGAGTTTTGTTTTGGGTTCATGATTATCATATTATGCAATAGAATAGAATGGTTTGTGTGTGCGGACATTTGCGCAGCTTGTTTGCACTAATCAAAAAAACACAAGCTCATTATCAAAGCGCGTCAAGATCAATTGGGAAATTATCATAAAATCTGCGCAAATTTTGTAAAATTTGCACCGGCGGCCTATACAGTTTTAAAACTGTCCGCACATCGAGTACTAATGCAACTCTTTGCAAACCCGCAGACTCTAAGAAACGAGATAATCAGTCTTTGCGCTACCTGCGGGCTGGAGCATCCTTGTTTCACAAGGATGCTCGACTACACCATAAAGATCTTCGAGACACAAGGTCTGGGCAAGGACTATTACGGATACCATAACATCACACACGAGCTCGAGGTAACTTATGTCTCCCTAATTGTCCTCAAATGGAAGAGCATACTCAACGACATTAGGACTGAAGACTTCAAGTACCTCTTTGCGTCAGCTTTGTTTCATGACTTTGATCCTCAAAAAAGCGTCGACAAGCCGCATGAAGACAATGTCATCAGATTTCTCACACACGACACATCAGTCAAAGAATTATTCAGAGATGCCGGCTTAGACAACGAGATAGTCAAAGCACTCATTCTTCGCACAACATATCCCTGGCAAGGCAAGCTAAAAGAAAATGCAGAAAAACAGATTTACGAGTGTTTTTCCCAGTCACCAATTACCAAAGACAACCCAGAGATGCAGCAGTATTACCTCAGGCTCGGATGGCTGCTTTCTGTAATCGATCGAGTCAGTGGCTACGCATTGGGCGACTTTACAAAAGCAATGGACATGGCAAAGAAAAACGCACATGCGCTGGCGTGGCATCCTTCATACATTGTAAAGCGAGCCGTTGCATATTTTGAAGATCTGTTAAACGATGAGGCAGACATGTGTGACACTGTTTTGCGCGCACTGCCAAAAGAGATGAGAAAAAACTTTATGGGCGCAGTCACAGGATTTTTGAATCTGCGTCAACAAGAAATCAAAATACAATCAGACTATCTTTACGAAAATTTACGACTTGTTCCAAAAATAGAATCAATGAAGATAAGGTACGACCAAGACTTTCAAAAGACATTGCTTAGCATTTACCACGAGCTCCCAACTCCCCTCCAGGTAGACAGAGAGCACTTCCAAAAGACACTCGTTGATCCAAAGACAATTCTCAACACACTGCGAGTTGGCAGCTCAGATGGCCCAATAATTGGCTTTGCCAAAGGCGGACCACTTGAGAATTATGTGCTGCGTCCTGAAATAATAGATGAAAACTATGGAAAACATAACACGGTTTTTTTGGAGCCAATTGCGCTAAAGATGGGCTACTGGGGTTTGCGGGGCGGAAGTGAGATGAGGCATCTCTTCACAATGCAGGCCCACTCTATGAACTACAGATACCTTACTAGCTTTGCACTCAGGGACGTAATACAAAAAAGAATAGACAAGAACGAAAACGCAGAGTTTGTCACAAAATTTGACCCAGAACGCTGGGACTATTACAGAATCGAGCTTTAGTATTTGGGCAATAGCTCAACCATTTTAACATGAAAACTCTTTAGTATGACACAATTTTGTATTCAAGCGTGTTAAGAAAGGCAGGACTTTTTCTCGCGCTCCTCATAATTTTGGCGCCAGTTTACGAAGCATTTGCCCAAGTAGGAACCCAGCGTGCCGAAATAAAGAACCCACGTTTAGTCAACACTTTTGGCGAGCCTATTTCCCAGAACATAAACGTAAACCAGCAGATCCAAGTATCCGCGGACGTCACAAACAAGCAGGCAAACACGCAGAATTTCGTCTACATCGTGCAGATACTTGACAGCAACCAAGTCACACGAAAGCTTTCCTGGTTTTCTGCGTCGCTGAACTCACAACAAACATTATCCCCCGCAATTTCGTGGTCCACGGACATCCCAGGCATATACACTGCTGAGATCTATGTGTGGGACAGCATCAAGGACGCCTCAGCACTTAGTCCTGCAACTGAGATTAAGATAATTGTAAGCTAGAATGATTTACAAAGCGGGTGGGAAAGCCTTAGTCCTTTAAGGTCGGGAGTGTGTCAGAGCTAAAATATGAGCTGACCCTCAGTAGCTTGTTGAGCTTAACTACTGCACAAAAAAAGATCATAGTCGGATCTTTTCTTGGTTGGTCACTTGATGGATACGACATCGTGCTAATGTTGCTTGTGGTTCCATCAATCAGTCAGTTGTTCTTTCCATCAGAAAATCCCGTATTTAGTATCATTGCGACATTTGCATCATACACCGTCACTTTGATCATGAGGCCACTCGGTTCTGTGATTTTTGGAATATATGGTGACAAGTTTGGCAGAAAAAAAGCAATGATAATTACAATTCTTGGATTTTCAGTAGCTACATTCACTGTAGGCCTTTTGCCAACCTATGCAACGGTTGGGGTGCTGGCCCCCATCTTGTTGGTATTGATCAGACTGATTCAAGGAATTTTTGCCGGCGGCGAGTGGGGTAGCGGTGCGGTGATCACAATGGAGAGCGTACCAAAACAAAGACGCGGCGTCCTCTCAGGCTTTTTACAAAGTGGTTTTTCTTTTGGATTTTTGTTGGCATCCATTGCATTTCAAATCATTACAATAACATTTCCAGGTGAGGCCTTTGAGGAAGTTGGGTGGAGGATCCTCTTTTTTACCGGCATAGTGCCCGGTTTTGTTGCTCTATTTGTCCGATTCAGTATGGACGAGTCCCCACTGTGGATCGAAAAACGCCTAAAGGGCGGCATAGAAAAGTCCCCTCTCAGAAAGATAGTCTTTGGAAAAGAGTACCGCAAGGAGTTTTTGTTGTGTGCAGCCATAATGACTGGGCTTGTTTACATGTATCACGGCACAATTAGTATCCTTCCTACCTATTTGCACCAGTTTGGTCAGTTCACCAATACCGAAGTTGCGCCACTCATGATTTATGCCACTGCCTCATCCTGGCTTGGAATGACCTTTACTGGATGGCTTTCGCAAAGAGTGGGACGAAGAAAGGCAATGCTGTATTTTGTTTTTGCATCGATTGCCCTTTCCATTCCATTTGCGACGATGATTTTACAAAAGACATTGCTTGTCAGCTTGGTCGTAGTGGTGTACGCATTTATCATCTCTACTGCATCAGGTCCAATCCCTGCGTTTTTTTCAGAGAGGTTTCCAACACAAGCGAGAAACAGCGCAGCTGGTTTTTCATACAATGCAGGCCTTATCTTTGGTTCATGGTCGCCACTGATTGCACTGCACCTCATGTCGATCTCTGCAAAAGAGATGATACCAGTTGCACTCGGCATCAATATCATAATTGGTTCCATAATTGTAATCATACCAACGCTGCTGAGCAGAGAGACAAAAGACGTTGAGCTACAATGACCTTTTTGTAGCAGAAATTAGACTTTGTGCCTAGACATCAAATTCGATCCTCCAGTCTACCTTCGTGTTAAATAATTTTTACAGCCTTCCGCTAATAGCAGATCTTGTTAGTAAGACACATCATGATAGGCTATTGCGTCAAATGCAGAGCAAAGCGAGAGATGTCAGGTATAAAACCAGTCACTCTTAAGAACGGCAAGCCGGCAACAAAAGGAACATGTCCAACATGTTCAACGGCAATATTTAGAATCGGAAAGGCATAAGCCTTTTCTACAATTTTTTAGATTAATAGTTCCACTCCGAAGTATTACCATTCCACAATGACCTAAATTGTCGCGGATCTTTTCCAATTTCTTCTTTTATTCTGTTCTCAAGTGCAAAGAACATATTCTCAAGTGCGTCGACGCCGCCATCCAAATACAACTCTTTTCCAATCTCTCCGATTCGTGCCTTTTTTTGCTCAACATCTGGTGCGTTCGGATTCTGCAGGCAGTACGTCAGTAAATCAATCATCTCTTCTTCGAGCAGAAAATCCATACCAAATGTTCATAAAATTTCTAA